>JAIYAO010000091.1 GCA_027488965.1 Alphaproteobacteria bacterium
AGTACCAGGTCGGGTCGGTCGCTAACTTGGCCTTGATGCTGGCGAAGAGGATGGTTTCCTCCTCCGAGCCGGGGTTGTCCAGTACCGACAGGTCTTTCTCCGCCTTCGATCCAAGGTGAAGCAACAGGGTCGCATCCCCGCCGTCATCCAAGATCATGTTGGTGTATCCGCCATCGGACCATTCAAAGATGCGATGGGTATACTCCCAGTACTCCTCCAGCGTCTCACCCTTCTTGGCGAAAACCGGGGTCCCGTTGTAGGCGATGGCGGCGGCGGCGTGATCCTGAGTGGAGAAGATATTGCACGAAGCCCAGCGCACCGAGGCGCCCAGCTCGACGAGCGTCTCGATCAGCACCGCCGTCTGGATCGTCATGTGCAGCGAGCCGGCGATGCGCGCGCCCTTCAGCGGCTGGCTCGCGCCATACTCCGCGCGGGTGGCCATGAGGCCCGGCATCTCGGTTTCGGCGAGGCTGATTTCCTTGCGGCCGAATTCGGCCAGCGAAAGGTCACGGACGACGTGGTTCGGCCCTTCGGCCAAGGCGGTGGACATGGGGGAGCTCCTGATATGGAGGAGCGTCTAGCAGGCCCGGGCGGGCAGGGCAATAAAGATATAAAGAAGTCTTTATATGATCGAGCGCCCTACCCCCTCCGCTCCACCATGGCCTTCTTGATGTGGGCGATGGCGGCGGCCGGGTTCAGGCCCTTCGGGCAGACCTGGGCGCAGTTCATGATGGTGTGGCAGCGGTACAGCTTGAACGGATCTTCCAGCGCATCGAGGCGGTGGCTGGTGTCCCCGTCCCGGCTGTCGACGATCCAGCGGTTGGCCTGCAGGAGGGCGGCCGGGCCGAGGTACTTGTCGGAGTTCCACCAGTAGGACGGGCAGCTGGTGGAGCAGCAGGCGCACAGGATGCATTCGTAGTGGCCGTCGATCTTCTCGCGGTCCTGCGGGCTCTGCAGCCGCTCCTTCTCGGGCGGCGCATCGGCCTTCATGTAGGGCTCGATGGACTGGTAGGCCTTGTAGAAATTGCTGAGGTCCGGGACCAGGTCCTTGATCACCGGCAGGTGCGGGAGCGGGCTGATCGTCACCTCGCGGCCGGGCACTTCGTCCACGCCCTTGGTGCAGGCCAGCGTGTTGCGCCCGCCGATGTTCATGGCGCACGAACCGCACACGCCCTCCCGGCAGGACCGGCGCAGCGTGAGCGTGGAGTCCATGGTGTTCTTGATGTGCAGGAGCGCGTCCAGCACCATCGGCCCGCAGGCGTCGAGATCCACCTCGAAGGTGTCCCAGCGCGGGTTGTCGCCGCTTTCGGGATCGTAGCGGTACACCTTGAACGTGCGCGTGCGCGTGGCCCCCTGCGGCGCAGGGAAGCGCCCGCCGGTCCTGACCCGGGAGTTCTGCGGTAGCGTAAGCTGGACCATGACCTGCCTGTAGGATGTACGCGGAACGTGGCGGCTCGCCTGCGCCGGGTCAAGCGAAGCGATGTCGCGCTGTCGGCCGGCGGCGCGGCCCCCATCCCCGGCTTCGCCGGTACTTCCCCCGCCATGCGGGGGAAGAAAGTTATCGGCGCCTTTTTCTTCCCCCGTGTGCGGGGGAAGTACCCCGCGAAGCGGGGGGATGGGGGCTGCTTGAGGCCTGCGCCCTAAGCCCTCCGCCCCTCGCCCGCGCGCGCCAGCCCGTACCAGTCGAGGTTGCGGGTGAACCACATGACGGCCGCGATGGTGACGAACGCCGCAATGGAGCCCGCCAGCAGCGCGTAGTCCTCCAGCCGCATCAGCAGGTAGATCAGCGCGTACAGCACCGCGAAGGCGCTGAAGGCCAGCACGCCGCGGCGCGCGCTGCGGAACACCGCGCCGGCGTAGGCGCCGATCAGCGTCACCGTGGCCGCCGCCGCGATCAGGAACGCCGCGTCGAAGCCGATGCGCTCGGCGATGGACAGCAGCAGCAGGTAGAAGATCAGCTGCGCGAGGCCGACGAGGATGTACTGCGCCGGGTGCACGCGGCGTTCGCTGGTGGCCTCCATCAGGAAGTAGGCCAGGAACACGACGCCGAGGAACATCAGCGCATACTTCAGCGCGCGCGTGACGGACTGGTACGGGTTCGCCGGATCGATCAGGCGCACCTGCACGTTGAGGCTGGCGAGGTTGCCGAGCGTCGTCGCGTCGCCCGACTCTGCGAGGTTGCGGGCGATGAACGGCACCGTCCAGCGGCCGTCGAACGCGCCGGCGGCGGCTTCGGCGCCGCCCTCCTTGCGCGGGAATGCGCCGAAATAGCCCACGTCTTTCCAGTCGCCCGAAATGCGCAGGTCCGTGTCACGCGCGAAGGCGATGAGGCTGAGCGATTCCACGCCGGTGAACTTCAGCGTCGTGGTCACATCAAACGCGGCGCCCGGCCGCGCGATATCCCCCACCCGCGCCACCAGCCACTGGCCGGGGCCGGCCGTGGGCATGGGCGCGCCCCCCGGATCGTAGACGGTGGCGGCCCCGCCGAAGTTGGGAAACACGTTGGCGTAGGCGGAGCCGGGCTCGAGCGGGATGGTGCGGTCCGCGCCGATCTTCAGCGCCGCCGGCGCGGCGGCGCCGCGCGGGTCGGTGACGCCCACGAGCATCACCGCTTTTGTCCAGTCGATGGTCGCGCCCTCCGGGGCCGCGGCGGGCTCGTTGGCGAGATCGAACGCGCCGGTGAACGCGACATCCGCCGTGTACGTGCGCACCTTGAACAGGCCGCCCGATCCGCGGGCCTTCACGTCGGTATCCACCGCGGCGACGCCTTCGCCCGTCTTGGCGAACACCACGTACCACCCGGTGTTCACGGTGGGGGTGGGGCGGGGATTGTCCGGGGTGGCGGGCGGCGCGGGGATCACCTGCCGGAACGGGGCGGCGAGAATGGGCCCGGTGAACGTCTGCTGGCCGCCGTAGCGCTGGCCCACTTCGGCGACCGCGGCGTCGGCGCGCTGGGTGCGATCGTAGATGAGGCCGAACACGGCGAAGGCCGGCAGCGCCATCAGCACCGCGAGGATGCAGACAAGCAGGAACTTGAGCCCCACCGAACTGGTCGGCAGGCGCAGCTGATCGGTCATCGACCGGTCTCCTCATTCATGACGGAGAGTTTAGAATCGCCGGAGAATGCGGCGAATTCGGGGTTGGACCGCGACTTCTAGGGGCCGATGGTGACAGCCAGTGCGTCGGCTGGAAGCTCCTCCGGTACAAGCTCGAACGGCGCGGGCGCAAGGGTGGCCCATACGAAGGTGGCGTACCCGATGGCGGCGACGGCCGCGACGAACCAGAGCGTGCGGCGGTCATAGGCGGTGCGCACCATCGCCTCGTCCAGCCCCGCGGCAAGTGCACGCTGGCGCTGGGCGTCGAGCGCCACATAGCCGCCCACGGCGACGAGCGGCAGGAACGGTCCGTAGAGCCCGCCCACGAACCCCTTCGGCCCGAAGCCGGCGCAGGTGGCGCCCAGCACCAGCCCCGCCAGCAGCGCAAACTCGAGCAGCGAGGCGCGACGATCCTCGATCGCCCGCCGCAGCCGCGTGCGCCGCGCGAGGAATTCGGACCCCAGTTGCGAAACGAAACCTGCCATGGCGCCTAGATAAGCTGCGCACCGGCGCGCCGCCAGTACGGCCCCGCCGCTGCGGTTCAGTACACCCGCTTCTTCGGCGGGATGGACTGCACGTCGTTGCTCATCGTGTGGGAGTGCACGGGGCGGTAGTCGATGGTGGTGCGGCCGCTGGCGGGGTCGAGCCACGCCAGCGTGTGCTTCATCCAGTTCACGTCGTCGCGGTCCGGGAAGTCTTCCCGGGCGTGGGCGCCGCGGCTTTCGGCGCGGTTGGCGCCGCCGTTCACGGTGACCACCGCCTGCTGGATGAGGTTGTCGAACTCCAGCGTCTCCACGAGATCGGAGTTCCAGATCATCGAGCGGTCGGCGATGCCCACATCGCGCGCGCCGGTGTAAACGTCATGCACCCGGCGGACGCCCTCATCGAGGGTTTCCCCGGTCCGGTACACCGCGCACGTCTCCTGCATGGCGTGCTGCATCTTGTCCCGCAGTTGCGCCGTGGGCGTGCCGCCGCGGGCATGGCGGAAACGGTCGAACCGGGCGAGGTGGGCGTCGCCGGCGTTGGCGGCGAGATCCGGCTGCGCGGCGTTAGGCGTCAGCGCCTCGCCGCAGCGCAGGCCCACGGCGCGGCCGAACACCACAAGATCGATGAGGGAGTTGGAGCCGAGGCGGTTGGCGCCGTGCACGCTGACGCACGCGGCCTCGCCCACGGCCATGAGGCCCGGCACCACGCGATCGGGATCCCCGTCGCGCTTGGTCAGCACCTCGCCGTGATAGTTCGTGGGAATGCCGCCCATGTTGTAGTGCACGGTGGGCAGCACGGGGATGGGCTGGCGCGTCACGTCCACGCCCGCGAAGATGCGCGCGCTCTCGGAAATGCCGGGCAGCCGCTCGTGGATGATCTTCGGATCGAGGTGGTCGAGGTGGAGGTAGATGTGGTCCTTCTTGGGCCCCACGCCGCGGCCCTCGCGGATCTCGATGGTCATGGCGCGGCTCACCATGTCGCGCGGGGCGAGATCCTTCACGGTGGGCGCGTAGCGCTCCATGAAGCGTTCGCCCTCGGAGTTGGTGAGGTAGCCGCCCTCCCCGCGCACGCCTTCGGTGATGAGGCAGCCGGCGCCGTAGATGCCGGTGGGGTGGAACTGCACGAACTCCATGTCCTGCAGCGGCAGGCCGGCGCGCAGCACCATGGCGTTGCCATCGCCGGTGCAGGTGTGCGCCGACGTGCAGGAGAAGTACGCGCGGCCGTAGCCGCCGGTGGCCAACACCACGCGCTGGGCGCGGAAACGGTGCAGCGTGCCGTCATCCAGCTTCCAGGCGGTGACCCCGCGGCACGCGTCCTCGGCGTCCATGATCAGATCGAGGGCGAAGTACTCGATGAAGAAATCCACGTCGTGGCGCAGGGACTGGCCGTACAGCGTGTGCAGGATGGCGTGGCCGGTGCGGTCCGCCGCCGCGCAGGTGCGCTGCACAGGCGCCTCGCCGAAGTTGCGCGTCATGCCGCCGAAGGCGCGCTGGTAGATCTTGCCTTCCTCGGTGCGCGAGAACGGCACGCCCCAGTGCTCGAGTTCGTAAACCGCCGCCGGGGCGTTCTTGGTGAGGTACTCGATGGCGTCCTGGTCGCCCAGCCAGTCCGACCCCTTCACGGTGTCGAACATGTGCCACTTCCAGTCGTCCTCCCCCATGTTGCCGAGCGCCGCCGAAATGCCCCCTTGGGCGGCCACGGTGTGCGAGCGGGTGGGAAACACCTTGGAGATGCAGGCCGTCTTCAGCCCCGCCTGCGCGCAGCCCAGGGCGGCGCGCAACCCCGATCCGCCCGCGCCGACGACGACGACGTCATAGGTGTGATCGATGAACGTGTAGCTGGAAGCCAAGGCCCTCAACCTCCGAAACTGATGCTGTAGAGCGCGTAGGCGCTGATGAGCCCCGCCGCTGTCGTCAATACGGTGAGAAGACCCAGCAGGATGCCCCGGGTGCCGGGATTGCCGATGTAGTCGTCCACGATCACCTGCAGCCCGAGGCGCGTGTGGTAGAGCGTGATGAGGATGAAGAGGCCCACGCCGATGGCGTTGATCGGCTGGCCCACCCAGGCGCGGGCGCCGTCGTAGCCGCCGTCCAGCAGCGCCAGCGAGATCAGGAACCACGGCGTCAGCACCATGAGCGCGATGGCGGTGACGCGCTCGGCGATGAAGTGGCCGGTGCCGTGCTTCTGCGTTGCGGTGCTCATGCCCGGCCCCTCAGAACCCGCCCGCCAGCGCCCACAGCCCGATGGGCGCGAGCACCGCGAAGATGATGGACGCCCACGCCGTGACCTCCGCCGTGTGCGGCGCAAGGCCGCGCTCGGCGTCCCAGATCAGGTGACGCACGCCGGCCGCGAAGTGGAACGCCGCCGCCACCGCCAGCAGGAACAGGATCACCTGCCCGGGCAGCGACCGCACCACCCCCTCCATGGTCACGAACCGCTGCGGCCCGCCCGCCAGCGCCGCGAGCCAGATCACCACCCCGATGGCGCCCGCCGCGAGGCCCGAGCCCGTCATCCGGTTGAGGATGGAGGTCAGCATCGTCGCATGCCAGCGCCAGACCTGCAGGTGCGGCGCCAGCGGACGGGCACCCAGATTGGGCTCCGGGGAGGAGGCGGCCATGGAGGCTCCGGCGATGGGAATCTTGGTTCCCGTGGGAATTACAGGATCGTAGAAGTCGGCGACAGGGGGTCAATCGCGGCGGGGTGCGAATTGACAGCGCAGGGGCGGTCACAGAACGGGGTCCAATGCCAACGGGCCGGCCCGACACCCCGTAGCGCAGGCCTCCAGACCGGAGCCGCCCTCGCTTCACGGCGATCTGCGGCGCTTCTCGCTCCACAGCAGACTCCATGGCCTGCCTCCGTCGGGAAATGCTAAACTTGCCCGAGCGTCAGAATGCGCAAAAAGGGGACCGTCGATGACCGGGGAAGTGTTCGTGGTGGCCGCCAGCGGCCTCAACATGCGCGAGCTGCCCGATACGGGGGCCGAGATCCTCGTGGTGCTGCCCAAGGGCCAGTTCGTCACCCGGCTGGACAACCGCACCTGGGGGTCGAACTGGTTCCGCGTGCAGGCGGAGCTGCACATGATGGCCTTCCAGGGCTACGTGTCCGCCGGCCACCTCCAGCCCCTCAACCCGCCGCCCGCCACGGGCGTCGGCCCCGTGCACGTGACGCAGGCCAACATCGTCACCCTGGCGAAGAACCCGCGGGCGGAATTCCTGCCCGGCCTCGTCAAGGGCTTCGAGACGGAGCTGCCGCGCTACGAGATCAATACCGGCCTGCGCGTGTCGCACTTCATGGCGCAGTGCGCCCATGAATCGGGGAATTTCCGCTACATGGTGGAGGTCGGCAACGAGGCGTACTTCCAGAAGTACGAGGGCCGCGCGTCGCTGGGCAACACGCAGCCGGGCGATGGCGCCCGCTACAAGGGCCGCGGCGTGTTCCAGCTCACCGGCCGCGCCAACTACACCACCTACGGCGCAGCGCTCGGCCTCGATCTCGTGAACAATCCCGACATCGCCGCCCAGCCCGAGATCGCCGTGAAGATCGCGTGCGAATACTGGAAGCGCACCACCCGCAACGGCGTGTCCATGAACCAGCTGGCCGACGCCGACAATCTCGAAGCCATCACCCGGCGCATCAACGGCGGCGTCAACGGCCTTGAGGATCGCCAGCTGAAGCTGCGGCTGGCCAAGAGCATTTGGGGCGCCGGCGCGCAGGTCTAGGAAGCGCCGCGCGGGATCGCCGCCCAGTAGTCGAAATCGAGGATCACGGCGGGATCGTACTCGCCCGCGGCGTCCTTCCAGGGATGCTCCGCGCACGGCACGTTCTTGGTGGCCACCAGCCGCAGCCGCAGCGCGCCGACGGTGGGCGTAAGCTCCGCCTTGTCGAGCACCTCGCTCCACGCATAGACGGTATCCCATGCGAACAGCGGATTGACGTGGCGCCCCGCGTTGATCGCCAGCATGTAGGCGGCGTTGGCGAGGCCGTTGAACGCGAGCGCGCGGGCGATGGAGATGGCCACGCCCCCGTACACCAGCCGCTTGCCGAAGCGGCTGTCCTTCTGCTGCAGGAAATCGAAGTGCACTTTCGCGGTGTTCTGGTAGAGGCGCGTGGCGATCTGGTGTTCGGCCTCCTGCACGGTCATCCCGTCCACGTGGTCGATCTTCTCGCCGACGGCGTAGTCCTCATACACGTGCGGCGCGCCGGCGAGATCGAAATCGTAGCGGTCGAACACCAGGCCGTAGGGCGCGCGCAGGTCGGCCTTGTCCACCACCACGGCGAGCTTGGGCCCCTTCTTCGGCGCGAGCGCATCGGCGCCGCGCCGGTTCACCATCACCCAGCGCGCATACGAAAGCGCGGTCTCGCCGCGCTGGTTCGTGCCGGTGGTGCGCACGTGCACCACGCCCGTCTTGCCGTTGGAGTTTTCCTTGAGCCCGATCACCTCCGACGTGGCGTGGAGCGTATCGCCGGGATATACCGCCGCGAGAAACAGCCCCTCCGCATAGCCGAGGTTCGCCACCGCGTTGAGCGAGATGTCCGGCACCGTCTTGCCGAACACGATGTGGAACGCCAGCAGCGGGTCCACCGGCGCCTGCGGCAGCCCGCACGCCTGCGCGAATGTGTCGGCGGAGAACAGCGCGTACCGCGAGCCCGTAAGCGCGGTGTAGAGCGAGACATCCCCTGTGGTGATGGTGCGCGGCGTGGCATGCCGCATCACCTGCCCGAGCTGGAAATCCTCGAAGAAATTGCCGGGGTTGGATTTGGTCATGGTGCGGCCCGCCCGATCTCTACGCAACGCCCGTTCGAACGCCGTGGCGTCGCCCTGTCCGGTACGTCCTTTCGCAAGCCGTTTCAATTCGTTCCAGTCGCGACCCATCAGCGCTTCCTTCTTGGCGCGCGACCACCCCTTGATCTGCCGCTCGGCGGCGATGGCCTCGTCGACCCTGTCGAAATCCTGCGCCCAAACAAGTTCGACCGGGCGCCGGCGAAACGTCCACGCCTCGGGATAAGCGCCCGCGTTATGCTGTGCCGCGCGCGCTGCGGGATCTTCGCCGCGATGCGAGCCCGTGTAGTAGCTGCCGTCCGCGCACCGCAGGATGTAGACGAACGCGCGCACGGCCACTTCCCTCATCCTGAGCCCGTCGAAGGATGAGCGAGCGCCGCCGCCGGCGCCAAGCCCCTCGCCCTTCGACAGGCTCAGGGTGAGGGGTGAGAGGGCGGCGCAGTTGTCTCCCTCATCCTGAGCCCGTCGAAGGATGAGCAAGCGCCGCCGTCGGCGCCAGGCCCCTCGCTCTTCGACAGGCTCAGGGTGAGGGGTGAGAAAGCGATGCGATGGCTTCGGCGATCGAGACCATCCGCTCCGCCTGCGCGAGGTGCAGAAGCTCCGTCATCTTGCCGTCCACCTTGAGCACGCCCTTGCCGGCGTTGGCGGGATCGGCGAAGGCGGCGATGACGCTGCGGGCCCAGGCAATTTCCCCGGCCGTGGGCGCAAACACCGTGTTGCACGTCTCGATCTGGCTGGGGTGGATCAGCGTCTTGCCGTCGAAGCCCAGCCCAAGCCCCTGCCGGCAGATGGCCTCGAAGCCCTCGGCGTCCTGGATGTCGTTCCAGACGCCGTCGATGGGCGTGACGCCGTAGGCGCGGGCGGCGATCACCGTCATGGACAGCGCCGCAAGGAACGCGCTGCGGTCCGGCGTCTGCGCGGCGTGCATGTCCTTGGCGAGATCGTTGGTGCCCATCACGAACACCGCGAGCCGGGTGCGCTTCGCCGCCTTGGCGATCTTCTGGATGTTGAGGATCGCCTTGGGGGTCTCGATCATCGCCCAGATGGCGGTCTCCTCCGGCGCGCCCGCTTCGGTGAGCAGCGCATCGGCGGCCTTGATGTCGGCGGCGCTGTCGATCTTGGGAAACAGCACGCCGTGCGGTTTCGCCCCTGCGGCGGCGACCACATCGTCGCGGCCCCACTCGGAGGAGAGCGCGTTGACGCGGATGACGATCTCCCGCTTGCCGTAGCCGCCCTGCTGCATCGTCGCCACGATCGCGGCCCGCGCATCGGCCTTGGCCTCCGGCGCCACGGCGTCCTCAAGGTCGAAGATCAGCGTGTCGGCGGGCAGCGTGCGCGCCTTGTCCAGGGCCTTCGCATTGGCGCCGGGCATGTACAGGCACGAACGGCGGGGTCGGTTGGCTGACATTCTGGTCTCCGGCGCTCTTGCCACGATACGCCGCAGAGGCGAATCTGTCCGTGTCGCGCGCGGGTCCATGAAAAGCGTCCTCACCATACAATCGCAAGTCGCCGGGGCCCGCGTGGGCAATTCGGTCGCGGTCTTCGCGCTGGAACGCCTCGGCGTGCCCGCCATCGCGTTGCCCACCACCCTGCTGGGCCGCCGGCCGGACCGCGGCGCGCCGGGCGGCGGGCCGATGCCGGCCACGGTGCTGGCGTCCATGATCGAGGCGCTGGCGGCGGACGGCGCGCTCGCCCGCGTCAGCCACATCCTCTCCGGCTACATCGCCCTGCCCGAACAGGCGGACGTGATCCTCGATGCGGTGGCGCGGGTGAAGGACGCCAATCCCGGCGCGATCTACGTCTGCGATCCGGTGATGGGGGATGCCGGCGGCGCCTTCGTGAAGGCCGACGTGCAGGACGCCATCCGCCGCCGCCTCGCGCCCGCCGCCGATGTGCTGACCCCCAACCACTGGGAGCTGGAAGCCCTGGCGGCCACGCCATTGCCGACGATGACCGATGTGCACTCCGCCGCGCGGGCGCTGGGCAAGCCGGTGATCGTGACCAGCGCGCCGGTGGCGAGCGGCGTGGGCGTGCTTTACGCGGCGCCGACGGGCGCATGGCTGGTGGAGGCGCCCCATCTGGCCGGCGCGCCGAAGGGCGCGGGCGACCTGTTCACCGCGCTCTATGTGGGCCGCCGGGCCCTAGGCCAGAGCGTGGTGGTGGCGCTGGAGGCCGCGGCCGGCGCCGTGCACGACGTGATCGCGCGCACGCTGCTGGACGGCGCGCAGGACCTCGCCATCGTGGCCGCGCAGGAGAAACTGGAGCACCCCGATACCTGGCCGACGGCAAGGCCGTACACGTAGGCGCCGGCGCCTAGCGGCGACGCAGCGGGCCGACCCACAGGATCGAGGGACCGCCGATGATGCCGAAGAAGAAGCCCACATCGTAGATGACGCCGGCGCCCGCCTCGTACATGCGCGGCGACCATGGCAGCACGCCGGGTGCGATCTCGTTGATCACGGCCACCAGCAGCGTGATGGGGGCGATGATCCCGTGCCAGAGGCCGAGAACGAACACCGCGATGCCGCCCGCCCCCGCCGCCTGCGCGGCATCGCCCGAACCCGCCGCACAGGCGCTCAGCGCAAGCGCAAGCAGTGCAAGGACGAAAAGCGCGCCGCCGCGGTTCAAGGCGCGTGGCGCCGCGTGAGGCTGGATCATGGTGGATTCCCCTGGGGCGTGGTGCGCGCGGCGTGACGGGTCGGCCGGCGCCCGCGGACCGCCGTGAATCCAACGCGCCCGGTGCGCACGCGGTTCCACCAGGGGCCCTGCCGGTCCGTGAGGTCCGCGCGTCCGCGGATGGGCGACCCGCGATCGCGGGGGTTCTCTCGAAAGACGACTGCGCTATCGTCCCGCAAGTCATCAGGGATCGCCCATGTTCACCCAAGGCTCCGTCGCCCCCGGTTTCGAGCCCGTCGCGGAGGCGTTCGCGCTGAATTTCGAGGAGGGCCTCGAGCTTGGCGCCGGCTTCGCGGCGACGCTGGACGGCGAGACGGTGGTCGATCTCTGGGGCGGCTACGCCGACCGCAACAGGACGCGCCTGTGGGACGCCGACACGCTCGTGCCCGTGTACTCCACGACGAAGGCGATCGCGGCGCTGGTGATCGCGCGGCTCGTCGATCAGGGCGTGCTGGATTTCGAGGCGCCCGTCTCGGCCGTGTGGCCTGAGTTCGCCGCCGGCGGGAAGGCGCAGGTCACGCTGGCGGAGGCGCTGTCCCACCGGGCGGGGCTGGTGGGCTTCAAGGACCCGATCGATCCCGCGCTCTGGCTCGACCCGCCGGCGCTGTCGGCGGCCATCGCGCCGCTGGAGCCCTTGTGGGCCGACCGCGCGCAGAGCGGCTATCACCCGCTGACGTGGGGCTACATTGCGGGCGAGGTGGTGGCGCGCGCGGCCGGCAAGTCGCTGGGCCAGATCCTTGCGGACGACATCTGCGAACCGCACGGCGTCGACTTCTGGATCGGCCTGCCCGACGAGGAGCACGAGCGCTGCGCCGAAATCCAGAAGCCGAAGACCGCCCCCTTGCTGGGCGAGATGACGGAGTTGAAGCGCATCGCGTTCATGACGAAGTGGTCGGCGCCCGATCGCGGCGGGCCGGTGTGGCGGCGCATCGAGATCCCGTCCGCCAACGGCCACGGCACCGCGCTGTCGGTGGCCATGCTCTACAGCCTCTACGCCAACGGCGGCGCGCTGAACGGCGAAGCGCTGGTCGGCCCCGACGCGTTCGACGCGTTGACGAAGGTGCGCGTCGACAACGACGATCTGGTGCTGCCCGGCCGGGTGCAGTTCGCCGCCGGCCCCATGCGCAACGCGCGCGGCCTCTACGGCCCCAACCCCGGGACCATCGCACACTCCGGCTGGGGCGGCTCCATGGGCCTCGGCGACCCCGACCGGCGGCTCTCCGCCGGCTACGTGATGAACCGCCAGGACCACCACCTGCAGGGCGATCCCCGCCCCGCCCGCCTGATCGCGGCGCTGTACGGCTGCCTCTAGAGCACGCCGCCCAGCAGCCTGTGGACACCCGCGAGAATGGCCGCCGTCACGCCGGACACATCGGCCGGCGACGTGTGGAACGCCACGAACACGCCATAGCCCAGAATGAAGATGAATGGCATGGCGCGCTCGAACGAGAACCATCTCATGAGGCCGCGCCGGGGCAGGCCGCCCCACTCCCGCTGAAGAGGGTCGATGCCGAGCTTTTTCTCGTATTCGTAGAGAATCTCGTACTTCGTCGCGAGCATGCCGGAATAGTACTGGTTGGAGAGCCGCCAGATGAGGCACGTCAGCACCAGCGCCATCGCCGCCCACGCCAGCAGGCCCGCGCCAGAAGGCTGATCGCCGCGCGCCAGGAAGCCCAGCGCCCCGACACCCGCAGTGTTCAGCGTCATGAACATGTTGGAGAGATCCCGGCGGGCGCGGCGCGCCTCACGCACTTCCTCCACCAGCAGCTTGAAGACTTCGAACGTCATTTCCGGCGTCATGTCGGCCCTCCCCTTGGATCCAAGTGTACCGGGCGGCGGCGGCGGCTGTCACGCAGGCCCTGCCCCGCATGGCAATCGGGGCCGACCCATGCCATATCCCGACGGCGCAGCCGCGCACTGGAGACTGAACAGACAATGGGACTTCGCGTCGCCGTCGTCGGCGCCACGGGCAACGTGGGCCGGGAAATGCTGACCATCCTCGAAGAACGCCTCTTCCCCGCGGACGAGGTGATCGCGCTCGCGTCGCGCAAATCGATGGGCACGGAGGTGAGCTACGGCGACAGGACCCTGAAATGCCGCGACCTGGAGACCTTCGACTGGTCGGGCGTGGACCTTTGCCTGATGTCCGCCGGCGGGGCGGTGTCGAAGGAATGGTCGCCGAAGATCGGCGCCACGGGCTGCGTGGTGATCGACAATTCCTCCGCCTGGCGGATGGACCCGCGCGTGCCGCTGGTGGTGCCGGAGGTGAACCCCGATGCGGTGCTGGGCTTCGACAAGCTGAACATCGTGGCCAATCCCAACTGCTCCACCGCGCAGCTCGTGGTGGCGCTGAAGCCGCTGCACGATCTCGCCAAGATCACCCGCGTGGTGGTGAGCACCTACCAGTCCGTCTCCGGCGCGGGGCGCGACGGCATGGACGAGCTGTGGACGCAGACCCGCGCCATCTTCGTCAACGATCCCATCGTGAAGGAGAAGTTCACCAAGCAGATCGCGTTCAACGTGATCCCGCACATCGATGTCTTCCTGGACGACGGCTATACCAAGGAAGAGTGGAAGATGACGGCGGAGACCAAGAAGATCCTCGATCCCGCCATCAAGCTCACCGCCACCTGCGTGCGCGTGCCGGTGTTCGTGGGCCACTCCGAAGCGGTGAACATCGAGTTTGAGCGGCCCATCACCGCCGACGAAGCGCGCGACCTGCTGCGCGAAAGCCCGGGCCTGATGGTGATCGATAACCGCGAGGACGAGGGCTACATCACGCCGGTGGAATGCGTCGGAGAGTTCGCCACCTACGTCTCCCGCATTCGTGAGGATTCCACGGTGGAGAACGGCCTGTCGCTGTGGGTCGTTTCCGACAACCTGCGCAAGGGCGCGGCCCTCAACGCCGTGCAGATCGCGGAGCTGATGCTCAACCGCGGGCTGTTCCGCAGGCTGGCGGCGTAAGCGCTCCGCCACCGAGCCCTCTCTCCCGGCAGGGGGAGAGGGGTCCCGCCGAGAAAGCCCATGCCCGACATCGCCATCGAGACGCCGTCCGCCTCGGACATCGACACGCTGCACGCGCTCCTCGCACAGACCTACTGGTCGCCCGGCATTCCACGCGAAACGGTGGCGCGCGCCTGCGCCCATTCGCTCTGCGCCATCGCGCGCGACGCCAACGGCGTACTGGTGGGCTTTGCCCGCGCGATCACCGACCACGCGACCTTCGCGTGGGTCTGCGACGTGATCGTGTGCGAGGGTCACCGCGGTGAGGGCCTCGGCCGCGACCTGGTCCGCAAGCTGCGGGACCACCCGGACTGCGCACACCTGCGGCGCTGGATGCTTGGCACGCGGGACGCGCATGGCGTCTACACGGCCCTCGGCTTTGCGCCCGTTGCTGCGCCCGCGCGCCTGATGGAGATTCTGAACCCTGCGCCCTACGGCAAGCCGACGACGTGAACCGCCCCGGAAGAGAGCGGCCCTCACCCCATCGGCTTCGGCTGCCACAGCTCGATCTTCGTTCCCTCCGGATCGACGATGTGGGCGAAGCGGCCGTTCGGCTCGTCCGGCAGCACCTTGGCTTCGACGCCGTGTCCGGCTGCGCGCGCGACGACCGCGTCGAGATCGTCGACGGCGAAGTTGATCATGAAGTCCTTCGTGGACGGTGCGAAATACGTGGTGTCGGCCTTGAAGGGGCTGAACACGGTCCCGGCGCCCGCGTGGGCGGCCATCGCCTCCGGTGTGAGGAAGGCGCCGCCCCAGTCGTTCATCTCGATGCCCAGCACGTCGGCGTACCACCTGGACAGCGCGCCGGGATCGCGCGCCTTGAAGAAGATGCCCCCGATGCCCAGCACGCGCGCCATGGACCGCTCTCCCTTGCAAGCCGCGCGACCATGACAGACGCGGCGGCGTCCCTCAAACGCGGAACGGCGGGGGCCTTGTCTTCCGATCCGCCGGGACGCTAGCGTGGCCATGCGCGGCATGTGAGTCAGCCGGGGAACCGTAGGAACCTCAAGGCTGCGTCTGCCCCGCGCTCTGGCTGCTACCCAGGGTCATTCCCAACAATGCCCCTCCGGCGTCCAGCGCGCGAGCGCATCCTCCCTGTCGCCCTGCGGGTTCAGACCCCCGCGACGGGGATGCGGGCGCCGGAGGGGATCAGTTTTCGCCGGATGCGTGTGATGGAAGAAATCATCCCGTCGTTCTTCGTGCTCGTCGGCGTCGCCGTCCTCGCCTTCATCGCGTGGGCGACGATCGGCGGCGCCTGGGCGAAGCGCGAGAAAGGCGTCGTCACCGTCTACGACTACGAGACCGGCCTGCACTTCGAACGCGGCAAGCTCACCGGCGCGCTGGCGCCCGGCCGCTATCCCACTTGGCCCGCGCCCGTGGTGATCGAACGCGTCGACCTGCGCGAGCAATCCTTCGCGGTGACGGGCCAGGAAATCCTCACGCAGGACAATCTGCCGGTGCGCGTGAGCGCCACGGTGCGGTGGAAGATCACCGACGCCGTCATGTGGAAGCGCGCCGCCGCCAACCTCTCGTCGCGTCTCTACGAGTCCGCGCAAGTGGTGCTGCGCCGGCGCATCGCCGACCGCACGCTGGATGCGCTGCTGGCCGACCGCGCCGCACTCGAAACCGGGCTCGCCGCCGAGATCGCCGGCGACCTGGCCGGCTACGGCGTGGAGATCATTTCCGCCGACGTGCGCGATCTCAATCTCGTGGGCGTCGCCAAGCAGGCCTACGCCGATCTCTGGCGTGCGCAGAAGGAAGGCCTCGCCGCGCTGGAGCGCGCACGCGGAGAGCAGGCGTCCCTGCGCGCGCTCGCCAACGCTGCGCGCATGCTGAAGGGCAATCCGGAGCTGATGAACCTGCGCGTGCTCGCCGCCCTGCAGGGCCAGCCCGGCAAGACCGCGCCGAGCGTGATCCTCGGCGGCGCGCCGGGCCTTGTGGCGGTGTCGAAGGACGCCGCCGTGGACGACGCTGCAGGTGAATAGTCTCGCGCCGGCCCCCATCCCCCGGTGCGCGGGGACTTCCCCCGCACGCGGGGGAAGAAAAGCGCCGGCATGTTTCTTCCCCCGAAGCGGAGCGCACGGGGGAAGTCCCCCGCGCACCGGGGGATGGGGGCGCGGCGGCGTCGCGTCTCATGAAAGATCACCCCGACGCGCGCACCGGCTTCATCGCGGCGGCGAGCGCCTACAGCATCTGGGGCGTGCTGCCGCTGTATCTCAAGCTCGTGGGCTTCGCGGGCGCCTGGGAGATCCTGGCGCAGCGCATCCTGTGGAGCCTGCCGGCGGCGGCGCTCGGCGTGATGCTCATGGGCGGCTTTGCGGAGACGCGCCGCGCGCTGGGCCAGCCGGGCGTGGTGCCCGCGCTGATGGCGTCGTCGCTGTTCATCGCCGGCAACTGGGCGATCTACGTGTGGGCGGTGGCCCACGACCATGTGATCGAGGCGAGCCTCGCCTACTTCCTTGCGCCGCTGGTGAACGTGGCGTTCGGGGTCACGCTGTTCGGCGAACGGCTCACGAAGCTGCAGGTGGGCGCGCTGGCGCTGGCGGCGCTGGGCATCATGGTGCAGGGCGCGGCGCTGGGCGCGTTTCCCGTGGTGGCGGTGGCGCTGTGCGCCACGTGGTGCCTCTACGGGCTGGTGCGCAAGCAGGCGCCGGTGCCCGCGGCCGGGGGCCTGCTGATGGAGACGCTGATCCTCGCCGGGCCTGCGATGCTCGGCCTGTGGTGGCTGTCGACGCACGGCGGCGGGCTGGCCATCGACGATTCACCATTGCGCGGCCTGCTGCTGGCGCTGTCGGGCGTCGCCACCGCGCTGCCGCTGATCCTGTTCGCTTTCGGCGCGCGCCGCTTGCGCTTCTCCACGCTGGGCATGCTGCAGTTCATCGCGCCGAGCGCCCAGTTCCTGATCGGCGTGGCGTACGGGGAACCGCTGACGCCGCTGCGGCTGGCGAGCTTTGCGCTGATCTGGGCGGGCCTTGCGCTGTTCACCTGGGACACGCTGACCCGGGAGCGGCGCCGCGCCCCGGTTGCAGGCTGACGGACGCCAGCGCAGAATGGCGCGATGGCGGCGGACACCACGTACTATGCGATCGGCGACGTGCACGGCATGGCGACCAAGCTCGCCACGCTGCACGCGATGATCCGCGCCGACCACGCCCGCCGCGGCGGCAAGGCGGCGGTCATCCATCTCGGCGACTATGTGGACCGCGGGCCCGACAGCCGGCAGGTGATCGAACTCGCCATGGGCTTCGAGCGCGACGCGGAAGACGCCAAGAACCTCACCGTGTTCTCGCTGCTGGGCAATCACGAGCAGATGCTGCTCGACGCCTTCGACGACGTGAACGCCACCGCCGAACAGCACTGGATGATGAACGGCGGCGCCGATGCGGTGAAAAGCTACGTGCGCGCGAGCGGCGAACCGGACTGGCGGCGCGCCATCGACGCCGCACATGCGGACTGGCTGCGCGCGCTGCCGACCATGCTGGTGGACGAGACGCGCAAGCTCGTGTTCGTGCATGCGGGCATCGATCCCGTCACCTATCCCGAGTGCAAGGACGAGGTCCGCATCTGGACCCGAAGCCCGCGTTTCTTCGAGGCCGACCGCTGGCCCGACCGCCCCGAACTCGACGGCCTGCGCGTGGTCCACGGCCATACGCCGACGCCCGATTTCGCGCCCTACGCCGATGGCCGCCGCATCAACGTGGACACCGGCGCCGTGTACGGCGGCCCGCTGACCTGCGTGGTGCTCGAGCCGAAGGCCGACGCCCGCTACCTGCAGGTGTGACCGGGGCTTGTCCCCGTTAACGCCGCTTAAGTGAGAGCAGGAGCACCCCTCTCCACCTTCCTCCGGGGCGTCGCGGCACGCGATGAACCCGGTGCCCATACGCGCCGTGAAACGCTTGAAAAGCGCCGTCGTTGCAGCCTTTCCCGCATCACCGCGCATATGGATTCCGGGTTCGCGACGGCGTCGCGCCCCGGAAAAAGGGGTCGTGCTTATCCCACAGCATCCAACTTGTGTTAGATTGCACGCATCGCCTCCGCAGGGAGGGCAGTCGTGCACGGTGTTCAACGGCGCGGGGGCGATGCGGTTGAGCGTGAACAGCGCTGTGCAGACCCACAAGGGTGGGACGAACGCAGCGGGACCGGGG
>JAIYAO010000073.1 GCA_027488965.1 Alphaproteobacteria bacterium
CGCGGCGGCGGCGGTGCTGCTGGCGGCCGGCGCCGGCGTGTGGGCCGCGCGCGGCGCTGCGTTCGACTTCTTCAGCGCCCGGGCTGGCGCAGCGACGTTGGCCCCGGGCGGAGCGCTGCTCCACCTAGCGGCGTTCGTGTGCGTGGCGGGCGCAGGCGCCTTCATTTTCCTCTGCATCGCGGGGCGGGCCACGGCGCTGGAGGCGGAGCGCAGCCGCGACGCGGCGCCCGGCGCGCGGCGATGACGCCGCCCATGCTTCTGCTCGCACAGGCGCACCTGCCGCTGACCGCGCTCGCCATCGTGACGGGGCTCGCGGTGGCGGCGGCGTCGCGTGATCTCATGAAGCGGTTGCTGGGCGCGGGCGCCGCCATGCTGGCGGCGACGGCGCACCTCGCCGTGGCTGCGCGTGGGGACGGCGTGCAACTGGGCGCCATCGTGCTGGCGCTTGCTGGCATGGCGTTGGGGCTCGTGGTGCTGGTGCGCATCCGCGAAGGGTTCGGCGGCGTCGCGGCGGTGCAGGTGCGGGCCGGCATCGACGAGGACATGGCCCAGGCGGAGCGCGAGGCATGAGCGCCGCGCTGGACGCGCTCCTGATGCATGGCCATGCGATCCTCGTGTTGGCCCCGTTCGCCACGGGCGCGGTGCTGACGGTGGTGCGCGGCGGACGGGCCGCCATGGCTGTCTCCGCTGGTGTTGCTCTTGCGCTCGCGGGCGTCGCCACGGGGCTGCTTATTGCGGGCGGCAGCGATCCGCTCGGCGACGGGGCGGCGGCGCTGATCGCGCTCATCGGGGCGGCCACGTTCGTGGCGGCGGGACCGGTGCTGTCGCGTGAGGTGGACGCGCGCACGCAGGCCATCGCGCTTGGTCTTGCGCACATGGCGCTGGGCGCTGCGTTCAGCGTGGTGACGACGCCGGACATGGCCACCCTCGTGCTGTCGCTCCTCGCTGCAGCGTTGCTGGGGTCGGCGCTCACAGCGCTTGGCGCGGCGCGCGCGCGCGCCGCTGCGCCGGCGGCGTTTACCGCCGTGCTCGTCTCCCTGTGCGTCGGCGCGCTGGGTCTGTTCGGCGCAAGCCTCATGCTCGGCGCCGCCGGCGGGGGCGACATGGCGGCCATCGCCGCAGCGCTTGCGCCCTCGCAGGGCGTTGACGGGCTCGTGGGCCTCGTCCTGCTCGCGGTGGCGTGCGCCGCTTTCGCGGGGCTCGCGCCCATGCACGGGTGGGCCGCGGACATGGCCGCCTACACGCTTCACGGCGCTGCGGGCCTCGTGATGATCGTGGTGCGCCTTGCGGCTTTCGTGGGCTTCATCCGGGTGTGGGACATTGCAGTGGCGGAGCCGCAATCGGCGCTCGCCGAGGCGTTCTCCCTCGGCGGGGCCGCGCTCGGGGCGATCTGCGTCGTCGCGGGCTCGATCCAGGCGATCGGCGCGCAGGACTTCCGTCGCCTCGCGGCGCATGCGCTCACGGCGCAGTTCGGCTGCGCACTGATCGGCCTTGCGGCGGGCGGTGTCGACGGCGCGATCGCTGCGCTGTTCGTGGTGGCCACGGGGGCGATGACGGCGCTCGCGCTCGTCGTCGGCGCCGCCGCCGCGCGGCCGCAGCTCGGCGCCACGGCGCCGATGGCGGCGCTGGACGGCCTGAGCGCGCAACGTCCGTTCATCGCCGCCGCCGTGAGCGTGGCCGCATTCGGCCTGACGGGCGCGCCGCTCACCGCGGCATTCCTGGGCAAGTGGCTTTCGGTGGAGGCCGCACTCGCGCGCGGCTGGTACTGGGCGGCGGCGGCCGTCGTGGCGGCGTCGTTTGCAGCGGTGTTCGTGGCGGGCCAGATCATCGAGCGCATGTATTTCCGCGAAAGGTCCGCCCAGATCGGGCCTGCGCCGGCAGGCGCGGCGGCGTTTGCGCCGGCCTTGCTCGCCGCTGTGGCCGCAACGCTGGTGTTCGGCTGGAACGGCGCAGGGCCGCTCGATGTGGCGCGCCTCGCCGCGCGCGCGATGACGGGCGCGCCATGAGCGTGGCGGCCCTCCTTCTGGCGGCGGTCGTGGTCCCGCTGGTCCACGGCGTGCTTGTGGCGCTGCTGCGCCAGCCGCCCGGCCTGCGCGACGTGATCCACATCGCCGGGGCCGTGACGCTCGCTGCGGTGTGCGCAAGCCTCGTGCTGCATGTGGGCGAGGGCGCGGGCGGCGCGGTGGTGATCGCGCAGCCTTTGCCGGGGCTCGATCTTGCGCTCGCTGCGGATCCGCTGGGCGTGGCGTTCGCGGCGGTCATGGCGGGCCTCGGCGCGCTGTGTGCGCTCTACACGGTGGGCTTCGTGCGCATGACGCGCGATCCTGCGCCGGCGCGCTTCATGGCGTTCGCCGCATTCGCGCTCGCCGCCACCATGGGGGTGGCGCTGGCGGAAAACCTGTTCACCTTCTTCGTGTTCTACGAAGCGCTCTGCATCGCCACGTTCCCCCTGCTGGCCCACCGCAGCGCCAACGCCGCCTCCGGGCGCGCGGCGGCGTACTACCTCGTGCTGATGCTTGCGCTCGCCATGGGCGCGCTGTTGCCGGCGATCATCTGGACCAGCGTGACGGCGGGCGATCTGTCCTTCGCGCAGGGCGGGGTGCTGGCGGGGCGGATCGATGCGCTGTCGGCCAACGTGGTGCTGGCGCTCTACGTGATGGGCATCGGCATGGCGGCGCTGTTTCCCGCGCATCGCTGGATCACGGCGGCGTCGGGCGCGAGCGCGCCGGCGGGCGCGTTGGTGTTTGCGGTGACCGCCGCCAGCGTCGGCGGTTTCGGCGTGTTGCGGATCGCGGCGCACATCTTCGGCCCGGCGTTGTCTGAGGCCCACATCGCCGCAGACGCGGTGCTGGCGCTGGCGGTGCTGACGATGCTTGGCGCCTCGCTCGCCGCATTCGGTCGCCGGAACCTGTCGCAGCGTTTGTCGTACCTGTGCGTGGCGCAATTGGCGGCGGTGACGGCGGGTGCGATGCTGGGGCCGGCGGACAACGCGCTGCTCGCCGCCGGCTGGTTCGCCGCCGCGCTGCAGCTGCTCGCCTACAGCACCGCCACCGCCACGCTCTGCTTCGCCATCGGCGCCATCGACGCCGCACATGGCGCACCCGAGATCGATGATCTCGCGGGCCTTGGCCGGCGCATGCCGTGGGTGTTCGCCGCGCTGGCGTGCGGGGCGTTGAGCTTTGCTGGGGCGCCGCCGCTGGCCGGCGCGTTTCCCAAGCTCTGGCTCATGATCGCCGCGGCCGATCACGGGGCGCTGTGGGCGGGGCTGGCGATCGCTGCGTGTTCGCTGTTGTCGTTTGCGGCGCTGACGGCGCCGGTGGCGCGCGCGCTGTTTGCGCCCGTGGCGCCGGAGGCGCACGCGGCGCCGGATCGCGCGCCGCTGCTGGTGATCGCGCCCACCGTCGCCGCGGGCGCGTCGACGCTCATGCTGCTGCTCTGGCTCAATCCGATCGCCCGGTTTCTCGTCGATCTCCGTGGAGGCGCGCCGTGAAGTTCAAGGTTCCGCTCATTCCCGCCTGGGCCGTGGTGGTCCTGGCGCTTTTCGCCGGTGCCGCCTCGGTGGCGGCGGAGGTCTTGTGGCCGCGCCACGCCATCGGGCCGCCGCTGGAGGGCCAGACCGGTTTCTACGCGGGCGCGGGCTTTGCTGCGGCGCTTATCGTGCTCGGCGGCGCCTGGATCGCGCGCTTGCTGCGCGACGGCCCCAACAGCGACCCCCATAGCGGCGCATGACGGCGATCACGCTCAACCCGGGCTTTGCGCTGCTGCTGGGGGCGCTGTTTGCGCTCACCGCGCCGCAGGGCTGGCGCGGCGCCATTGCGCTTGCGGCCTCGCTCGGCGCGCTGGCGCTGGCGTTCACGCCGTCCTTCGGCGAACACGCCGCGTTTGCGCAGATCGGGCTCCGGGTGGTGCCGCTGCGGCTGGACGCGCTTTCGCAGACGTTCGGCGTGCTGTTTGCGCTGGTGTCGATCATGCTCGCGCTGCACGGCGCCGATGCGCGGGTGCGGGCGGAGACCGGGGCGCTGCTGGTGCTCGCGGGCGGGGCGCTGTCGGCGGTCTATGCGGGCGATTTCCTGAGCTTTGTCGCCGCCGCCGAGCTGTCCACGCTGGCGGCGGTGGCGCTGCTGCTGCTGCGCGAGGACTGGGCCGCGCAGGAGACGGGGATGCGGCTGTTGGGCTGGCAGGCGCTGTCGAGCATCCTGTTTCTGTCGGGGGCGGCGTTCTCCATCGGCATGACGGGGGCGGCGGAGTTCGCGCGGCTGTCGCCGGCCACGCCGGGCGGGGCGCTCATCCTGCTGGCGCTGGGCGTCAAGGCGGGGTTTCCCATCGCGCACGTGTGGCTGAAGGAAGCGCTGCCGCGGGCGAGTGCGGCGGGCGGGGCGGCGATCGCGGCGTTCACCACCATGCTGGGCGTTTACGGCCTTGCGCGCGGCTACGGCGGAGAGCCGCTGCTGGTGGTCATCGGCCTCGCCATGGCCATCCTGCCGGCGATCTACGCCATGGCGGAGGACGACCTGCGCCGCGCGCTCGCCTACGGGCTCGTCGCCCAGACCGGGGTGATGGTGGCGGCCATCGGCGTCGGCTCGCCGCTCGCCATGGCGGCGGCGGCGGCGCACGCGTTCGCCACCACGCTGGCGTTCGTGGTGCTGGCGATGGCGCTGGGGGCGGTGAAGGACCGCACGGGCACGGCGCGGGCCTCCGAACTGGGCGGCCTGGCGCGCGCGATGCCGGCGACGGCCGCGCTGGCGTCGGTGGCGGCGCTGTCCATTGCAGGGGCGCCGTTCACGGCGGGCTTTGCGTCGCTGGCGCTGGTGTTCGATGCGATGGCGCAGGCGCAGCGGCCGCTGGCCTACTACGCCCTCATCGCCGCCGTGGGGGCCGCCGTCGCCCACACGGCGGTGAAGATTCCGTACGCGGCGTTCTTCGCGCCGCCGCGGCAGCGACCGCCGGCGCCGGCGCTGTTCGGCGCGCCGCAACTGGCCATGCTGTTCGCCGCCGTGCTGATCGTGGGCGTGGGCGCGGCGCCGGCGTGGCTCTACGCCTTCCTGCCGCCCGATCCGGTGCGCTTTTCCCCGTATGACTGGGGCCGGTTCATGACCCACCTCCAACTCGGCATCTTCGCGGCCCTGGCGGTGGCGGCGGCGCGGCTGGCGAAAGTCTATCCCGTGGAGCGGCCGGGGGACCTCCGCGATCTCGACCGCCTCATCCACGGCCCTTTGTGGAAGCTGGTGCAGCGGGCGGCGGGGGCGCTGGCGGCGGTGCATGTGTTGTGGCGGGCGGGCGAGGCGCGCACGGCGGATGTCGCGGCCCGGTTCGCCACCCGCTGGACGGCGTTGTCGGACCGGCCCACCCACCGGCTTGCGGCCGACGCGGGCTGGGTGCTTGCCGTGCTGGCCGGTCTGCTGGCGCTGAGCCTCGTGACGGACCGGCTGGGGTGACTTGAGCTTGGCGAATGCTCCACCGATGCTTCATCGGAGGCTTTTCACCTCGATTTCATCATTGCTTTATCTGCCTGTTTCAAGGAGGATGCAGAAAATACGCGTATTGAGGGCCTGCGCCGCACATGGAAACTCGTACAGAACTGGTCGAGCTGACGACGGAGATCGTCGCCGCCTACGTGGGCGCCAACCAGATGGCGGCGCACGAACTGCCGAACGTGATCGAGACGGTCTACCGGGCGCTCAAGGGCCTGTCGGCCATGCCTGAGGCGGTGGAGCCGGAATCCCGCGCGCCGGCGGTGCCGGTGAAGCGGTCGGTGACGAACGAGTTCATCATCTGCCTGGAAGACGGCAAGAAATTCAAATCGCTGAAGCGCCACCTGCGCACGCGCTACGCGATGACGCCGGAAGAGTACCGCACCAAGTGGGGCCTGCCGCACGACTACCCGATGGTCGCGCCCAACTATGCGCAGGCCCGGTCCGATCTCGCCAAGCGCATGGGCCTCGGCAAGAAGGCCCCGTCGACGGCCGCAAAGGCCCCGCGCAAGGCGCGGCGGGACGCGTAGTCACGCCGCGCCTGGCGCTACCGCGCCGCAACCACCATGATCTCCACCTTGTAGTCCGGCGTGGCGAGCTTCGCCTCCACGGTGGCGCGCGCCGGCGTGTGGCCGGGCGCGACCCACGCATCCCAGACGGCGTTCATGTCCGCGAACGTCGCCATGTCCGACAGCCAGATCTGGGCGCTGAGGATCTTCGTCTTGTCGGAGCCGGCCTCCGCCAGCAGCGCATCGATCTTGTCGACGATGTTGCGCGCCTGCGCGCGCACATCCTTGCCCGCCGGTTGGTCGGCCACGACGCCCGCGAGATAGACGGTGTGACCGTGGACGACCGCCTGGCTCATGCGCGGGCCGGTCTGGAAGCGGGTGATGGACATGGGCGGCTCCTGAAAGGGGGAGCGGCGGTCTAGCGTGTCCGGTCCCGGGCGTCAGCAGGGGCGCGGGCTCCCGGGGTGGACCTTTGCGTCCATTGCGGTGTTTGCTGGTCGAGAACGAACGGCGCCAAGGAGCGTGCATGTCCTTCCAGGCCTACCTCGACAACATCCAGGCCAAGACCGGCAAGACTCCCGCCGACTTCAAGGCGCTCGCCGCCGCGAAGGGGTTCACCGAGAAGGGCAAACTCAAGCCCGGCGTGAAGGCGGGGGACATCGTGGCGTGGCTCAAGCAGGATTTCGCCCTCGGCCACGGGCACGCGATGGCGATCTACGCGTTGTTGAAGGGCAAGACCGCATAGAGGAGGAGATCATGGCGTACGTGGACGGGTTCGTGCTCGCGGTGCCGAAGGCCAATCGCGAGGCCTACCGGCAACTCGCGGAAATGGCGGCGGGGGTGTTCAAGGAGCACGGCGCTCTGCGCGTCGTGGAAACCTGGGCC
>JAIYAO010000175.1 GCA_027488965.1 Alphaproteobacteria bacterium
AAGACATCGCTGGCCACCAACATCGCGTTCAACGTCGCCAAGGCGCGGCTGGATCACAACCGCCGCGGCCGCAGCGATGACGAGAAGCCGGAAGGCGGCATCGTGGCGTTCTTCTCGCTGGAAATGTCCGCGGAACAGCTTGCCACCCGCCTGCTGTCGGACGCCGCCGACATCGAGGCCTACCGCATCCGCACCGGCGACATCCGCAAGGATGAGTACCAGATCCTCGTGGACAAGTCGCAGGAGCTGCACGCCCTGCCGTTGCACATCGACGAGACGGGCGGCATCAGCATCGACCATCTGATGGCGCGCGCGCGCCGCCTGCAGCGCACGCACGGGCTTGATCTTCTGATCATCGACTACCTGCAGCTCATCACCGCGTCGGCGCGGAAATCCGAGGGGCGGGTGCAGGAGGTGAGCGAGATCACGCAGAACCTGAAATCGCTGGCCAAGGAGCTGCGGGTGCCGGTGATTGCGCTGTCCCAGCTGTCGCGCCAAGTGGAGACGCGCGAAAACAAGCGCCCCCAACTCTCGGACCTGCGCGAGTCCGGCTCCATCGAGCAGGACGCCGACATCGTGCTGTTCGTGTACCGCGAACATTACTACGCCATGATGCAGAAGCCCGACGAGAAGAACGTCGAGGCGACGCTGGAGTGGGTGCAGCGCACCGGGCGCATTGAGCGGGAAGCGGAAGTCTTTATAAGCAAGCAACGCCACGGCTCGACCGGGGACGTGAAGCTCTCGTTCGACGGCAAGTTCACCCGCTTTGGCAATCTTGAACAAAGATACGACTAGCGAAGCGCCGCCACGCCGGCGCGCGCAGCTACGCGTCGATCTCTCGGCGATCCGGGCCAACTGGGCGATGTTCCAGCGCCGCGTCGGGTCCAGCGAGGCGGCCGCGGTGATCAAAGCGGACGCTTACGGGCTGGGGGCGCGTCGCGTGGCGCTCGCCCTGGCGGATGAAGGGGTGCGCACCTTCTTCGTCGCCACGCTCGGCGAGGCGATCGCCGCGCGCGAGGCGCTGGGCGACGCCCATGCAATCTACGTCCTGAACGGCCCGGAGGAGGCCGACATCGGCCACTTCACGGCGCGTCGCCTTTTTCCCGTGCTCAACGATCCCCGCCAGATCGCGCTCTGGATCGCCGCCGGCGCACCGGTGGCGGCCGCCCTCCACGTGGACACGGGCATGAACCGGCTGGGCCTCGCGCTGGCGGACGTCGCCGCCGCCCGCACGGCGCTGGCGACGGTGGACGTCCCGCTGGTGATGAGCCACCTGGCCTGCTCAGGCACGCCGGACCATGCCCTCAACGCGCTGCAGGCGGCGCGCTTCGCCGACGTCGCAGCCCTCTTTCCCGGTGCGCGGAAGTCGCTGGCCGCCACCGCCGGCATCTTTCTGGGCCGGGCCTTTCACTACGATCTCGTGCGCCCCGGCATAGGCCTCTACGGCGACAACGACCTGCCCGCGCCCGCCGACGACCTCCGCGTCGCGGCGACCCTGGAGGCTCCCATCCTTCAGATGCGCACGCTCGCCGCCGGCGAGACCGTGGGCTACGGGGCGACCTTCACTGCCCAGTCGCCCATCACGACAGCCACCATCGCGCTGGGATACGCCGACGGCTACTTGCGCAGCGCCGCCGGTCGCGGCTACGGCGTTCTCGCCGGGGAACTGTGCCCGGTGCTGGGGCGCATTTCGATGGACTTGATTACGCTCGACGTCACCGCCGCCGGGGACGCCGCCCGTCCGGGCGCGTGTGTGGAGATGTTGGGGCCGAACGTTCCCCTGAAGCAGCTCGCCGCCGCAGCCGGAACGAATTCCTACGAGGTGCTCACGTCGCTCGGCCGTGTGACGCGGCGCTACAGGTCT
The DNA here is from genome assembly GCA_027488965.1 of Alphaproteobacteria bacterium. Classification (GTDB taxonomy): domain Bacteria; phylum Pseudomonadota; class Alphaproteobacteria; order Caulobacterales; family Aquidulcibacteraceae; genus VFBF01. Next base: position 1,865 of record JAIYAO010000175.1, read on the forward strand.
GTCCCGTGAACGTGTTCGCCCAGATCGGACGCGCCACGCTGGGCATCCTGCGTGAAACCGGTCGGCTTGCCGCCTTCACGGGGCACGCAATCGTGGCCTGCGTCCAGCCGCCTTGGTTTGTGAGCCAGATCGCCAGCCAGCTCATGCGGATCGGCTACTACTCGCTGCCTGTGATCGGGCTGACGGCCGTCTTCATCGGCGCAGCGCTCGCGCTCAACATTTACACCGGCGGGGCGCGGTTCAACGCCGAGCAGTTCGTGCCCAACATCGTCGTGCTGGGCATCACGCGGGAGCTCGGACCGGTCCTTGCGGGCCTCATGCTCTCCGGGCGCGTCTCAGCCGGCATCGCCGCCGAGATCGGCACCATGCGCGTGACCGAACAGATCGACGCCATGTCGACGCTCTCCACCGACCCTTTTCGGTTTCTCGTGGCGCCCCGGGTGCTGGCAGCGACGTTGACGTTGCCTCTGCTGGTGCTGGTGGCGGACATTATCGGCGTGATGGGGGGATGGCTGGTCAGCACCGGCAGCCTCGGGTTCAACGGGGCCATCTACCTGCGCAACACGCTGGAATTCCTGGAGGCGGCGGACGTGACGCTGGGCCTCATCAAGGCCGCCGTGTTCGGCTTCATCATCGCCGTGATGGGCGCCTACCAGGGCTACCGCTCCAGCGGCGGCGCCCTGGGCGTGGGCCGCGCGGCCACCAACGCTGTCGTGGGCGCCACGGTGCTCATCCTTGCCGCCAACTATGTCATCACGGCCCTGTTCGTCGCATGAGCACGCCCAAACTCGCGCTGGAGAACGTCGTCAAGGCGTTCGGATCGAAGAAGGTGCTGAACGGGGTCACGCTTGACGTGGCGCCCGGCCGGTCGCTGGTCATCATCGGCGGCTCCGGCGTCGGCAAGTCGGTGACGCTGAAATGCGCGCTGGGCCTGATGCGTCCGGACAGCGGCCGGGTGCTGGTGGACGGCGCCGACATCACCCATGCCCATGGCGCCAAGCTCGCCGCCATGCGCGCCAAGTTCGGCATGCTGTTCCAGGGGGCGGCGCTGTTCGACAGCCTCACCATCTGGGAGAACGTGGCCTTCCGCCTGCTCTATTCGGACCGCGTGCCCCGCGCCCAGGCGCGCGAGCGCGCCATCGAGACCATGCGCAAGGTGCGCCTAGCGCCCGAAACCGCGAACCTGCGGCCCGTGGAGTTGTCCGGCGGCATGCAGAAGCGCGCCGGCCTCGCCCGCGCGATCATCTCCAAACCGGACATTCTCTTCTTCGACGAACCCACCACCGGCCTCGACCCCATCACCGCCGACGCCATCAACGAACTGATCGTGGACATGGTGAAGGATCTCGGGTGCGCCGCCGTCTCGATCACCCACGACATGGCGAGCGCGCGGAAGATCGCCGACGAGATCGCCATGATCCATGAGGGCAAGATCGTGTGGCGCGGCCCGGCGGCCAGCATCGACCAGAGCGGCAGCCCGATGGTGGACCAGTTCGTCAACGGTCGAGCGGACGGGCCGATCAAGGCCGTCGTCTAGCTGCGCTGCAACATCACGACACCGTGCGTGGTGCGGCGCCGCATTTGCGCCACCGTGTATGATCGAAAAACCACAGCCTCCTCGCATAGCGCAGTGAAATCCGCGCCACGCGCCAACCTGGCGGCGAATGCGTTTGACCAACGGCGTGCAACCGACCGTGATGGTTACACGTTGTGAGGGACGGGGCGATCAACGCCTGAGAGGATTAACCACCAGTCATGTCTTTGACCGATCTTCTGCGCGCAGACGATCATGAGCTCGCCGAGCACTACCCGAACCGCGTCGAGCACGCGGCGGACCTCGGCGTGCATCTGGTCGGGCTCGCGGGCGCGGTGATCGGCGGGGGCGTGCTTTTCTACTGGGCGCTGGCCAAGGGCGGCGCCAGCGTCGCCATCGCCACGGCGCTCTATGCCCTGTGCCTAATGGTCATGCTGGCGTGCTCGGCGACCTACAACCTCACGCGGCCGTCCCCGCACCGCCGTATGCTGCGCCGGATGGACGAGGCCGCCATCTTCCTGATGATCGCCGGCTCCTACACGCCGTTCCTCGTGCGTCTCTACGAGCCGCCATGGAGCGGGATCAACATCGGGATCGTCTGGGCCATCGCCGTGGCGGGGGCCGCCGGCAAGATGCTCGCGCCGCAAATCTCGGATCGCGCCTGGTGCGCGGTCTACATCGCCTTCGGCTGGCTGGCGGTCGCGCTGATCGGGCCGTTCGCGACGGAGATGCCGCTCAACGTCATCGTGCTGCTTGCGGCGGGCGGGCTGGTCTACACCGTGGGCGTGCTGTTCTACCTCGCCCACGCGCTGCCGTTCCGGCGGGCCATCTGGCATGGCTTCGTCATCGTCGGCGCCGGACTGCACTTCGCGGCGGTGGCGACCGGCGTGGTGTTCGGTTAGGCGTCGCGCGCGCCTTCGGCGTCCGTGTCCAGCACCATGCGGCGACGGTCTGCGGCGCTCGGGCAGTCGGCGTCTTCCATGCGCTGCCGGCGGGCCAGAACACAGCGCTCGAACCTGCCGGCGTTGCGGAACACGATCTCGCCGCCCGGCCCGTTGACCCACAGCCGCGTTTCCTGGCCAAGGCCCTGACCCGACTCGGCGCTGACGGCGGACAGTGTCGTGGGCTGTTGCGGGGCAAGGGCCTGCGCGGCGGCGAGCGCCATGGGCTCAGGCCCGCGCTTGCGCACGACGCTGACGGAGGCCTCCTGCTCCACGCCCGGCGCCGGCGCCGCCGGCAGTCGCACGGTTGAGAGCAGCGTCGCCAGAATCAGCGCGGTGAGCAGCGCCAGGCCGCGGGCAATGGCGCGCACTTCGACCGCTTCGCTTTCCATGCGCCCTCCTTGTCCCGGCAATCCGGCGGAATTGGGAACCTTGCGCGGCGGTCTATGCCAGCGCGGGACGCCGACGCCCCGTGAACAATGCGCCATCTGCAGTGCGGCTTCGGCTTGGGCCGGGCGCGCGCTACCGTCACTCGAAAGAAACATTCTGAGTCGCGTCCATGGCCAAACCCGAGACGATCTTCGTGTGCCAGTCCTGCGGCGCCATCGCCGCGAAATGGGCGGGCAAGTGCGAGGCGTGCGGCGCGTGGAACACCATGGCCGAGGAGCAGGCGCGCCCGGTGGTGCCCGGCGCCATGGCACCGCCCACCGGCAAACGGGGCAAAGGCCTCGTGTTCACCGAACTCGGCGGGGCGGAGGGACCGCCGCAGGCGCGCTTCCTGTCCGGCATCTCCGAGTTCGACCGGGTCTGCGGCGGCGGCCTGACGCCCGCGTCCGCGCTGCTTGTGGGCGGAGACCCCGGCGTCGGCAAATCCACGCTGTTGTTGCAGGCCGCCGCCGGGCTCGCGCGGCGCGGGGCCCGCGTCGCCTACGTCACCGGCGAAGAGGCGGAAGCGCAGGTGCAGGACCGCGCCCGCAGGCTGGGCGCCGCCGACGCCCCGGTGCAACTCGCCGCCGAGACCGACCTGCGCAAGATCCTGGACGGCCTGCGTGCGGTGAAGCCGGACGTGGTGATCATCGACTCCATCCAGACCATGTGGGCCGACGGGGTGGAAAGCGCGCCCGGCACGGTCACCCAGGTCCGCGCCTGCGCCCATGAACTGGTCCGCTTCGCCAAGAAGGCCGGCTGCGCGGTTCTCCTGGTGGGCCATGTCACCAAGGACGGCCAGATTGCAGGGCCGCGCGTGGTGGAGCACCTCGTGGACGCCGTGATCTACTTCGAGGGCGAGCGCGGCCACCCGTTCCGCATCCTGCGGGCTGTGAAGAACCGCTTCGGCCCCACCGATGAGATCGGCGTCTTCGAGATGAAGGAGAAGGGCCTTGAGGAGAACGCCAACCCTTCGGCCCTCTTCCTCGGCGGGCGCGACGGGCAGGCCTCGGGCGCAGCGGTTTTCGCCGGTGTGGAGGGCACGCGGCCCCTGCTGGTGGAGATCCAGGCGCTGGCCGCCCCGACGAGCTACGGCACGCCCAGGCGCGCCGTGGTGGGCTGGGACTCCGCGCGCCTCGCCATGATCCTGGCTGTGCTGGAGACCCGGTGCGGGCTTGGATTTGGGGGGCGGGACGTGTACCTGAGCGTCGCGGGGGGCTTGCGGATCACGGAACCTGCGGCGGATCTCGCCGTGGCGGCCGCCCTGATCTCGGCCCTCTCCGATGTGCCGCTGCCGCAGGATTGTGTGGCGTTCGGCGAAGTGGCTCTGTCGGGAGACATACGCCCGGCCGGGCGGACCGAACTGAGGCTGAAAGAAGCAGCCAAGCTCGGGTTCAAGTCGGCATTTGCGCCGACAGGGGCGGAGAGCGGGACGGTCAGAGTTCGCGGCATCGCCAGAATCGGCGATCTTGTGGAACTGCTGGCCCCCGGGTGAGCGGAGGGGCGTATGGAAGGACTTGGATTGACCGCTTTTGACGCCGTAGCGCTCGCGGTCGTGCTGATATCGGCGGTAATGGCCTTCGCGCGGGGCCTGATCCGCGAGGTGTTCTCCATCGTGGCGTTCTTCGCGGCGATCTTCGCGGCGATCTGGGGCTACCGCTACGTGGCGCCCATGCTGGAAGGCGCCGTCGGCAATCCTCTGTTCGCCACCCTGTTTGCCGGCTTTCTCATCTTCCTCGTGGTGTTCGTGGCGATCACCGTCCTCACCTCCATGCTCGCCAAGGCGGCGCACAGCTCGGGCGAGATCGGCACGCTGGACAGGGGCGCCGGGCTGCTGTTCGGCGCCGCACGCGGCATCCTGATCGTGTCGCTGTTCGTGCTGCTGGTGCGCGCCGTCACCGGCCCCGCCGAGACCACGCCGCAGGCGGCGACGCCCTCCTGGCTGGTGCAGGCGCGGCTGTTTCCCTTCTTCGACCGCACCGCGTCCGTGCTGGAGGGTTTGGGCCCGCGCGCGCGCACCTATATCCGCGAGAGACGCGCCGGCGAGCCGGAAGCGGCGCCGACCGACGCCACGCCCGCCGCCGAACCGGCCCCGACGAACTGAGGTCTAGATGAGCGCTTCCGCCCCGGAGCCCGGCACATACCTCGACGATGACCGTCTCCGTGAGGAGTGCGGGGTGTTCGCGGTGTTCGGCGCAAAGGAGGCCTCGGTGCTCACGGCGCTTGGCCTACACGCCCTCCAGCACCGCGGTCAGGAAGGCTGTGGCATCGCCACCTATGACGGCGAGCGCTTCCACACGGAGCGACACCTCGGCCTCGTGGGCGATCACTTCTCGGGCGAGACCGGCGATCTGCGCACGCGCCTGCCCGGCCCGCTGGCCATCGGCCACACCCGTTACGGCACCCAGGGCGGCCGGCTCCTGCGCAACGTCCAGCCACTGTTTGCAGATCTCGCGTGCGGCGGCGCGGCCATCGCTCACAACGGCAACCTCACCAACGCCCGCCTGCTGCGCGAGCAACTGGTGGCCGACGGCGCGATCTTCCAGTCCACCTCCGACAGCGAAGTGTTCCTGCAACTTATGGCGCGCGCCTCCCGGGCGAAGGTGGAGGATCGCTTCGTCACCGCGCTCGCGCAGGTGGAAGGCGCCTACGCGCTGGTGTGTCTCACGAACGATGTGATCCTCGCGGCGCGCGATCCGGTGGGCATCCGGCCGCTCGTGCTGGGTTGGATCGGGAACGCGCCTGTGCTCGCGTCGGAAACTTGCGCACTGTCGGGCGTCGGGGCCCGCTTCGACCGCGAGATCGAGCCGGGCGAGGTGGTCACCATTTCCGCAGGCGCCAACGGGCGACCGAAGCTGGAGAGCCGCTTCCCGCTGACGCGCCGCGAGCCCCGGCCGTGCCTGTTCGAGTACGTCTATTTCTGCCGGCCCGACTCCGTCGTCGGCGGCAAGAGCGTCTATCAGGTGCGCAAGCAGATGGGCCGCCGTCTCGCGGAAGAGACCGCCATCGGCGCCGACGTGATCGTGCCCGTGCCCGACAGCGGCGTGCCCGCGGCGCTTGGCTACGCCGAGCGCAGCGGCATTTCCTACGATCTCGGCATCATCCGCAGCCACTACGTGGGCCGCACCTTCATCCAGCCCACGCAGAACGCCCGCAAGAGCGGGGTCTCCATGAAGCACTCCGTCAACCGTGCGGTGGTGGAGGGCAAGCGCGTGGTGCTCGTGGACGACAGCATCGTGCGCGGGACCACGTCGAAGCAGATCGTCCAGATGATGCGCGACGCCGGCGCGCGCGAGGTGCACTTCCGCTCCGCCAGCCCGCAAATTCTCTATGGGGACTACTACGGCATCGACATGCCGGACGTGGCCGAGCTGTTCGCGCACAAGCACGCCAGCGACGTGGACGCGATGGCGAAGTGGCTCAACGCCGACACGCTGGGCTTCCTTTCGGTGGACGGCGTCTATGCGGCCATGGGCCTGACGCGCGACCCGCGCAGCCCGCAGTTCTCCGACCATTGCTTCACCGGCGACTATCCCACCCGCCTGGTGGACCAGATGAACGCGCGCGGCGCCAAGGATTTCCAGCTCTCCTTGCTGTCCGAACCGGAAGCGGCGTGACCGCCCGACCCGTCGTCCTCGTCACCGGCGCATCGCGCGGCATCGGGCGCGCGGCGGCGCGTGCTCTTGCGGGCGCAGGCTACCACGTGATCGCGGTGGCGCGCAGCCAGAAGGCGCTCGAGGGCCTCGACGACGAGATCGGCAAGGCCGGCGGCGCAGCCTCCCTCGTGCCCATGGACCTGAAGGATTTCCCCGCCGTCGATCGCCTCGGCGGCGTGATCTACGAACGTTGGGGAAAACTCGATGCGCTGTGCGCCAACGCCGGCCACCTGGGCGAGTTGATGCAGGTGTCGGAAGCGACGCCGAAGATGGTGGAGGAGGTATTCGCCACCAACGTCCTCGCCAACCAGCGCCTGATCCGCAGCGTCGACCCGCTCCTGCGCGCCGCCGATCCCAAGGGCCGGGCCGTGTTTCTCACCTCCGGCGCCGTGGGCCACTCCCGCGCGTTCTGGGGGCCGTATGCGGCAAGCAAGGCCGCGCTTGAGGCGCTGGCGCTGGCGTGGGCCGCGGAGATCGGCTTCACGGGCGTGAAGGTGAACCTCCTCGATCCCGGCGCCACGCGCTCCACCATGCGGCTGAAGGCCTATCCGGGTGAGGATCAGGCGACGCTGAAGGGCCCCGAGGTGGCTGCGGCGAAGATCGTGGAGATGCTGGCGCCGGACTATGCCGCACACGGCGAGCGCGTGGTCCTGCCCCGCTAACGCCGCTTCAGCGCTACGGCGGCGAGGCTCAGGACGGCAAACAACCCGACAAGGCCTGCGCTGTTGAGCGCCAGTTGCGCCGCGCCGATCTTCGGGAGATCGATGAAGGGATACGGGTAGAACCCGTCCACCGCCCCGCGGGCAAGCGCGTAAACGAGGTATCCCGCCGGATAGATCAGCATCCACGCGGCGTCCCGCCATGCCAGCGTGCGCGTCGGCGCCACGCCAAGCCAGAACGCCACGAAACCGATGGGAGTCACGTAGTGCATGAGCACATCGGCCACCAACTGCCAGCCCTGCGGGTTCCAAAGCGGCCGCAACACGATGACGTAGATGGCCCCCACCACCGCTATGCTTACGGCGATCATCGCCATGACCCGCGCGCTGGGCCGCCTCTGGACCAGCCAGCCCGTCGCAGCGGACGCCACGAGGATGTTGGTGAGGATGGTGAAGAACGCGAAGAAGCGCCACACGCCAGCGAACGCGCCGTCTCCGGTGCGGGCGAATGCGCCCACCAACAACACGAACTGGATGGCCAGACCGCTCCACGCCGACACCGCAATGGCGCCGGCGAAGATCCGATCGCGCGACATGACTATTCTTCCCCGCCCGCAAACGGGTTCTTGTTCTGCCGCACAATGAGTCGCACCGGCTGACCTTCCAGCCCGAACGCCTCGCGGATGCCGCTGGCGAGGTAGCGCTTGTAGCTGTCCGGCAACGCCGTGGCGCGCGAGCACATCAGCACGAACGTGGGCGGGCGCGACTTCACCTGCGTTATGAAGCGCGGCTTGATCCGCTTGCCGTTCACCGCCGGCGGCGGGTGTCGCGTGAGCGCATGCTGCAGCCAGTTGTTGAGATCGGACGTCTTCACCCGCGCATTCCAGTCGCCGTAGGTGTCGAGCACGGCCTCCATGAACTTCGGCAGGCCCCGCCCGTTCTGCGCCGAGACCGCCACGATGGGCGCACCCTTCGTCTGGGGCAGCGCCTCCTCGGCGCGGGCGCGCAATTCCTTGAACCGTTCCGGCGGTTCTTCGGCCTGATCCCATTTTGCGAGCACGAACACGAGCGCCCGACCCTCGCGCGCCACGAGATCGCCGATGGCCAGATCCTGCTTCTCGAACGCTTCCTTCTGATCCATCACCAGTGCGCACACGTCGGCGAAGCGGATGGCCCGCAGCGTGTCCGCCACGGAGAGCACTTCCAGCTTCTGCTGCACCTTGGCCTTGCGACGCATGCCGGCGGTGTCCACCAGACGGATGCGCTTGCCGCCCCATTCCCAATCGACGCTGATCGCGTCGCGGGTGATGCCGGCCTCCGGGCCGGTGAGCAGGCGCTCGTCGCCGATGAGTGCATTGACGAGCGTAGACTTGCCCGCATTCGGGCGCCCGATGATCGCCAGGCGGATCGGACGCTCGCCCGTCTCCTCTTCGGCGATGGAGGCGTCGGGCGAGGCGGCGACGATCTCCGCAAAGAGCTCCGACATGCCCTCGCCGTGCTCGGCCGAAAGCGCGACTGGTTCACCGAACCCGAGCGAGAACGCTTCCAGCCACCCCGCTTCGCCTGCCTTGCCCTCGCACTTGTTGGCCGCGAGCACCACGGGCTTGCCGGCGCGCCGCAGCACGTCGGCAAAGCGCTTGTCCACGGGCGTCACGCCCGTACGCGAGTCGATGAGGAAGATGGAGAGATCGGCGTCGGCGATGGCGGCCTCTGTCTGCGAGCGCATGCGCGCCTCGAGGCTTTCGTCCGTGAGATCCTCGAACCCGGCCGTGTCGATCAGCTGGAGGTCGAGATCGCCCAGGCGGCCGTGCGCTTCCTTGCGGTCGCGGGTGACGCCCGGCAGGTCATCGACGATGGCGAGCTTCTTGCCCGCCAGCCGGTTGAACAGCGTGGACTTGCCGACGTTTGGCCGGCCGACGATGGCGACCTTCAGCACCATGAACGACAATCATCTCCAGACGCCTCATAGGCCGGCGCGTCAGCGCAGCGCTATGAGTTTCGCCTCATCCGTCAGCAGGAAAATCTGCCCGCCCGCCACGACCGGGGGAATATACACCGGCGCGCCTACGCGGATCGTCCGCTCGACCGCCCCCGTGGTGGGGCTCACCAGCACCGCCTCGCCCAGGGACGACACGAGGAACAACTTGCCGCCCGCCAGGATCGGCCCTGTCCAGGCCACGCGGCCCTTGCGGTCGTCCTCGTCCTCGTAGCGGCGCAGCTGGGTAACCCAGAAAGGCTGGCCCGTGGTGCGCTCAAGCGCGGTAAGCTCGCCATCGATGGTGATGGCGTAAAGGGTGTCTCCGGCTACCCAGGGCGTCTGCGTGGAGGCCATGCCGCGGGCCCAGATGCGCTGGCCGCTGCGCTGGTCGATGGCGGCGAGGATGCCGGAGTGGCTCGCGGCATAGACCACGCCGTCGACCACGACCGGACGCCCGGCGATGTCGTTGATGGCCGAGAGCGACGTGAGCCGGCCGGCCCGCGTCAGCGCATCCACCCACAGGCGCCGGCCGTTGGCGGCCAGCAGCGCCACAACTTCGCCGGAAGCGAAGGGCGCCACTACGGTATCGCCCTTCACGGCGGGGCTTGACGCAGAAAGGATACGCGCCGGTTCGGCGATGGCCTGGTGCGTCCACAGCACGGCGCCGGTGGCGGCGTCCATGGCGATGAGTTCGCTGTCGTTGTTGGACGCAAACACACGGCCGCCCGAAACGGTCGGGGCCGCGTGGAACGGCGATTCCGACGCCCTGCGCCAGACTTCGGCGCCCGTCGTGGCGTCGAACGCCGCGGCAAAGCCATAGCCGGAGGTGACGAACACTTTTCCGTCGGCCACGGCCACGCCGCCGCCGAGCGCGGTCTTGTCGCGGCCGCGGCGCGGCGTGAGATTCTTGGACCAGAGACGATCTCCGTCGCGCGCACTGAACGCGATCACTTCCTGATCCCCGTCCAGCACGTAGATCCGGCCGTCCGCAATCACGGGCGGCGAAGTGATGCGCCGGTCGTTGTTGGAGCCTTGGCCGGCGTCACGGCGCCAGGCGATCTCGAAATTGCCCGACATGGCGGCGTGCTGGGGCGCGTTGTCGGCGGGGCCGCCCGGCTGGGCCCAATCGGCGGTGGCCACGGGCTCGGGCACCACCGGAAGCCGTCCAGCAAGGGCGGCGTCCACCTCAAGCTTCTGCTCGAACGAGAGGATCGAGATCCGGTCGTCCTTCGGCTCGGTAGGCGCAGCCGGCTTGTCGCTGTCGAAGGGCGTGACGGCGTCCACGGCACGCGTCACGGTCGAGCAGGCCGACAACGCTGCGGCAGCGGCCACCATCACGGCCAGGTGCGAGATGCGGCTCATTTCTTTTCTCCAGTCTTGACCGGGGCGGGCGCCGACGCGGGTTCGCCGGCAGCGGCGGACACCGGCGCCGGACCCAGCACCTGCAGGAAGCTTCCGGCGCGCTGGCGCACGCCCTCCGGCGCCTCGAACGCCGTTTCGAGATACGTGAATTCCTGACGCGACCGCTCGGGCAGGTTGGCCTCGTAGGCCTCGACCGCCAGAAGCTCGCGCGCGAGATAGGAGAACGGGCCGCGCTCGTCGATGATCGGCTTCAGGCGCGCTTCGAGGGCCGCGAAGGGTTCGGTCTCGGCGGCGATGTAGGCGGCGCGCAACTGGGCCGATTGCTTCACCACCGGTTCGGGGGCGAGTTTCGCGGCGTTGTCGAGCGCGGCGATCGCGCCGGCGAGGTCGCCTTGCGCCTGTAGCACGCCGGCGCGCTCCATCTCGGCGAGGGACTTGTAGCCGCCGTGGGCGTTCTTCTGGAAATCCTTCAGCGCCTTTTCAGCGCCGGCGGGGTCCGTGAGGGCCTGCTGCTGCAACGCCACGAAACGTTCGCCGATGCCGCGATTGTTGGACTCCTGCCACGCTGTCCAGGCGCTGTAGAGGCCCACGAAGACGACAAGCCCTACCGCGGCGCCGATCGCGTACATCCCGTACTTGCGCCACCAGACCTGAAGCTTGTCCTCGCGGAGCCTCTCTTCGACTTCCTCGAAAATATCACTCACGCGCGCTTCCATCCCAATTGGCTGCCCGCGGCGACGCGGGCGAGGCGGGGGTGTCCATGACCGGCCCCCCTGGCGGCGCGGAAGCTAGCCGCGCTCGCCCTCGCCCGCAACGCGGGGTTTGGGCTTGAGCGCATACGTCTCGGCTGACGCCGGGAAGGTCCTTGCCCGCACATCGGCGGCGTAGGATGCGATTGCGTCGCCCACAAGGCGGCGGAGGTCCGCATAGCGGCGCACGAACTTGGGCGTCCAGTCGAACAGCCCCAGCATGTCGTCGGTCACCAGGATCTGGCCGTCGCAGGCCGCCGATGCGCCGATGCCGATGGTGGGGGCTGAAACGGTGCGGGTGATCTCCTGGGCGAGATCTTCGGCCACGCCCTCCACGACGATGGCGAAGGCCCCTGCGGCGTCGGTGGCGCGGGCCTCCTCCAGCACCCGGTCCCGCTCGGAGGTGGTGCGGCCCTTGGCGCGGAAGCCGCCGTCCACGTTCACGGCCTGGGGCCGCAGGCCCACATGGCCCATCACCGGAATGCCGCGCCGGACGAGGTACTCCACGGTGGCGGCCACTTCGGGCCCGCTTTCCACCTTCACCGCCTGGCAGCCCGTCTCCTTCATGATCCGGGCGGCGTTGGCGTAGGCGGTCTCGGGGCCGGCCTCGTAGGAGCCGAACGGCATGTCCACCACCACCATGGCGCGGGTGGAGGTGCGCATGACCGCCTGGCCGTGGAGGATCATCATGTCGAGGGTGACGCCCACGGTGTTCGGCAGGCCGTGGACTACCATCCCCACCGAGTCACCCACCAGCAGCAGGTCGCAGTGGGGATCAAGCAGGGCGGCCATGGGCGCGGTGTAGGCCGTCAGGCACACCACGGGCTCCTTGCCCTTGCGGGCGGCGATGTCGGGCGCTGCGAGGCGCTTGGTCTGGGCGTGCTGGGACATGACCTCTTTCCGCTACAGCGCCGGAGGGCCGCCGACCAGAGACCTTCTCACAGCCCGTTCAACCGTGCGTCTCAGCCGCGTTCCGCGTACGCCAGCGCCGCGAGACTGGCGGCCGCAGCGATGAGCAGGGCCGCTCCACCGCTGCTCAGCATCGGCAGGTCCACCGCGTAGCGGGCCGCGGAGAGGGTGATCGCCGCACCAATGGCGCCCTTGAAGGGCCAAAGCACCGCGCCCAGCAACGCCGCACCGCCAATGGCCATCGCATTGCGACGGACCCTGCTGGAGACCCGGACCTCCTGCACCCGGCCCATCACCGACCGGACGAAGTCCTCGTCGCCCATGGGCGGGCGTTGCATCTCGCCGAACAGCGCGCGCATTCTGGCGTCCTCGCTTTCTTCGGTCATGCGGCTTCTCCAAACCCGGCCAGGACCTTAGCCCGGCCGCGTAGAACATGCGACTTGACTGTGCCCAAGGGAAGGCCAAGCGCCTCAGCGGCTTCCGCGTGACTCAGGCCCTCCCCGTAACAGAGCGCCACGGCGGCCCGTTGTTCCGGCGACAGGGCCGACATGACCCGGTCGAGATCGAGACGGGCCTCGTTGCCGCTCCGGTCGTCTTGGGTGGTGGCGGCCTCAGCCATGACGGCGTCCTCCCGCCGCGCCGATGCCTTGGCGGACCGGCGGTTCTGCAGAAACTGGGTGTAGGCGATCCGGCATAGCCATCCCTTGAAAGAGCCCTTGGCCTCGAACGCGCCGATGCGACGCCAGGCCATCACGAATGTTTCCTGCGCGAGATCATCGGCCAGCGCGGCGTCGCCGGAACACAGCCGGCGAAGAAAGCCGCGCACGAGGCTCTGGTTCCGGCGCACGAGGCTCTCGAACGCATGGGTCGAGCCTCGCTTCGCTTCGCGCGCCAGAGCCTCGTCCGTGTCGCTCACGTCTCCTTCTTCGGGTCGCGGCGGAGCACCGCCGCCACGAACTGCCCAAGGCCGATGGCGCCCACGATGGCGGCCGCCACGAAGAAGCCGATGCCGGCGTCATCGTCCCAGCCCCCGCCCATGCCGGCGATGGCGCCATTGGCCATCAGACCGGCGACCACGAAGCCGATGGCGAGGCAGAGCAGCACGATGCCGCCCCGGAAGTCCTGCGCCGGCGAGCGCACCGGCTTGTGGAGGGCGCTGATAACCTCGCTGTCGAGTTTCTGGCCGGAGTCGATAGCCCTCCGGATGGTCTCGTTCAGCTCCCGCTTGGACTGGGTGGAGGCCCAGACAGAGACGGTCACGATGCCGAAGACCATGGCGAAGAATGAAATGGGGATGACGATTTCTTCCATGATGGCTCCGCCTCGGCTCTAGCTGCGGGTGAACGAAAGGGCCGCGAGGGGCGCGGCGATGGCCGCACTCAGCAGCAGGGCGGCGACGACTTCCAGCATTTCTCTTCTCCTCGATCCTGGCCCGCCTTCAGGGCGGTGATGAAGGGAAGATGCACCCTGCCCACGCTTTGGATGCGCCCGCAGGGAAAATTCGGCGAAAAGAAGGCGGGAGGCGCCCGCCGGGGGCTCTCAGCGCCGCTTCAGCAAAGCCTCCGCGTAGACCTCGGGCTTGAACCCCACCAGCAGCGGCCCTGCACCCTCCAGCACCGGGCGCTTGATCATGGAGGGTTGCGCCAGCATCAGGGATACCGCGCGGCGGCGGTCCAGGTGCTGTTTGTCGGCCTCGGGCAGTGCGCGAAACGTGGTCCCGGCCCGGTTGAGGAAGACCTCCCAGCCCACTTCATCGGCCCACGCGTCCAGCCTCCCGCGAGGCGCGCCCTCGGTCTTGAAGTCGTGGAAAGCGTAAGCCTTGCCGGCGGCGTCCAGCCAGTCGCGCGCCTTCTTCATCGTGTCGCAGGTCTTGATCCCATAGAGGGTCAGGCTGGGGCGTCTGGGCATGAGGGCTCCGGGGTCAGGGTCATCTTTCGCACAGAACTGCCGGGTTGAACGCCTGTTGGCGGGACTTTCCGTAGCGGGGACTGGCAGTCGCCATGCGTTTCTCCTCCGGCGCAGGCAGGGTTGCCAGCGAGGGGCAGCCCTCTAGTGTGCCCGGCAACGATAAAGCCGCCGCAGGGCGGCGGGGAGAGATCGATGGCCGCCAGTCCTGCGCCCCCGCTTGCGTCGGGGGCAGCCCCCGCCTTTGCCGGTTTCGGGTCCAAGCCCTACCGGGCCTACGTGCTGGCGATGCTGCTGGTCGTGTACACGTTCAACTTCATCGACAGGACGGTGATCACGATCCTCCAGGAGCAGATCAAGGAGGAGTTCGGCCTTTCCGACTTCCAACTCGGCCTGATGAGCGGCCCGGCCTTCGCCTTCCTCTACACCATCCTCGGCATCCCCATCGCGCGGCTGGCGGAACGGCACAACCGGATGACGATCCTCTCCGTGTGTCTCGGCCTCTGGAGCGGCTTCACAGCGCTGTGCGGCATGGCGACGAGTTTCGTGCAACTGTTCGCCGCCCGGGTCGGCGTCGGCATCGGCGAGGCCGGCTGCACGCCGCCGGCGCAATCGATCATCGCGGACTATTTCCCCTCCGATCGACGCGCCACCGCGCTCTCGGTGTACTCGCTGGGCATTCCCATCGGCTCCATGATCGCCGCCGTGGGCGGCAGCTGGATCGCGCAGGAGCTCGGCTGGCGCGAGGCCTTCCTGCTGCTCGGCGTCCCCGGCGTGTTGCTGGCGATCTTCGTGCGCATCACCGTGCGCGAACCCCCGCGTGCGGGCGCAGCCGGCGCGGCGCCGAGCTTCGGCGCCGCGCTCAAGGTGCTGTCGAAAAAGCCGGCGTTCTGGCACATGGCCATGGGCGGGGCGATCACATCGTTCGTGGGCTACGGCGTCGGCGGCTATCTCGTCTCGTTCCTGCTGCGCGTGCACGACCTCACGCCCCTGCAGGCGGGCCAGTTCAGCGGCGTGGTGCTGGGCCTTGCAGCGGCCGTCGGCACGTTCTCCAGCGGCTTCCTCGCCGATCGCATCTCGAAGCGGCACCCAACTGCCCTTGCCTGGCTGCCTGCGCTCGGACTCGCCGTGGCGACGCCGCTGTTCCTCGGCGCCTACTACGCGCCCTCGCTGCAGATCGCGGCGATCCCGCTCATCGTCGGGGCGTGCGCGCAGTATTTCTACCTCGGCCCCATGTACACGGTGACCCAGAGCGTCGTGGAACCGCGGATGCGGGCCACGGCCACCGCGATCCTGCTGTTCATCGTCAACATGATCGGCTATGCGCTCGGCCCGCCCTTCGTCGGGCTCGTCAGCGACATGATCGCCAACAACATTCTGGGCGCATCGGGGCTCTCGGTGGACCTGTGCCGCACGGCGGTGGACGCCACTAAGGCGACCTGCGCCGCCGGCCAGGCGCGGGGGCTGCAGTACGCGATGATGATCGGCGTGTGCTTCTTCTTGTGGGCGGCGGTGCACTTCCTGATGGTCGGCCGCACGCTGAAGCGGGACACCGTCAGTTAGGCTGCACGCCCAGCGCGGTGACCGTTTCCATGGTGAGGTAGCCGACCGCGAGATTGTTCGCCCGCTGGAAGGCTTCCATGGAGCGCAGCGTGCCGGGGCCGAATACGCCGTCCGCGGCAGTCTGGAAGCCCCGCGCGTTCAGCGCGCGCTGGACTTCCGCCAGCTTGGCCCTGGACGCGTTCGTGCCGCACAGCACCTCGCGCCACTCCGTGCGCGCCGGCGACACGATCCGGCGCAGCCGCTCGGTGCGGCGCACCTCGGGGATGGTCACAGTCTCGGTGGTCGCGGGGGTGACGAGGCGGCGATCCTTCACGGTCTGGTAGACGGCCGGCACGGCGCGCTCCTCCACCCGGGCGGGCGTCACAAGTTCCTGGCGGGTGACCTTGCGGGTCACTGCGGGAATCGTCCGCGCGACCACGCTTTCCGGCGTCACGACCCGGCGGCGCTGCACCTGCGCATATTGCGCCGGCACCTCGACCCGGCAGAGCAGATCGCCCCCGCCGCCCGCGCTTACGGCGGTGGCGCCGGCGGTGCGGCCATAAAGATTGGTTCCAGGTTTCCAGGTCACGTAGGCAGGCCGCACCATGACCCTCTCGGCGTATGTCTGCCACGCAGCCGGCACGACCACGGGCTCCACCCGCGCAGGCGTCACCTCGACGGTTTCCGTGAACGTGCGATAGACGCCGTGCACCACCACCTGCGCGGTGGTCGGCTCCTTTACGAGCACCTGCATGTCCACCATCTCGTACCGCGCCGGCACGTCGCGGACTTCGGTCCGCGCGGGGGCGATAATGCGCTCCTCGGTGTAGGTTTCGGCCACTTCCGGGATCGTCACGCGCGCGAAGCACTGGCCGGGCCGGGCTTCCGGCGGCGCGCCCTGCGCAAGGCTTGCGCCGCTCATGAGGGCGAGGCCCGCCCCGGCTGCCCCCGCAATTCTGGCGAAACGGATCATGACGCTCTCCCGCACGGCCCTCATGGAGGCCGGATACCGCGCGGTAATTATTCAGCAAAGCCCGGACACGCGCCAGCCGCAAAACGGAATCGCACGCCCACGGGGCGGCCATATCGCGGCATTCCCCAAACCGTGGTAGCCGCTCCCGCATGATCCCTCGCTACGCCCGCCCCGACATGGTCGCCCTCTGGTCGCCGGAGGCCCGGTTCTCCATCTGGCTCGAGATCGAAACGCTGGCGATGGAGGCGATGGCCGGGTTTGGAACGATCCCGCAATCGGCAGCCGAGTCCTACCGCGCGAAAGGCCGCTTCGAGGTCGACCGCATCGACGCCATCGAGCGCGAGGTCCGCCACGACGTGATCGCCTTCCTGACCAACGTGGCGGAGCATGTGGGGGAAGACGCCCGCTTTGCGCACCAGGGGATGACGTCGTCTGACGTGCTCGACACCTGCCTCGCGGTGCAGATGACGCGCGCGGCGGACCTGCTGCTCGAGGCCTGCAAGCGCGTCTGCGATGCGCTGGAAAGGCGGGCCCACGAGTTCCGCATGACGCCGTGCATCGGGCGAAGCCACGGCATCCATGCGGAGCCGACGACTTTCGGCCTCAAGGTCGCGGGGCACTATCAGGAGTTTCGCCGATCCTACGACCGCCTCGTGAGCGCGCGCGCCGAAATCGCCACCTGCATGATCTCCGGTGCGGTGGGCACGTTCGCGCAGGTCGACCCGCGCGTGGAAGCCTACGTGGCGAAGAAACTTGGCCTGACGCCGGAGCCGATCTCCACGCAGGTGATCCCGCGCGACCGGCACGCGCACTACTTCGCCATGCTGGGCCTCGTGGCCTCCAGCATCGAGCGGCTGGCCACAGAGATCCGCCATCTGCAGCGCACGGAGGTTCTCGAAGCCGAGGAGTACTTCGAGCCCGGGCAGAAGGGCTCCTCGGCGATGCCGCACAAGCGCAACCCGGTGCTGACGGAAAACCTCTGCGGACTGGCGCGCCTCGTGCGCAGCGCGGTGACGCCGGCGATGGAGAACGTGGCGCTGTGGCACGAGCGCGACATCTCCCACTCCAGCGTGGAGCGCGGCATCGGTCCGGACGCCACGATCCACCTGCACTTTGCGCTGCACCGCATGGCGGATGTGATCGAGAAGCTCGTCGTCTATCCCGAGAACATGGCGCGCAACCTCGCCCAGCTTGGCGGGCTGCACAATTCACAACGCGTGATGCTGGCGCTGACGCAGGCCGGGGTGTCGCGCGAGGACGCCTACCGGCTGGTGCAGAAGCACGCGATGGAGGTGTGGCGCAGCGCGCCGCCCCGCCCCGGCGATGCGCTGCAGACACGGCTTGCCGGCGATGGCGAGATCACCGCGCGCCTCGACGCAAAGGCGTTGGGCGCCTGCTTCGATGACGCGCACCATTTCGCGCAGGTCGATGCGATCTTTGCGCGGGTATTCGGCTAGACGATGCAGCGGGGAACGAGATGCGACACGTGGATCGACGGACTGTGCTTGCCGGTGCGAGTGCTGCGGCCTTGAGCGCGTGCACATCGACGCCGGCGGGCACACCCGCAACGCCGCAGGCGCCGAAGGGGGGGCCGCCCGTTGCGCGCAGGGCGGCCGTTACCGAAACGCTGTGGGGCCGCGAGGTCATCGATCCCTATCGCTGGATGGATAACGACGCCGATCCCGACTTCGCGCCGTGGATGCGCGCGCAGGCGGCTTTCGCCCGCCAGACGCTGGACGCGATGCCGGGGCTTGCGGCCATGAAGGCACGCGTGGCGCAACTCTCCGGCGAAGTCGCGTTCATCGGACCCACGCAGCGCGCCGGCGGATCGATTTTCTACACCAAGCGCCCCGTCGGCGCCGACCAGTTCCGCCTTTATGTGCGCGACGCCGCCGGCGTCGAACGCCTGCTGATCGATCCGGACACGCTGGGCACGGCGGAGAAACACATCTCGCTCGACTGGTGGCTCGCGAGCCCGTCGGGATCGCACATCGTGTACGGCCTTTCGCCCTCGGGCTCGGAGAACTCCGTCGTCCACATCATGGAGGTCGCCACCGGCGCGATCCTGCCGGAGCGCATGGATCGCGCGCAGTATGCGAACCCTTCGTGGCTGCCGGACGGCACGGGGTTCTTCTACAACCGGCTGGCCGCGGGCGCCGCGCCCGACACTGAGGCCTACTACAAGAACTCCGTCTGCTGGCTGCACAGGCTCAACACGCCCGAGAGCGCAGATGTGCGCGTGCTCTCGCGCGGCCAGTACGCCGACGTGGACGTCGAGGAGATTGCGTTCCCCGGCGTGTTCACGACGCTGGGCGCAAGCTACGTTACGGCCGGCCTATTCTCCGGCGTGCAGAACGAGATCACGCTCTACACCGCCCGGCTGGACGACCTGCTTGCGGGCCGGCCCGTATGGAGACGCGTCTGCACCGCCACCGACAAGGTGGTGGCATGGGCGCAGCGCGGCGACAGCCTCTACCTGCTGACCTACATGAACGCGCCGCGCTATCGTGTGATCAAGGTGCCGGCGCGCGCCCCGAACCTGATGCGCGCCGAGCTCATCGTGCCGCAAAGCGACCGCGTGATCGCGGGGATCTCGCCGGCGGCGGACGGTGTCTACGTGCGCGACCTCGACGGCGGAGTCGGTCGCGTGCGCCGGATAGCGCCAAACGGGACGGTGACCGAGATCGCGCTGCCGTTCGAGGGCGCAGTCAGCCTGCGCACGAGCGACGAGCATCCAGGTTGCGACATTCTCATGGAAAGCTGGGTGAAGCCGCCCACGTTGTTCTACTACACGCCCGCCACGGGCCGGATCGTCGATACCGGGCTCCAGCCGCAGCCGGCGCTTGATGTGTCGGGGTATGAGTCGCAACGCGTGTTTGCGACCGCTGCCGACGGCGCACGCATCCCGCTGTCGATCCTCTACAAGAAGTCCATCGCCCGCGACGGCGGCGCGCCCACGATCGTCAACGCCTACGGCGCCTACGGCATCACCCAGGATCCCGCATTCCTGCCGCGCACCATCGCGTTTCTCGAACAGGGCGGCGTGCTGGCCACGGCGCACGTGCGCGGCGGCGGAGAGTTTGGCCGCGCGTGGCACGACGGCGGCCGGTTGATGACCAAGCCCAATACCTGGCGCGACCTCATCGCCTGCTGCGAAGAGCTGATTCGGCTGGGCTTCACGCGCAAGGAGAGGCTCGCGATCCAGGGCGGCTCGGCCGGCGGCATCACGGTGGGTCGCGCGCTGACGGAGCGACCGGACCTGTTCGCCGTCGTGATCTCCAACGTCGGCGTCTCAAATGCGCTGCGCTCGGAGTTTTCGCAGAACGGCCCGCCGAACATCCCCGAGTTCGGCAGCGTCAAGACGGAAGAAGGATTCAAAGGCCTCTACGAGATGGACGCCACCGTCCACGTGACGCCCGGCACATCGTATCCCGCGGTGCTGCTGACGACCGGCATGACCGACCCGCGCGTGGATCCCTGGCAGGCCGCCAAGATGACCGCCCACCTGCAAGCCGCCACCTCAAGCGGCAAGCCGGTGCTTCTGCGGATCGACTTCGAGGCAGGCCACGGCCTGGGCTCCACCCGCGCCCAGCGCGATGCGGAGGTGGCGGACACCTACAGCTTCGTGCTCTGGCAGACGCGCCCCGCAGGCTAACGCCGCCAACTTGCGAAAGCTGATACTCTGCGATACAAAGTCCTCTGCCCTTGGAGGTCGCCATGCGCATCGCTGCACTCGTCGTCGTCCTCGCCCTCGCCGCCGGTACGGCGCTGGCCCAGCCCTCCACCACGCCTGCGGCGCGCCCGCCGGATGTCGCCGCGCAGCGCGAAGCCATCGCCCGGCTGGCTTGGCTGGTCGGCGACTGGGAAGGCGCCGGCTGGGTTGACCTGCCGGAGGGACGCCAGGCGTTCCGGCAGACGGAGAAAGTAGAGGCGCGGCTGGGCGGCGCGCTGTTGGTGATCGAGGGCCACGGCTATGCCGGCGCCCCGGAAGCCCTCGCGTTCAATGCCCTCGGCCTCTTGAGCCACGATGACCGTACCGGAAAGTACGCGTTCCGCAGCTTTACGCGGGGCTACTACGCAGAGGCGGCCGCCGAGGTGCGCCCCGATGGCGCGCTGGTCTGGACCATGGCGCCGCCGGGCATGACGATCCGCTACACACTAAGCCAGCCCGCGCCCGGCCAGTGGCGCGAGATCGGCGAGCGCTCCACCGATGGCGGCGCGAGCTGGCGGCAGTTTTTCGAGATGCAGCTGACACGAAAGCCCTAGCGGGCGCGGGTCAGCCGTTCTTGATCTGCGCGCGCGCCTCGGCGAGGAGTTCGGTCATCTTGGCCCGGATCAAGTGGTCGGAGGGGGCCACGTTCTTGGCCACCAGATCGGCCTTGATCTTGCGAAAAAGGTCCTCTTCGCCCGCTTCCTCCAGATCCGCCAGGATCACGCTGCGAGCGTAGGTTTCGGCCGGATCGCCAGTCATGCCCATGAGGCCTGCGGCCCAGAGTCCGGTAAGCTTGGCCCGGCGGGCCTGGGCGCGGAACTCCGCGTCCTGGTCGAGTTCGTACTTTTTTTCCTGTGCGCGCTTGCGGTCGTCGAACTCGCTCATCGGACATTTCTCCCACGGGGCCGCGCAGGAGATAGTCAGCCTGCCCCGTGGGATCAATCGGTCGCTGCGCCGCGGACACCTGCCGCGCAGGTAAACCTTGCGCCCCGGTCGCGGCGCCCCGAGATTGTGAGCCCGGCGCGATTCCTCTAGGGTCTGCCTGCCGGGCGCAGCGCGGAGCCGCCGTCCAAGACCAAAGCCGCCGCCAGCATTCGCACACTATTTCCATGCCGGAGGCATGATGGAGGACGTAAAAATGTCCCGCCGCAAGAAGATCTACGAAGGCAAGGCCAAGATCCTGTTCGAAGGACCTGAGCCCGGCACTGTGATCCAGTACTTCAAGGACGACGCCACCGCGTTCAACGCGCAGAAGAAGGCGATCCTGGAAGGCAAGGGCGTGGTCAACAACCAGATCAGCGCCTTCATCATGCAGAACCTGAACGCCATCGGTGTGCCGACCCACTTCATAAAGTACATGAACATGCGCGAGCAGCTGGTGCGCGAGGTCGAGATCATTCCGCTCGAGGTGGTGTGCCGCAACGTGGCCGCAGGCTCGCTGTCGACGCGGCTGGGGCTTGAGGAAGGCACGCCGCTGCCCCGCTCCATCATCGAGTTCTACTACAAGAGCGATGCGCTGCAGGACCCGATGGTGGCCGAGGAGCACATCACCGCGTTCAACTGGGCCTCCACCCAGGAGATCGACGACATCATGGCGCTGACGCTGCGGGTGAACGACTACCTGTTCGGCATGTTCGCCGCAGTCGGAATCAAGCTCATCGACTTCAAGATCGAGTTCGGCCGGCTCTACGAGGGCGACATGGTGCGAACCGTGATCGCGGACGAGATCAGCCCCGACAGCTGCCGCCTATGGGATGTCCAGACCAACGAGAAGATGGACAAGGACCGGTTCCGCCGCGACCTCGGCAACGTCACCGAGGCCTACGTGGAAGTGGCGCGCCGCCTCGGCATCCTGCCGAAGATGGCGGCCGTCGGCGGCGGCGAGAGCGTCCACTGATGAAGGCGATCGTGACGGTGGGCCTGAAGCCGGGCGTCCTCGACGTCCAGGGCAAGGCCGTCGAGAGCGCCCTGCACGGCCTGGGTTGGGCCGATGCGAAGGACGTCCGCGTCGGCCGGGTGATCAC
>JAIYAO010000064.1 GCA_027488965.1 Alphaproteobacteria bacterium
CGCCCGCCCTGCCGGCCGCGCCCGTCGCCAAGGACGAGAGCGACCGCCCGCTCACCCATCCGCTGCTCGGCCGGCGCATCCCGGCGTTCACGGCGCAGCTGGCCACGGGCGCGCAGTTCTCCTCGCAGTCGCTCCGCGGCCGGTGGACGGTGATCGAGTTCTGGGGCGTCTGGTGTGGGGATTGCCAGCGCGACGCCGACTACACCGCCGCCTTCGCCAGCGCCGCCGCCCAGGACCCGGGGCTCGATTTCGTCACCGTCCATGTGGACACGCGCTCGGGACGCTGGCCGTCCGTCCAGGCCTACGTGGCCGAGAAGGGGATAACCTATCCCGTGATCATGGACCCCGACCGCACGCTCTACCGCGCCTTCGGCATGCAGTGGGTGCCCACGTATCTCGTGGTCGATCCGCGCGGCGCGGTGCGCGCCTTCCGCACCGACCTGTCGCACGATCCCTCGCCGGAGGGCGGCGTGAAGGCCTTCGTGAAGCAGATCGCGGCGCTGCGCGCCGGGTCCTAGGCCGCTGTCTTCGCCGCGGCGATCCAGGCTTCCACCTTCGCGGCCTTGGGCCCCGCATTGCCGCGCATGAGCCGCTTGCCGTCGTCGCTGGCGAGGAAGCCCTCGAGTTCCTGCTGCAGCGCGCGTGCATCCTTGCCCGCGAGAGCAGCGGCGTCGCGCACGCCGCAGGCGATCAGGATCTGGGCGTCTTGTTCGCCCACCGCCTGCACGTCGATGGCGAGCTGCGCCATGGCCTGCCAGTCGGTCACGGTCTGGGCCGTCATCCAGCGCTGCGCGATCATGGCCGCGATGGCCTGGGGATCGGCGTCCAGCAGGTCGCCGATAGTCTTGACGCCGATGGCGTCGAGACGCGCGGCGATCTTGGCGCCGATGGCGGGCGCGTCGACCACGGGGCTCTCACGCGTGCGCCGCTTCTTGCCCGCAGTCTCCGGGGTGGACTGCGCACCGACAGGCGCAGCCGCTTCGGCCATCACTGGCGGCGTCGATGCGGCCTCGGACACGGCGGGCGCTGTGGCCCCGGGGCTTTGTGCGGCTGCCTTGGGGGCGGCGGAGAGGGCGCGGAAGCCGTGCATTGCGCCCGGGGCGCGGGCGGGTTCGGCGTCGAGCGCCGCGAGCGGGCGCTGCAGCACCTCGCGGGCGTGCGCGGCGCGCACGATGCGGTCGTCGTGGGCGAGGGTCTTCACCACCTTTCCGGTGGCGACGAACTCCGCGTACATCTCCGCCACCACCGCCCGTTCGGCGGCGTCCTCCATCTTGCGCAGTACCCACTGGATGGGCACGTCCAGCGTGGCGAGATAGCCCTGCAGCGTCACGTCGTACCGCGGCGCCTTCACGTTGGCCTCCGCGATGGCGCGCTCGATGACGCGGGCGAAGCTCGTGATGGCGCGGCCCAGCTGGGCGGCCATGGCGTCGATCAAGGTGGCGTCGAGGCCCGCCGGCGGATCCTTCACGCCGGCGGCGAGGTCGTAATGGTCGATGCACGCTTCATAATGGACGACGCCGGCCTCCGCGCCGGCGCGGATGAGGGCGCGCAGCCAGCCTGGCCCGCCCTGCGGCGGCACGTCAGGCCAGCCCGTTTCGTCGAGGCGCGTGATCAGTTTCGCATAGGACTTCGACACGCTCTGCTCGAACGCGCGGTGGATCGATCCCTCCGATTCGCTTTGCGCGGTGTGCAGCGGCTGCATCGGATCGCAGACGTAATGACTGAGCACGCCGGCGGCGTACACGGCCTCGGGCCAGTTCTGCGCGCGGAGCATCATCAGCAGCTTGTCGTACCAGGCCTCGGCGGTTTCCACCGCGCCGCCCCAGTAGTTGTCGCGCACGTGCAGCACGTGGTTCTGCGAGTCGCGGAACACATCGTCCGGCGCCTTTGCGCCTTTCATGTACACATCGGCGTTGGCGAGGAAGACCTTGCGCCACGCTTCGGCGTCGGGCGTGTCGAGGCGGCGGAGCGCGTCGAGGGCGATCCTGTGGTGGCTGCCGCTGGCGCGGTGGGCGTAGACGACGTCGAACAGCAGCATAAAGGGCCCCGGATTGCTCCGGAGCCCTTCATGGTCTGATTCTTGCGGCGTGTGCGATCAGTTCAGCTTGGCGCTGAAGGAGACGCCCACGACCCGCGGCTCGTTCACGAAGCCCGTGTTGTTGTTGAAGTCGACCGCGCCGATCACGTTCTCTTCGTCGGTGATGTTGCGGGCGAACACGGCTGCTTCGTAGAAGTCGCGCGCGTAGCCGATGCGCAGGCCGCCTTCGAACTGCGAATCCAGCCGGAATTCGGCGGCGTCGTAGAGGAAGATGTTGGCGTCGCCGCGGATCGCCCAGTCAGTCTCGGCGAAGATGGAGCCGCCGCCTGCGCCCACCGGGTGCTCGTAGCGGGCGTTCAGATCCAGCGTGTACTCAGGCGCCTGCGGGAAGGGGTTGCCGTTCACGCGGGCGTTGCCGAAGCCGTCGATGGGGTTGAGCACGGTGCACTGGCCCGAACCGCACGGCGCGATGGTGAGCGCGGCGTCCTGGATCTCGGTGTGGGCGTAGCTTGCGCCGACGCCCACCGTGAGGTGTTCGGTCAGGTCAAAGCTTGAATCCAGCTCGAAGCCGTAGGCCTCGCCCTCGTCGGCGTTGACGAGCTGCGTGAAGTTGCCCGCGCCGCCGATGGCGGTGAACTGCTGGTCCTCCACCGTGTAGTAGAACACCGCCGCGTTGATGCGGCCTGAACCGTTGAGCACGTCGGCCTTCACGCCGGCCTCGTAGGAGAGGACGGTCTCGGAGCTCGCGACCGAGGGCGCGCCCGGGCTGCCGAACGCCACGTCGCGGCCCTGGATCGATGGCGCGCGGAAGCCCGTCGCCAGTCGCGCATACACATTGACGTCTTCGTTCACCGTGTAGCGGGCGCTGAGATCGAAGCTCGTATTCTCATCAGAGGCGGACGCCCGCGGCAGCGTGCCGAACAGCGGCGCCGTGATCGCGGCGAAGTCCTTGTCGTCGTCGGTGTAGCGGATGCCGCCCGTTACGGTGAGCTTGTCGGTCACGGCGTAGCCGGCCTGTGCGAACAGCGACCACGACTGGTTGGAATGGGCCACTGTGGCGGCCGGCGGGAAGCCGACGCCCACGGTGGTCACGGTGAAGTCGCTGTCGAAGTAGTACGCGCCGACCTGCCACGTGAGCCGCTGGTCGTCGGCGCTTGCGAGACGGACTTCCTGGGTAAACTGCTGGAGGTCGTTCAGGTTGTCCTGCGTGGCCGAGTCGAACGGGATGAAGCCCGGTCCCGTGCCGGCCACGCCGCCGTCGATGTCGCCGAAGCTGAAGCCGTCGGCCGTCTCGTAGCCGGTGATGGAGGTCAGCGTCGGGCCGCCGAAGTCATAGGTCAGCGTCAGGCCCGCGCCGTAGTTGTCGTACTCCTGCGGGTTGCCGCCGCCGCCGTTGTAGAACACGCGTTCACGGTCGAAGTTGGCGTTCAGCTCATTGCTGCCGGTGGTGAACACGTTGGCGCGGAACAGGGACGATGTGCCCTCCAGCGTGCGGCCGTGCACGTTGGCCAGCGCCGTGAACGGGCCGTTCTCGAACAGCACCTGCACGCGGCCGGCGATATCTTCGTAGCCGCCGGTGAAATCCTCCTGGCCGGTGAAGCCGTTGTCGACCCAGTCGTCGCGCCGCGCGTAGAGCAGCGAAGCGCGCGCCGAGACGCCCTGCGCCAGCGCGCCGCCGATGGCGCCCTCCGCGCGCGTCGTGCCGTAGGTGCCGTAGCTCACGGACCCTTGCGCGCTGAACTCTTCGGACGGGCGCACCGAACGGATGTTGACGATGCCGGCGGGCGTGTTGCGGCCGAACAGGGTGCCCTGCGGCCCGCGCAGCACTTCGATCTGCTGGATGTCGAACAGCGGGAAGCTCTTCAGCGCCACGTTCTCCATCACCACGTCATCCATGATCACGGAGACGGGCTGGGAGGCGGCGAGGTCGAAGTCGGTATTGCCGAGGCCGCGGATGTAGAACCGCGGCGCCACGCGGCCGTTGGAGGATTCCACGTTCAGGCCCGGCACGCGCGCGGACAGCTGGAGGATGTCGCCGCCGCCGGACAGGAGAGACTCAACACGGTCGCCGGAGACCGCCGTGACCGAGAGCGGCACCTCCTGCAGGCTCTCCGCACGGCGGGTGGCCACCACGATGGTGTCGTCGGCGGACTCCTGCGCGACGGCCGGCGTCGCCATCAGCGCGGCCGCACCGGCGACGCCGAACGCAAGCTTTTCGAACTGTCCTGACTTCCGCATGCCTGACTTCCCCTTGACCGGTGGTCCCGAGCCGAGGCCGACTCAATGACGCGAGCGTCACAATACCGTTGTATGCGCCTGCGACGGAACCGGGATTTCTGGGGCCCGGACGTGTTTGGGTGCAGGCGTCACTGGAATGTCACGGCTTTTCGGGGCCTGCGCCGGGCAGGGCTCTCACCATGCTGCGCCGCGCCATCATGTGGTGGGAGGCCCGCCGCGCCGCTACCCGATCGTCACCACCACCTTGCCCTGCGCCTTGCGGTCCGCGAGGTGGGCGATGGCGTCGCCGCCGCGGGCGAGGGGGAAATGGCCGGAGACGCGCGGCTTGATCTTGCCCTCGGCGTAGAGGGCGAACAGCTCGGCGATGTTGGCGTCGTTCCCCTTCGGGTCGCGCGCTGTGAACGCGCCCCAGAACACGCCCACGATTTGGCAGCTCTTCAGCAGCGTGAGGTTGAGCGGGATCTTCGGGATGCCGGCCGGGAAGCCGATTACGAGGAAGCGCCCCTCCCAGTTCATCGCCCGCAGGGAGGCCTCCGCGTAGGCGCCGCCCACGGCGTCGTAGATCACGTCCACGCCGCCGCCGCCGGCCTGCTTGCAGGCTTCGGAGAAGGCCTTGGTGGCGGCCTTGTCGTCCTCGTCGAGGCGGACGGGATAGACGATGCCCGCATTGGCGCCGCAGGCGAGGGCGAAGTCCACCTTCTCCTGCGTGGAGGCCGCCGCGATCACTTTCGCGCCCATGGCCTTGCCCAGCTCCACCGCGGCCACGCCCACCCCGCCGGCCGCGCCCAGCACCAGCAGGCTCTCGCCCGGCTTGATGTGGGCCCGGTCCTTAAGCGCATAGTGGGAGGTGCCGTAGGTCATGAGGAACGCGGCGGCTTCGTCGAAGGGCATGGCGTCGGGAATCTTGCGCACCCGCAGGCCGGAGATGACGATCTGCTCGGCCATGCCGCCCCAGCCGGTGGAGCCGATGACCCGGTCGCCGGCCTTCACGTGGGTCACGCCGTCGCGCACCGCCGCCACCACGCCCGCGATCTCGCCGCCCGGCGCGAAGGGGCGCTCGGGCTTGAACTGGTACATGTCGCGCAGCATCAGCACGTCAGGGTAGTTCACGCCCACGGCCTTCACGTCGATCAGCACGTCGCCCGCGCCGGCCACGGGGGCCGGGACATCGTCGAGGACGAGGGTTTCGGGACCGCCCACGGTCTTGCTCAGCAACGCCTTCATGTCTCATTCCTCGTGCAGGTATGTGGAACGGTCTGTGGCCCGCAGGGTAGGAAGTCCCGGGCCCCTTGGGAAGGATCCCCGCATGACGCGCACGGGCTATTTCATCCGCCTCGGCATCTCCGTGGCCATCGACCTTGTGGACTTCACCATGGGGCGCGTGCCGGTGGTGGGATCCGTGGGGGAGGGCGCGGGCGCGGTGCTGCTGTTCGTGCTCTGGGGCTGGCCGGGCCTCATCTACCTGGGCGAACTGGCCGATCCCACCGACCAGCTGGACGGCTTCCTGCTCACCGCCACCCTCATCGCCCTCTCCATCGGCGTCAAACAGGGCTACCTGTTCGGCGACAGGACGAAGGCGGCGCCGACGCCGCCGACGCGCACACGGTAGGAGCGGAACATGGGGCAGTCCGGGCGAGGCCAAGCATGGGCGCTGGCGCTGCACGGCGGCGCGGGGCCGGCGCGGTCGCGCAGCTACGAGCGAGAGGAAGCGCACATGCGCGGCGTGCTCGATGCGGCCGCGGCGGAGCTTGAGGCCGGCGCATCGGCGCTGGACGTGGTGGGTGCGGCCGTGGCGGCGCTGGAGGCCAGCGGGATGCACATAGCCGGCCGGGGCGCGGCCCCCAACGCCGATGGAGTGTGGGAGCTGGATGCAGCCATCATGGACGGCGCCACCCGCAAGGCGGGCGCCGTGGCCGCACTCGTGGGATTTGAATCGCCGATCGCCGTGGCGCGCTGCGTGCTGGAGCGGACGCCACACGTGCTGCTGGCGGGCGCCGGCGCCGCCGCATTCGCGCGGGCGCAAGGCTGCGCGCCGGTGCCCGATCCCGCCGCGTACTACACGCCCGCCGCGTCGCGCCCCGTGGCGCCGGGCGAACTCGCGCACGGCACCGTGGGCGCGGTGGCGAAGGATCGTGCGGGCCGGCTCGCCGCCGCCACCTCCACGGGAGGGCTGCTGCACAAGATGCCGGGCCGCGTGGGCGATGCGCCGCTGATCGGCGCGGGCACCTGGGCGGACGGGCGCTGCGCGGTCTCGTGCACGGGCCAGGGCGAACTGTTCATCCGCGCCAACGTGGCCGCCGACGTGAGTGCGCGCATCGTCTATGCGCGGCAGTCGCTGCACGCCGCGTGCGCCGGCGCACTGGCGGACATGGCCGCACTCGGCGGCGACGGCGGCCTCATCGCGGTGGACGCCGACGGCGAGATCGCCGCGCCCTTCGTCAGCGACGGCATGAAGCGCGGGCTGGCGAATGCGGGCGGCCTGCGCGATGTGCGGACGTTCCGCTGATGCGCGGCTACTTCGGCATCGGGGCGGAAGGCATTTCCAAGCCCATGAATCTCGGCGCGCTGATGCGCACCGCGCACGCGTTCGGCGCCAGCTTCTTCTTCACCATCGATGCGGCGCCCAAGGTGCGCGACGCCTATCGCGCCGACACCTCGAAGTCCTTCGATCACCTGCCGTACTATCCGTTCGAGCGCGCCGCCGATGTGCGGCTGCCGAAGGGCTGCGTGCTGGTGGGCGTGGAGCTGCTCGACGAGGCGGTGGACCTGCCGAGTTTTCGCCACCCCGCGGCGGCGGCTTATGTGCTGGGGCGCGAGCGCGGTTCGCTGTCGCCGGAAGTGACGGCCGCATGTGCACACGTGGTGCAGATCCCCACGAAGTTCTGCCTCAACGTCGGCCTCGCCGGCGCGCTGGTGATGTATGACCGGGTGATCGCCATGGGCGGCTACCCCGCGCGCCCCATCATGCCCGGCGGCCCGCCGCCCGCGATGGAGGCGGCGCTGAAGAAGAAGTAGCGCGGCGCGTTGTTCCGTCTCCCGCATGCATCGATCCCGTCGCAAGGTCTTGCACGGAGCATGGGCGCCCCCGC
>JAIYAO010000200.1 GCA_027488965.1 Alphaproteobacteria bacterium
ATCGGCTGGGGCGGTGCGGCCTTCTTCGGGGCGGCCGCCCCCCTTGCGGCGGTCCGTCTCGCCCGGGCGCGTCCGTTCTATCGGCTGGACGCCCACGGCATCGCCCGGCCTGGCCCCGGCGGCTGGGCCCTGCCGTGGCGCGGGATCGAGGACATCTCGGTGTTCGGCCACGCCGGGCAACGCTGGCTTGCGCTCCACGTCGCCCCCGGCGTGGCGGCGCAGCCCCCGCCGGACGCGCGCCTGAACGCCTTGCTCGGGTTCCCGGCCTTCGCGGTGGGCGCGCAGGGGACAGGCATGGGGTTCGACCAGCTCGCCGCGCTGGTGCTGGACCACTGGACGTGCCATCGCGGCTGGTAGTCTCCCGGCGTGCGCCTGCTGTTGCACCGCAGCACGAAACCCGCTTCCCTGCCCCCGGGAGAGCAGACCATGGCCGACACGACCGGAAAAATCCCCTTCCAGCACGCGCCCGATCCGCCGTGGATCTTCCGCACCTATGCGGGCCATTCCACGCCGACGGAGAGCAACAAGCTCTACCGCGCCAATCTCGCCAAGGGGCAGACGGGCCTCTCGGTGGCCTTCGACCTGCCGACGCAGACCGGCTACGACAGCGACCACATTCTGGCGCGCGGCGAAGTGGGCAAGGTGGGCGTGCCGGTGGGCCACTTGGGCGACATGCGCGCGCTGTTCGACGGCATCCCGCTCGACCGCATGAACACGTCCATGACCATCAACGCGCCGGCGGCCTGGCTGCTGGCGCTCTACGTGGCGCTGGCCGACGAGACGGGCGCGAGCCGCAAGGCCCTGCAGGGCACCACGCAGAACGACGTGGTGAAGGAGTATCTCTCGCGCGGCACCTACATCTTCCCGCCCGCGCCGTCGCTGAAGCTGACCGCCGACACCATCGCCTGGTGCCTCTACGAGACGCCGAAGTGGAACCCCACCAACATCTGCAGCTACCACCTGCAGGAAGCGGGCGCCACGCCGGAGCAGGAGCTTGCCTTCGCGCTCGCCACCGCCATCGCCGTGCTCGACGAGGTGAAGGCGCGCGGCGAGATTTCGGACGCCGACTTTCCGCTGGTGTTCTCGCGCATTTCCTTCTTCGTGAATGCGGGCCTGCGGTTCATCACCGAGACGTGCAAGATGCGCGCGTTCAACGTGCTGTGGGATGAACTCGCACAGACGCGCTACGGCGTGACCGACCCAAAGCTGCGGCGCTTCCGCTACGGGGTGCAGGTGAACTCGCTGGGCCTGACGGAGCCGCAGGCGGAGAACAACGTCTATCGCATCCTGCTGGAAATGCTGGCGGTGACGCTGTCGAAGGACGCGCGCGCCCGCGCCGTGCAGCTGCCGGCGTGGAACGAGGCGCTGGGCCTGCCGCGCCAGTGGGACCAGCAGTGGTCGCTGCGCATGCAGCAGATCCTCGCCTACGAAACCGACCTGCTGGAGTTCGAGGACATCTTCGACGGCAGCCACGTGATCGAGGCCAAGACCCGCGAACTCGTCGAGGGCGCCAAGACCGAACTCAAGACCATCGAGAGCATGGGCGGCGCTGTGGCTGCGGTGGAGCGCGGCTACATGAAGGAAGCGCTTGTCAACTCCAACCGCCTGCGCGTGGGCGCCATCGAGCGCGGCGACATCAAGGTGGTGGGCGTCAACGCCTACACGGAAAGCGAGCCCTCCCCGCTCTACGGCAAGGAAGAGAACGCATCGATCGAGAAGGTCGGCGCGCACGTGGAGGGCGAACAGATCGCGCGGCTGAAGGCGTGGCGGGGCCAACGCGACGGCGCCGCCGCCGCTGCAGCGCTGGACGCGCTGGCCGACGCCGCGCGCGAGGACCGCAACATCATGGAAGCCTCCATCGCCTGCGCGAAAGCGGGCGTGACCACCGGCGAATGGGGCGCGGCGCTGCGCGCCGTGTACGGCGAGTTCCGCGCACCCACCGGCGTGGCGCTGGTGGTGTCCAGCGATGGCGACGCCGACATCGAGAAGGTGCAGGCCGATGTGGTCGCGCTCTCCGAAAAGCTCGGCCGCCAACTCACCTTCCTCGTCGGCAAGCCGGGCCTCGACGGACACTCCAACGGCGCCGAACAGATCGCCGCGCGCGGCCGCGCCGTGGGCATGAACGTGGTCTATGAAGGCATCCGCCTGACGCCCGCCGAAATCGTCGCCGCCGCGAAGGACAAGGGCGCGCACGCGGTGGGCCTGTCGATCCTGTCCGGCTCGCACCTCGATCTCGTGCGCGACGTGGTGCGCCTGATGCGCGAGGCCGGGCTGGAGAAGGTGCCCCTCGTCGTCGGCGGCATCATCCCGCCGGCCGACGAACTGGCGCTGAAGCAGATGGGCGTCACGGCCGTGTACACGCCGAAGGATTTCCGGATCACCGGGATCATGGGCGATGTGGTGAAGCTGGTGGAGAAGGCGCAGGGGTGAGCGACGCGACCCTGCTCGAACGCCTTATCCTAGAAGCTTGGCCAGCCCGCGAGCGCGCCGCGCTGCACGGCTGGACGCTACTTGCCGACGCCGGCGTCACCGGGCGCGTCAACGCAATCGCTCCACTGGCCTTTGACGGCGCCGATCTCGACAGCGCCATCGACGCCGCCGTCGCGTGGCAAGCAACGCGCCGCAGCGCACCGTGCTTCAGGATCGCCGACGGCGTCTGTGCGCCCCCCGATCTCCCCGAACGTCTCGCACAAAGGGGCTGGGGCCCGCACACGCCGACGCTGGTGATGACCGCGCCGATCAATGAGGCGCGCGCCGCTTTGACGACGGCGACCGCCGCACGCGACATCCTGCTCACCCCCCACCTCCTCCCCGCCATCGAAGCGATCATCCGCGAGACGGCGGCGTCCGCTGCGGAGTACGCCGAGCGCCGCGCCATCGCGGACCGCACGCCGCAACCACGGCGCTTTGCGCTGCTGGAGCGGGACGGCGGCGCCGCCGCGACCGGGCTGTGCGTGATCGTGGGCGACCATGCCGCCATCTTCCTCATGCGCACCCATCCCGCGCACCGCCGGCAGGGCCTCGCGCGCGCCATTCTCTCGGCGCTGCTGGACTGGGCGCACACCGAGGGCGCCATGCATGCGTTCCTGCAGGTGGAGGCCGCCAACGCACCCGCCATCGCACTCTACCGCGACGCCGCCTTCGAACCGGCCTATTCCTACCGTTACTGGCGCCCGGGAGACGACAGATGACCGACCGACTCGAAAAGCTGCTGCAGGAGGCGCGCGACACCGCCCGCTTTCTCGCCGTGTTCGTGCCCGCCTACCTCGCGTTCACGACGGTGGCGTTCGCCGCCTACAGCATCCCGTCCGAAAGCATGGCGCCGACGCTGGAGGTCCACGACCGGGTGGTCGTGTCCAAGTTCGCCTACGGCTACAGCGTCCAGTCGCTCCCGCTGGATCTGGGCGACCATCTCGCGCCGGCCACGACGCGCCTCTTCGAACGGACGCCGGCGCGCGGTGACGTGGTCGTCTTCCGCCATCCCCATGAACGCAAGACGATGATCAAGCGCCTGATCGGCCTGCCGGGCGATGTCGTGCAGGTGAAGGACGGGCTGCTCTACGTGAACGGCGAAGCCGCCCGGCGCCGCGACGGGCGCGCCATCACACGCATTGCCCGCGGCGAAGCCCGGGGCGCGGTGGAGAGCGCCACCGTGTATCGGGAAGAGACATCTGCGGGCGCGCACCTGATCCACGAGTTCGGCGACGACCGCGCCTTCGATACCTGGGGCCCGGTGACCGTGCCCGCGCGCCACTTCCTTGCGATGGGCGACAATCGCGACAACTCGCTCGACGGGCGCTGGGCCGGCATGGGCATGGTCCCGTTCGACAACCTGATCGGGCGCGCGGAGACGATCTTTTTCACGATGCCCCGCCTGGGTGATCCCGCATGGGCGGAGCCTGCGCGGGCGCGCCTGTTCCGCCCGCTGGCGTCGCGCGCGCCCGCTGCACGATAAACACGCCCACCAGAATCAACGCCGCCCCGCCGAGGCCCACCGCGCCCAGCGGCTCGTCGAACAGCACCCAGCCGAAAGCCGCCGCCGCCACCGGCTGCACGAACAGGAGAATGGTCGAGAGTGCGATCGGCAGCTTGCCGAGGCCGTAGGCGATGAAGCCCTGCCCGCACGAATGCACGAACACCCCGAGGAAGATCAGCACGCCCCACGCCGCCCATGTCTGGCGTTCCGGCAGGAACGGTTCGCCCAGCGCCGCCGTGGCGATCCCTGCGGCGACGAGCGCCGCCGCCGTCGTCACCAGCATCGCCACCGAAGCGCTCACGCGATCCCGCACGCCGCGCATCATCACGAGGTACGCCGCGTACCAGACCATCGACGCAAGGCCGAGCAGATCGCCCAGCAGTTCGCCCTGCCCCTCCTGCGCGCGCCCGTACGACATCGCCACGGCGCCCGCCACCGCGAGCGCGGCGCCCACGAACCAGGCCGCGCCCAGCCGCTCCCGGAACAGCACCCAGCCCGCCGCCGCCGCAATCACCGGCGTCATGTTGGAGAAGAGCGTGGCGTTGGCCACCGTCGTGTAGCCCAGCGCCGCGTGCCACAGCAGCAGATCGAACGCGAACACCACGCCGGCCAGAAGCATGAGCCGCACATCGTTGCGCGCAGGCGCGGGCGACCGCAGCAGGCGCGAGACCGCAAACAGCACCGGCAGCGCAAATGCAAACCGCCAGAACGCCGTCGCCATCGGCCCCAGCTCCGACAGGCGCATGCCCACCGGCGCCAACCCGATGATCGCCGCCCCGCCCGCCACCGCGAGGATGGCGCGTGTCCTGTTCCTGCTGCCTGCGGCCATGAGCAGTGGCATCGCCGCGACGCAGGCAAAAGGCAAGGCGCTTGCTCAACGCTCCGCGTAGCGCCGGAGCAGACCCGACACGGTCAAGGCCGCGAGAGACGTCACCAGCCAGCCCAGCAGTGCGTACCAGGACTTGGCCGCCACCCAGCCCCAGCGCTCCGGCCGGATGTCGCACCGCGACTCCTGCTTCAGGTCGATGAGCGGGACGAAACTGTCGAGCGCATACCAGATCGCATTGATGTTGCCTCCGCACGGCCTGTGCGTGACGACACCTTCCTTGACGACGGCAAGCACCGGGTTTTCGCCCTGCAGGAAAACGAGGCCGTCCAACTGGACGGGAAATCCCGTGAGCGCGACCTGCGCGGCCAGAGCGCCGGCGAGCCAGAGGGCGAAGAATGTCGCGAGCGCGCGGCCTGTTGAGAGGCCGTTGTCGAAGAAGACGGCGTAGAGCCAAAGGAACGGAACCGAGAGCCAGCGGGCCCTCTCAGCCCACCATCCCTCCTCACGCAGCCTTCGCTCCAGGTTGAGCTTGGTGCTTGTGATCTTGCGGGCGGAAAAACTGTCGCCCATGGCATGCAGCGCTTGGATGAGTTGCTCGTATGGCTGTGGGTTGTACACGGAGCCCCTGTGCGTAGGCTCTTGCCCTCCCTTGTACTGGCGCTTCAGCCAATCTTGCCGGGCCTGCCACCGCGCCTTGCGCAGTTTCCGGGTTGCGCGAGCACTCGGCACGGTCGATCTACCACCGGCCTCCAACAACTTCTCCGGCTGTCTCGTTCCGGTAGGTCGTACGCGACCGTTGCCGCGGGCGCTTGATGCGACCCGTGCGGCCGATGGCGCATTGAACGCAGCTCGCGGATCTCTCACCCTGCCGTCCGTTTCGGAAAGTCTCTCGTAGTGCAAGCCCCCGAGCTTTAGCTCAGCCTCTTCCGGCCAGGCCCGCCCGAGATCGTCATCGAGCAACCCAATTCGCGCGCCGCTCACATCGAACACGATTTCTGCGGGCTGGGCTGGCGAAGTTTCGCCTGCCTTCATAACCCTCTTGTGCTTTCCGACCGGAGCGGCCTCTTTGACTTTGCCGCTGGCTTTGGCAGGTCCTTCGTTGTCTGCAACGGGCGTCAGATGGGCTTTTAGAGAGCCTTCCTGTACAGGTGTTGCTGGTGACCAGTCTCCCTCGTGAGGGGGTGGCAAGGGCCATGTACCGAAGCCCGAGCGCGTCACAATCCGGTAGGGCGCCTGATAGAGTACGCTTGGCGGCTCGTACGGGCCCAGCATGTTGTCTTCGAGCATCTCAATCCTGCCGATCGCTTCGGGATCGCTCGAATCCTGGATCCTGAACTTAGCTTCAAAGATCGCGGGTCCGTAAACGATCCAGCCGTCGATACGCCACTCGTTCTCCGCCCTGACCGCCGACAGCTTACCGCTCTCATTGAACTTTGACCGCTGCGCGGGCGGCAAAATGGCTGCCGACTCCACGACCTTGAAGGGTCCCTCGGGGCCCCAGACGTGTGCGCAGAAGAAGCTGATGTATCGCTTGACCTGTTCGTCTGTCTCGAGGGTCAGGCCGCACTTTTCGTTGTGCGCGTGAATTGGTGGCGATGTACCATTGAGTGCAATGACATCCGGCCCTGCGCGCTTCGCCCGCAACTCGGCGGGCGGCACATCGCGCACGAGAAAGCAGGCTAGCTTCGGCTTTTGCCCTGGAAACTGCGCCTCCACCAAGCTCCATCCCTTGTAGAAGGGCAAGCTCGTTGTTCTGGCTTGGGTAAAGTCCGAGAGGTTCAGCGCCACCCGGTCAAGGCGAAGAGCACGAGCGACGCGGGCATTAGCCAGATTGACGGCATTCTGAGTGTTGCGGACTGACGTAAACAGCAATGGCCCACGATCAGTCGCCCCTAGTCGGACGTCTCCATCGACGGTGGCGCCTTCCAGATCAATCGCGCCGGACACCTCACCGGTAATCCTGACGTGTCCTTTCACGTTGAGAGACGACGCACCGATCGCTCGCCCATCGCTGCTTGCATAGCACGTCGCGTTGAAATCCAGATCCCTGCCGATCTCCGCGTACTCCAGCGTCATGCCATTCGACAACTCGGAACCCGGCATCAAGACCACCGAGCCGCCCACCACCGCGCGATCCATAGTCAGCGTCTGCGCTACGGAGCGCGCGATCGCATTGATGCGGACGTCTCCATTCACTCTGGCGTGCGCCAGAATCATGTGGCCGAATACCTTGGCGCTCTTGTCATCGTACCCGATCGAAATGGAGCCTGCGGTGAGGTGCCAAGCTTCGATGGCAGCGCTGTATCTTTGAGATTCATCTCCGATGATTGCGCCGAAGATACTTACTGTCCCTGACACGTGAGCGAACGACATCGAAAGGCAGCCGACGCATTTAAAGGGTCGACGTAGTTTTCGCGGGATACCCTCCGCAGTGTCTTCGCTTCTCTCGTCGTGGAAGCCGAGCCCGCCACCCACGTGCAGACTGTCGCCTACCAGAGCATCCGCCTCGCCCTTCTCGATAGAGGCGCCGATCATCCAGACGTCGCCGGTTATCCGGCCATTTTTCAGAATCACGCCACCTTCGGCATCGGCGGCGTTGAAGTGCATCGAGCCGCGAATGGTGGCCTCGGAAAGTTCCAGCGCATAGTGCTTTGGGCGGTCAGCACTTATTTTCTCCGCGCGCCTCGCCGCGAGCTTCAGCCTTGCCTTGTCTCCCCGAAAGCTGCCGAAAACTTCGATGGCGCGCGCCTGGACCCAGCAATAGTCACCGTCCTCCAGCGGCCCGACGCCGCACACATCGACGTCGCCGGAGATGTGCGCCCCCTTGATGTCGATCCGCCCGAACCGCGAATTCTCTAGCGACAGATGCGCAAACCGCGCTCCGCGCGCCATCAGCGCCGGTACAGGGGGGGCCTCGCCCTCTTTCCAGTCATCCTTATCCGGGTCCTCGCGGTCGCGGTCCCCGAGCAGGTCGCAGTTCTTGAGCACGAGGGTCAGCGCGCCGAGGGCGTCGCCGGCGCCGAAGTAGTCCAGATCGATCTGGCCGTGGATGCGCGCGTTCTCGATCTGGATGCCGGCGGCGGTGAGCGGGACGACTTCGCCTTCGGCGTCGCCCGGCTTCAGCAGGATGGGTTGGCGCAACGCGAGCCGGCGCAGCAACGCAGCCGCGATCACCGGCTTCTCGCCGCCCTCCTCCGGCAGCGGAAACACCTGCCGAACGCCCTGCCGGACGCTGTCCACCACCAGGCGTTCAGAATCGCTGAGATTGTCCATCGGAAGCCCCCGCCTACGCCTCCAAAAGCTCCCACGACTTATTCACAAGGGCAAGCGGGACTTGAGTCCGCTCAGTTCGCGCCGCCGCCGGGGCGGGTGTCGGCGCCGGCGAGGACGGCGGGGGCGCGGCGGCGGTCGCGGCGGTCCTGGCGCTGCAGCTCGACGAGGTAGGCGGCGAGGCTTGCGGCTTCGGCCTTCGTGAGGCCGGGGTTGGGCATGGCGACGGTGGCGCCGAAGCTTTCGGGCGCGAGCAGGTAGCGCGTGAGCGCGCCTTCGCTCCAGACGCCGCCCGCGCGCGACAGCGCCTCGGAGTAGGCGTAGCCCTCCTGCGCGCCGATGCGCCGCCCGGCGACGTTGCGCAGCGCAGGACCGGCGGCGGCGGCGCCCCGCAGGCTGTGGCACTCCGCGCAGCGGCGCCCATAGAGCAGCGCGCCCTCCGCCACGTGGCCGGCCCGCCTGGCCGAAAGGCCCGCCAGCGTCACCTTCGGCGCCACCCTGGCTTCGGCGTTGTAGAGCAGGCTGGCGCCGGGGCCGGCGGCGTTGCGCAGCAGCAGCATGGACATGCGGCTGTCGAGCATGGCGATGCGCCCGTCGGGCAGCACCTCGATGTCGCGCAGCGAGTGGCCGCCGAAGCGGATCGGCTCGGCGTAGATGACCTCGTCGCCCTCCAGCCGCACGCGGAATAGCGTGTTGCCCGACAGCGACCCCACGAGGAGATCGCCCGCCCAGTTGGGGAACATCGCCGCCGGCGCCTCCACGAGGTTGCTGATGCCCACCGACGGCATCCACGCATGGACCGGCGGCCGGAAGCCGTCGTGGCGGCCTTCCACCGCAGCGCCCGGCCACGGGCGCTGATCGTAGTTCACGCCGTAGGTGACTTTCGGCCAGCCCAGATTGTCGCCAGGCCGCACGAGATTGAGCTCGTCGCCACCGTGCGGGCCGTGCTCGGTCTCCCAGATGCGGCCGCGGGAGTCGCGCATGAGGCCCTGCCCGTTGCGCGTCCCCTTGGCGAAGGGCGCATGCGCGCCGGTGTCCTTGTCGATCAGCAGGATCTTGCCCATCGTGGCGGCGTCGTCCTGCGCCACGTCCACGCCGCGCGCCTCGAACACCTGCTGGTCGCCCACTGTCATCAGCAGGTGCTTGTCGTCGTAGTCCAGCATCCGCCCGCCCGAGAGATTGCCGGAGAACGGGATGTAGATGGCGGAATACTCCTGCATCACCGGGAAACAGGGCGTGGCCACGAACAGCCGCTTCCAGCCCTCCGTCTGGCGCACACGCTCGCCCTCCACGACGATGGTGCTGCGGCTCAGGTGGAACTCGATGCAGGTCTTCGTGAAGTGGTAGTGCGTGGCGTAGAAATCGTACGTGTCGGTGCGCCCCCGCCGCAGGGCGAGAATGTCGTTGATGCGGAAGAACAGGCGCTCCATCCCCGGCGTGCGCCACAGCGGATCGGCGCGGAATTCCTCGAGATTGAGCGGGGACGCGATCTCGGCCTTCGCAAAGGCCGCCGTATCGGGATTGAGCGCGATGAACGCGCCGTGGGCCGTCACCGCCAGCAGCTTGCCGCCGGCGAGCTGCGTCATGGCGGCGGAGCGCACGGGGCGCGGCTGGAGCGCGATGAGGTTCAGCTCGAGATCCTGCAGCTCCGACGGGAGCGGCTTCCACGCCGCCGCCTGCGCCTTCACCGCCGCCTCCCCGCGCACCGCGCGGTCGAGCCAGTCAAAGCTGTTGTTGACGACCGCCTCGGCATAGTGGCGCGCCTTGTCGGCGATGGGGATGCGGTTGATCACGAAGCGGATCGACACGTAGCCGAACACCATCAGCCCGAGCGCTACGGCCCCCAGCGCCGCGATCCGGCGCCAGTTCTGCGCGACCGCGCCCACGCCCCGGCCCGCTGCGCCCGCAAGCGCGCGCGCCGCCGCGAGGGGCTCAAGCCCGTGGGGAAACCGGAATGCCATGCCTGCGACGCGTCCTTTGGGGAGGCGCGACCGTAGGTGCGCGGCGGGCGGGCGGACACGCCGTTCACCGGGCCCGCTTGCGCGCAGGGGGCAGCGCCCCTGTGACCGTAAACATTTACCATGACCGCGCCGGCGGGGCCGGCGGCCGGCCGGCCGAATCGCCGGGCCCGGCGCGCCCGGCTGCTGGGCGGGACTCACCGCCGCCGGGTGCGCGACGCCCTCCCGCGGGGCGCAGAATCGGGCATGGTTAACGCGTCCGGACGGGGTCCTGCGGGCCTGCCCCGATGGCCGCCAAGGGCGACCCCCGGGGCACCCTGCAGGACCGTTCCGGCGGCGGCGTTAATCTGTTTCCCGGGTCGTTTACAGGTTGGTCATAAAAAATGTGGGTGCGGCCCCCCAGCGCCGTTGACCGACTCTTAGGAAGCCGGGATCACTATATGTAGCGGTGCAGAGAGCACTGACCCGCCGGATGTTGCGCAAGCGCGACGCGCGACTCCGGTTAAGATAGCGTGAACGGAGACGGCGAGAATGTATCGGAACGAGGCGGTTGCGGCGGCTCCCACGCGGTTGGCGGATCATCGCCGGGGCAAGCCCAAGGCGGTGAAAGACCGGCTTGGCCTCGTGAAGAAGGTCGTCACCGACCCGTCGCGCGACGCGCTGCTGACGGACTTCGGCAAGACCACCCTGGACGACCGCTACCTGCTCACCGGCGAGAGCTACCAGGACATGTTCGCCCGCGTGGCGACTGCCTATGCCGACGACGTCGAGCACGCCCAGCGCATCTACGACTACATCTCCCGCCTCTGGTTCATGCCGGCGACGCCGGTGCTGTCGAACGGCGGCGCCGACCGCGGCCTGCCGATCTCCTGCTTCCTCAATTCCGTGGGCGACAGCCTCGACGACATCGTCGACACCTGGAACGAGAACGTGTGGCTCGCCTCCAACGGCGGCGGCATCGGCACGTACTGGGGGTCCGTCCGCTCCATCGGCGAGAAGGTGGGCCAGAACGGGCAGACGTCCGGCATCATCCCGTTCATCCACGTGATGGACTCACTGACGCTGGCCATCAGCCAGGGCTCGCTGCGGCGCGGCTCGGCGGCGGTGTACCTCGACGTCCACCACCCCGAGATCGAGGAGTTCCTCGAAATCCGGAAGCCGAGCGGGGACTTCAACCGCAAGTCCCTGAACCTGCACCACGGCATCAACATCACCGACGAGTTCATGATCGCGGTGCGCGACGGCGCGCCCTTCGGCCTGCGCAGCCCGAAGAACGGCGAGATCGTGAAGCTCACGGACGCCCGCAAGATCTGGCAGAAGATCATCGAGCTGCGCCTGCAGACCGGCGAGCCCTACATCATCTTCTCCGACACCGTGAACAACCAGATGCCGGCGCACCAGAAACGCCTCGGCCTGAAGGTCCGCCAAAGCAATCTCTGCTCCGAGATCATGCTGCACACCGGTCTCGACCATCTCGGTCGGGACCGGACGGCGGTGTGCTGCCTGTCGTCGCTGAACGCGGAGAAGTTCCTGGAGTGGGAAGGCCACGAGGGCTTCCTGGAGGACATCTTCCGCTTCCTCGACAACGTGCTGCAGGACTTCATCGAGCGTGCGCCGCCGGAAATGGAGCGCGCGATCTACGCCGCCTACCGCGAACGGTCCGTGGGCCTCGGCGTCATGGGCTTCCACTCGTTCCTGCAGGCGATGAACGTGCCGTTCGAGTCCGCGATGGCGAAGTCGTGGAACATGAAGATCTTCAAGCACGTGCGCCGCGGCGCGGACGCAGCGTCCGTGAAGCTCGCGCAGGAGCGCGGCCCCTGCCCGGATGCGGCGGAAGCCAACGTGATGGCGCGCTTCTCGCACAAGCTGGCGATCGCGCCGACGGCGTCGATCTCGATCATCTGCGGCGGCACGTCCGCCGGCATCGAGCCGATCCCGGCCAACATCTACACGCACAAGACGCTGAGCGGCTCCTTCGCGGTGAAGAACCCCTACCTGGAAGCGCTGATCGACGCGAAGGGGAAGAACACCGAAGACACGTGGAACTCGATCCTCGCCAACGAAGGCAGCGTGCAGCACCTGGAGTTTCTCACCGACGACGAAAAGGCCGTGTTCAAGACGGCGTTCGAGCTGGATCAACGCTGGATCATCGAACTCGCCGCCGACCGCACGCCACTGATCTGCCAGTCGCAATCGCTCAACGTGTTCCTGCCGGGCGACGTCGACAAGTGGGACCTGCACATGCTGCACTGGATGGCGTGGGAACAGGGCGTGAAGAGCCTGTACTACTGCCGCTCCAAGAGCGTGCAACGCGCGGGCTTCGCGCAAGGCGAAGGCATGAAGGCCGAAGCGGCGGAGATTTCGAGCACGAAGACGGACTACGAGGAGTGTCTGGCGTGTCAGTGAGGGGCGGACCCACTCGCCTCGCCATACGATGTGAGCGGAGTCATGCCCTTCGAACTGAAACTGCCTCTGTTTGATCACTGGAACGAATGGCAGCCCGCCGCGAAATACTGCTTTGTCGCATTGGTGGCTATTGCCGTGATGCTGGCTGTCTGGGCGAATGGCGACGCCATAACGAGGGCAGAGCAGAGGCAATCTGGTAAAGCTGCGGCAGAACCGCAGCAAGATGTAAGCTGGACACTCAGCCCGGTTGAGTCTGAGCACTTTACTGCTCTAGAGCGCATTCGAGTCGTCACTCTTGGTCCCACTCTCGGATTTAACGACGTCCATGAGATAAAGCTCTCCCATCGAGACGGACGAGACGTAGGGACCTTCACCGTCATAGGCTTGTATTCGGATAGCTTCTGGCTTCCGGGCAAGTACGACGATCTATACATAACTCAACGAGCCAAGGCGCCGATCATCGAACACCTGCGCGACCCGAGGTTTCGTGCCTTGATTTCCTATGCTGAGGAGGTGTTGTGCGTAGGATTGGTTTCGTCGACTTCTAAGGAGGGGGCCGAAGCTGATCAGCTATCGCACAAGCGTGCTGAGAGATTGCGTGCCCTTCTTGCTACAGCCGGCGGCTTCGACAAGTTGCAACTGCATGCAGTTCCGTTCGGCCGAGCACAGACACCCGTTACAACACGCTCGGCGGATCAATGGCAGCGAAGCGGGGTCCTCATCGGACTGAAGAGAACTGATCGAACGGTTGCCGACCACGTACTTTACGCCGAGTTGCTAAAGCGCGTGAGGCTAAAGCACGTCAACCTGAATGACTACTCTCGAGTCGGCCAGCTTCGGGAGCCAGCCAAGCTGCCTTGAGACCCGGCGGCTTCGCCCAGCGCGATGAACGCGCGCTCGAAGGCGTAGCGCGTGCGCTCATCCGCCCGTGTAGCTGGCGACGTCCATGCCTGCCGTCCATTCGCCTATGCGCGCGATCTGCAATCGCGCCCGCGCGACAATCTCCGCCGGCGGCTTGGCTTTGCCGGGGGCCATCGCTCTCAAAACACCGGCACGAGATCGGCCGTCTCGCGCACCTTCAGCCGCGTCGTCGCGTCGAAGCCGGACTTGGCGACGATATCGACGCGGCCGCCGTCTGCGCCCATCGCCCGCACATCTCGCGCGCACCCCACCCGACCTTCGCTGCGCTCCGGCCACCCTCCCCATCGAGGGGAGGGAGGGCGTCCCGTGGCGGAGACGTTTGCGCGGCCGAAACGCCG
Source organism: Alphaproteobacteria bacterium (assembly GCA_027488965.1). Classification (GTDB taxonomy): domain Bacteria; phylum Pseudomonadota; class Alphaproteobacteria; order Caulobacterales; family Aquidulcibacteraceae; genus VFBF01. The sequence goes on from JAIYAO010000200.1 coordinate 13,699, forward strand.
TTTCACCAAGCGCCAGCGCCCTCCCTCCCCTCCATGGGGAGGGTGGCGCGCAGCGCCGGGTGGGGTGCGCACGGTGCGGCGGGGGCGAGGGGCGCGGAGGGGCGCCGCGGCGCGAACTCAGCATCGCGCGGCCCCATCCCCCCGCGTTGCGGGGGACTTCCCCCGCGGTGCGGGGGAAGAAACAGAGACGTGGCGCAGCGGTTTCTTCCCCCGTTCACGGGGGAAGTCCCCCGCAACGCGGGGGGATGGGGGCAAGGCGCGGAAAATGGGGGGATAGTGACACCCGCTATCCCTGTTTATCGCGCCGCTTCCTCCGGGGCGCCGCATCGCGGCGACCCCCGAGACCATTCGCACCGGATGTGCGGGAAATGCTGCAACGACGGGTGTTTTCGCCAGCGCCGCCGCGCGTAGGGCTTCCGGGTTCGCGGCTGCGCCGCGCCCCGGACAAAGAAAATGCAGCCTCCCAATCCGGGGGATGAAACCCCCGTGGCACACTCCTCCTCGCCGCCTGTGCAAGGAGGGTGTCTGGGCCCAGTCACCGGATCGATGCGGGCGGTGCGATCGAGTGCGGTTGCCGGCGGGGAGCTAAACCGTCGGGTCCAGGGCGCCGTGACTGGCGGCCCTGCGCATCGGACCGGGGAACGGCGATGGATCCAAGTCGACGGTGGTGTCCCCCGTCCTGGCGCCGCGTGTGAGCGCGGAGGGCTGGGGCGGCGGGGTTGCCCCGGGCAGGCATCAAATCCGGGGGCCGGGCCGGCGAGAAACGATCGCAACGGGGCGCCCGTGGCGGGTGCAGTCTTCCGCGGTGGTCCCGAGCCATCGCATCTTGGCGCATCGGTCTCGGGCGCCCCGTCCCTCCGCCTGGAGGGTGTGCGACGCCGCCGTTCCCGCAAGGGATGGGCGGGTCGTGGTGCTGGGTGCGGCCCCCATCGCGCGCCGCCGCCGCTTCGCCCCTTGACCTCGGCGCCGGTGCATCGACTCTGGGGCCATGCACGGCAGCCACGGCCACCATCACCACGACCATGGGCACGACCACGGCGCCCACGCCGCCCGGCCGTTCGGCGTGGCGCTGCTGATCAATTTCGCCTTCGTGCTGGTGGAGACCGCGGCCGGGTTTGCGGCCAACTCCACCGCCCTGCTGGCGGACGCGGGCCACAACCTCTCCGACGTGCTGGGCCTCGGCCTTGCGGGCGGCGCTGCGTGGCTTGCGACGCGCGCGGCGTCGCCGCGGCGCACCTACGGCTACGGCAAGGCGGGCGTGGCCGCGGCGCTGGCCAACGGGCTGCTGCTGGTGGCGGCCTCCGGCGCCATCGGCTGGGAGGCGATCCGCCGGCTCTCGGCGCCGGAAACGGTGGCGCCGCTCATCGTGATGGGCGCCGCCGCCGCCGGCATCCTGGTCAACGGCGGCACGGCGCTGCTGTTTGCGCGGTCGGCCAAGTCCGACCTCAACGCCCGCGGCGCCTACCTGCACCTGATGGCGGACGCCGCCGTTTCCGCCGGCGTCATCGTGGCCGGCGCGCTGGTGTGGGCCACGGGGGCGGCGTGGATCGATCCGGCCGCGAGCCTGATCGTGGTGGGCGTCATCGTCTGGGGTTCGTGGGGCCTGCTGCGGGATTCGCTCGATCTCATCCTCGACGCCGCGCCCGGCAACATCGATGTGGCGGCCGTCCGCCGCCGCCTCGGCGCGCTGCCCGGCGTCACCGAAGTGCACGACCTGCACGTCTGGGCCATGACCGCGAGCGAACCGGCGCTGACCGCCCACCTCGTGCGCCCCGACGGCGCCGACGACGCGTTCCTCGATGCGGCCGAACACGACCTGCGCACAGCCTTCGGCATCCGCCACATCACCCTGCAGGTGGAGCGCAGCGTCCGCGGGCCCTGCGCCGACGCCCATGCCTGACCCCGCCAAGCCCGCCCCGCTCGTGGTGCGCCCCTGCTTCGAGCAGGACATGCAGCAGGTGGCGCTGATCTACGCCCATCACGTGGCCTCCGGCGCCGGCTCCCTCGAGATCCAGCCGCCGGGGCTGAAGGAGATGAAGGAGCGCTGGACGAAGGTCGTCACGCGCGGCTGGCCGTGGCTGGTGGCGAGCCCGCAGGACGACATCACCCGCATCGCCGGCTACGCGTACGCCAGCCAGTACCGCGACCGGGAAGGCTACGCCCACTGCTTCGAGGACTCCGTCTACGTGGCGCCGGGCCAGGAACGGCGCGGCGTGGGCCTCACCCTGCTGGCGACGCTGCTGACTGAGCTGCAGGACCTCGATGTGCGCCAGGTGGTGGCGGTGATCGGCGGCGCCGACAACGCGGGGTCCATCGCGCTGCATGCGAAATGCGGCTTCAGCCACGTGGGCACGCTGTGGAACGTGGGCTGGAAATTCGGCCGCTGGCACGACGTGATCCTGATGCAGCGGGAACTCCTGCCGAAGGCCTGAGGGCGTCCGCGCCGCTGCAATCGCCACCAAGCTTTAATGCGACACCGGCGCCGAACCTGCATAGGCTGTGCGGCGCACGGTCGCGAGGCCGGGTTCTTGACAGACGGGCGGAACATTCACGGCAACGTTTCATTTACCTTACGGGCGCACGGTCGGTTCATGAAAAAGGCGAACATGGGACGGACACTCGTTTGGTCGCTCTTCTTCGGTGTGGCCGTCACAGCCAGCGCCGCAGCGGCCACCTTCACCGCCGACGGCGAGCTTCAGGCCACCAACCCGGCGCTGCAGCTGGCGCTGGATGGCCAGTCCGATCCCTTCGCACCCGAACCTGCGCTGCCGATGCCGTTCGCCAGTCTCGAGAACGCCCTCGAGGAGTTCGGGTACTCCATGACGTTCCGGCGCGCGCCGGTCCGCCTCGCGCAGAGCTTCGCCGCCGAACCCGCACCGGCCTTCGGGCCCGACACCGCGCTGAGCGGCGATTACCACGGCATCGGCCCCTCCGCGCGGCTGGTCAGCGTAGAATACACCCTCTCGGCGCCCGCCAGCGCCACCGGCTTCAACCTCGACGTGGCGATCGCGCCGCGCGCGGGCGTATCGATCGGCCCCGAGGGCGGCCAGGTCCGCAGCCTCGGCGGCGAAGTGCGGCTGGGCAAGCGCCTGGAGAACATGGTCGGCAAGTTCGACGACGCGCGCGCCACGTGGGATCGCCCGTCCTGGTACTTCTTCGCCGCCACCGACGGCTCCGCCCTCACCTGGACGCCCGAGGCCATGGCCGCCGGCGCCCGCCGCGGCCTGAGCTACCAAGAGGACCGGGTGATCGTGGGCGACGCCCAGATCGGCGTTTCCGTGGAAGCCAACGGCATGCAGGCCTCGCTGGGCATCACCAACCGCGAAGTCAGCAACGGCCCCGAAACCATCGACGAGAACTTCGTCGGCGCCACCTTCACCATGCGCCGCTAGGCCCGCCGGGACCACGCCCCGCCGCGCACCCCCGCCGCCCACAGGGGCATTTCGCCGCCAGGCGCCCCGGGCCCCTTTTTCCGCCGCCGGAATCGGCCCCTTCTTGGCGGGCGTCGCGTTTACCTTTTGTCTACCCGACGCTATATCTAGTGGTCTGCGTCGGCTGAACGCCGAGATATGCGAAAACCAAGAGGACGATCATGGCGTACGGCGCGGGCGGCAGCACTCCGGGACTTCTCACCCCCTCCAGGGCGTACAAGCCCTTCCGCTACCCGTGGGCGCACGATTTCTGGAAGCGCCAGCAGCAGATCCACTGGATGCCCGAGGAAGTGCCGCTGGGCGAGGACGTGAAGGACTGGGCTTCCAAGCTCAACGACCAGGAGCGCAACCTCCTGACCCAGATCTTCCGGTTCTTCACCCAGGGCGACATCGAGGTGAACGACAACTACATGGAACGCTACGCGCGCGTCTTCAAACCCACCGAGGTGAAGATGATGCTGTCGGCGTTCTCCAACATCGAGACGATCCACGTGGCCGCCTACGCGCTGCTGCTGGAAACCATCGGCATGCCCGAGAGCGAGTTCGCTGCGTTCCTCGACTACGAGGCGATGAAGAACAAGCACGACTACATGGGCCAGTTCGGCGTGGAGACCGAAGGCGACATCTTGCGCACGGTGGCGATGTTCGGCGGCTTCACCGAAGGCCTGCAGCTGTTTGCGTCGTTCGCGATGCTGATGAACTTCCCGCGCTTCAACAAGATGAAGGGCATGGGCCAGATCGTGAGCTGGAGCGTGCGCGATGAGTCGCTGCACTGCGAGGGCATGATCAAACTGTTCCATGCCTTCTCCGCCGAAACGGATGCACTGACGAAGGCCGTGAAGGACGACATCATCGGCTGCTGCGAACACGTGGTGAGCCTGGAAGACAAGTTCATCGACCTCGCCTTCGAGATGGGGCCCGTGCAGGGCATGACGCCGGAGGACATCAAGGCCTACATCCGCTACATCGCCGATTGGCGGCTGGGGCAACTGGGCCTGCCGAAGCTGTATGGCGCGAAGGATCACCCGATCCCGTGGCTGACGGCGATCCTGAACGGCGTCGAGCACGCGAACTTCTTCGAGGCGCGCGCCACCGAATACTCCAAGGGCGCCACGCGGGGCGAATGGCACGGCGCCGACGGCGTCTGGGGCGCATTCGACCAAATGATGGAAAAGCGCAAGGCGGTTTGAGGAACTGGAGCGCGGACGACCCCGCCCGCGCTCCTTGCCTATCGCACGAACTTCGCGCGCAGGTCGCGCACCATTTCCGCATCCACGCCCAGCACGTCGGCCATGTACGTCGGTACGTCGGGGTACTTCGCGTGGATCGCGGCGAAAGCGGCGGCGAGATAGTCGGCATGCACGCCCAGCATCGGGCGCAGCGCCTCCTCAGACACCGGCTTGCCCGTGCGCGCTTCCATCCGCTCGCGGATCGCAGGCAGGCGCGCCATGTAGTCGACGGCGGTGTTGGTGAGTTCGTAGTCCGCCACGATGGTGTCGTGATCGACGCCCAGCGCCGTGAGCGTCAGCGCGCAGATGACGCCCGTGCGATCCTTGCCCGCCGCGCAGTGGACGATGGCGGGGCCGCCCTGCTCGGCCAGGCCATGCAGGAATGCACGGAAGAGCGCCACGTACCGCGGCTCATACGGATAGTTGGCGTAAGCGGTGAACATGTAGTCGCGCACGGAGTCGGCACTCAGGTCCGTCTGCGTCAGTACGGCGAGGTGCGCAGGAATTTCGCGGTAGCCCTCGTCGTTGGTGTGCACCGGCAGGTTGCCCTCGCCCGGCCAGCGGTTGGGCTGGTCCGAACGCTCCTCCGGCCGACGCAGATCGACGATGAAGCGCGCGCCGAGGCTTTCGAGCCAAGCGATGTCCTTTTCGGACGCCTCGGCGAAGGAGGCGGTGCGAAACAGCTGGCCGCGCACCACGTGGCCCTGGGCGGCGGGATAGCCGCCGAAATCGCGAAAGTTGAGCACGCCCTCAAGGGCGGCGACCCGATCCTGCATCATGGTCCGGTTCTAGCACAGGCCAGGCGCGCGCGCTCAAGCGACAAACGCGTTCAGATAGGACTGCAAGGCCTTTGTGACGGTTTCGCGATCCGCGCCGGCTGCGGCGAACCATGCCGCTGGGGCATCCGCCACGATGGCGCCGACATCCACCGGCGCAGCGGCGTGCGGCGACGGCAGATCGAGGCCCGCCAGGACATGGCGCGCGGGCAGCGCAAACGAAAACGGCGCACGCGCGCCGAGCGCCCTGTCGAAGTAGAGGCATGCATCATAGTCGATGGCGTGCAGCCGCCCGGCGTCGTCGATGAGCACATTGGGGTTGGCCGCCGTGCGATCGACATTCTGCAGGACCCGGTCCGCGAACGCGATCGCGGAGAGCGATGTCGTGTCCCCCGCGAGGACCTCTGCGGCCGTCGCCGAGCGGGCGTTCGGCACGTACGCGATGCCGAGATTCCGGCCTGCGCTTCGCTGCACCGTGGCGTCGAACTCGTCGGTGCCGATCTGCCAGGGAAAATCCGTGGGCAGCAGCAGCGGCGTCGGGGCCGGAACAGGCGCGCCAAGGGCGTCCGCGATACGCAGGGCGAGAAACTCGATCAGCAGCCCGCGCGGGCCCGAGCCCGCGCCAGCGAACTTCAGCACGAAGTCGGCGCCCGACGCCGTCTCCACCAGCGCCGGCGACGTGGAGCCGCGCAGCACCTGGAGGATGCGCGTCACGATCACCGGAACGGCGGCTCGTCGAAGCTGCGGAGCTTGCGCGAGTGGAGCGAAGCCTTGTCGCGCTTCAGGATCTCGATGGTCTCGATGCCGATCTTCAGGTGCTCGCCGATGGCGCGGTCGTAGAACAGGTCCGCAGCGCCGGGCAGCTTGATCTCCCCGTGCAGCGGCTTGTCCGACACGCACAGCAGCACGCCGTAGGGCACGCGCAGGCGGAAGCCCTGCGTGGCGATGCAGGCGCTTTCCATGTCCACGGCGATGGCGCGCGACTGCGAGAGCACCCGGCGTTCCTTCAGGTAGCTGAGCTCCCAGTTGCGGTCGGCGTAGCTCACCACCGTACCCGTTCGCAGGCGCCGCTTCAGCGCCTCACCGCTGTCGCCCGACACCGTCTGTGCGGCGTGGGCGAGCGCGAGCTGGACTTCGGCGATAGCCGGGATGGGAATGTCGAGGGACACATGGTCGTCCAGCACCTTGTCGCGCCGCAGATAGGCGTGGGCGAGCACGTAGTCCCCGATGCGCTGGGAGTGGCGGAAGCCGCCGCAGTGGCCGATCATCATCCAGCAGTGCGGCCGCAGCACCGCGAGGTGATCGGTGATCGTCTTCGCGTTCGAGGGGCCCACGCCGATGTTCACGAGGGTGACGCCCTCCCCGTCCTTTTCCAGGAGGTGGTAGGCGGGCATCTGGTACTTGCGCCACGGCGCCGACAGCGCCGTCTCCACGGGATCGGGGCTGTCGCCCTCCACGGTCACGCCGCCAGGGCAAGAGAGGCGATACTTCTCCGGCTCCGCGACCACCTTTCCGGCCGCCCAGCGCACGAACTCTTCCACGTAGCGCTGATAATTGGTGAAGAGAATCCACGGCTGGGTGTGGGCCCATGGCGCGCCCGTGTAGTGCTGCAGCCGCTTCAGCGAATAGTCGATGCGCGGCGCATCGAAGAGCGCCAGCGGGCGGGCGCCGTCGAGCCGCTCCGGCGGATCGCCGTCCACGACGGCATCGCCCACCAGCGCCAGCTGCGGATAGGGAAAGTGTGCGGTGAGCTGCGCGGGCGTCGCCTTTTCCATGTCCACCGAGCGCGACCCGTCGAGCACGAACGCGTACGGAATCTCCGTGTCGCTGACGCCCACCGAGACCGTGGCGCCGTAGTCGTTCACCAGCAGCTGCAACTGCTCCAGCAGGTACGGCCGGAAGAACTTCGGCTGCGTGATGGAGACCGCGTAGTCCCCCGGCCAGATGAGCTGACCATAGGCGCGCGAAATCTTCGGCGCCGCGCCGCTGGGCGTGTGGCTGACGCGGAGTTCCGGATAGCGGAAAAGGGCCCGTTCCTCCGGCGAGGGCGCGCCGCCGCCGGACAGATACCTGGCCACCGCATCGGACAGGGCCTTGGTGGCCTCCGCATGCAGGGCTTCAAGGCGGGTGACGGCTTCGAGGGGCGTAAGGGCAGCGCTCATGCAGCTTGGAAGCGCAAAGCCCCCCGCCCGTCAATGCCCCACGGCACGGACGGCGCGCCGCCTACTGACGAGTGACCGGATCCGCGACGCGCGGCCGGCGGTATTCCCGCTGGTCCAGATCGAGCGCGATGTTGAGGAACACGCCGATGGGCGGCGTGTAGCGATAGCTGGTTTCGGTGACAACCACGGACGTGCCGGGGATCATGAGGCCCGCCGGCAGTTCGGGCGCGCTCATGCTGGAGCCTTCGGCCCGCGGGGCATAGCCGTTGTGTCCCTCGCTCCACAGCACCCGCGCATCCGATGCCCCGATGATCTGGACGCTCGATACGCGTATCTTCAGGGGCGTGGCGCTGTTGGGATACATGAGCGCCGACGCAGCGGACCACAGGTCGTCCAGCTCCTGGTCGGTTATCTCGGTATCGCGCGACACCACGTCAGCTACCGCCGCGGCCGTATTCTCCGCGCGGCGGTTGCAGGCCAGGAGCTCCGTGAGCTCGATCGAGCCGAACAGCGTGGTGACCATCATCGGCGCGATGAGGGCGAATTCAAGCGCCGCCAGCGCGCTGCGATCGCGCGTGAAGCGGGCAAGACGGGTCCGGATGGCTGCGATCATCGGGGGCTCCGCTCAGAACGGTTCGTTGCGAAACAGCATCGACGACACCACGAGGCGCTTGCCGTCCTGCATGTTGGCGAAGATGGCGCCGAACAGCGGCGTGAGAATTGGCCACTGGTAGTAGGCGCGCACGAGAATCACCTCGTCCGGTCCGCCAGGCGTGTAGCCGAGCTGTCCCAGCATCAGCGCGCCGTTCGACACCGGCGCGCCGTTGCCCACGGCCGCGAAGGAATCGTAGCGGTCTACGTCCAGGTAGAGATAGCCCGTGCAGCCCAGCGACATGATCCGGTTGAGGCTCTCGCACACTTCCTGCTCGAGATCGGCCTTGGTCATGCCGGCGCCCTGGGCGGCGCCGGTGCGGATCTTGCGGCCGGTTTCGGCCAGCGCATTGTCGAGATTGGTCTGCACCATGGACATGGCGCCGAACTCCGCCATCCCGAAAATCATCCAGAACAGCGGAATGGAAACGAGGGCGAACTCCACCGCCGCCGCGCCGTCGCGGCGGGCGAACAGACCCTTAAGGCCGCGCATTGGCGATGCCATCTTGCTGCTTCCCCGCGCGCCGGACCGTCCGGCGCAAGGGCAACGACTAGCGCAAAATGGTTTCCGCTTCGGCCAAGGTCAGTGGTTAAGGAAAAGTTACTGGCCGCCTGCCGCGCTCGCGCGCGCCGAAATCTGCTCATTCGTCTGCGAGAAGGATTGCTGGTCGTCCGAAATGTCGGGCCGGCGGCGGCAAAGCGGGGTGCAGTCGAAGCGCTGCGTGGCGGCGCCGCGCGTGACCATCACCACGTTGCTCTCGTCGGGAATGACGGTGACCCGCGTCTCGAGGATCGGCCGGCCGTTGCGGCCCACCACGATGAGGTTCGTCGATCCGTAGGAGCGGCCCGTCACGAACAGCAGCCTGTCGTTCTGCACGGAGACGCCCGCGACGCTCGGATTGCCGATGACGACGCCGGAGGCCGACGACGGCAGCGTGATCGACCGTGACTGGTCGAGCGCCACCTGGACTTCGCCCGCGAGCGCTTCGCCCGCCAGCGCCGTCATCGCCAGGGCGAGGACCAGACCACGCATCTTCATAGAAACCTCCATGGCGCCATCGGCGCGCCGCCCCCGAGGTAAGGCCAACAGCCTTTCCGGAGTGCTAACCGCGGGCGCGCGCGCCCGCCACTATCGTCAAGCTGTCGTTAACCGTAGCGGCGCGAGGATGTTGGATCGCATGACATCGCAAGGGGCCGAATACACAATGCACGCACTCGCCAGATCCGTCGTCGCCATGACACGCTCCCGCGCCGGCGGCGCCAGGGTGAGCGTCGAGCAGGGATTGATCGCAGCGCTCGTGGGCGTCGTCATCGTCTCTGTGGTGACGACATTGTCCGGCACGGCGGGCGCAGGCGCATCGGAAGCGTCGGCGCCGCTGTCCGCGATGCAGCAGGAGGCGCAGTGACGCTTTGCCGTCATGACGACAAGAACAGGCCAAGCAGCGCAGCGCGCTTTACAACCTGTCAAAGACGTTATGGTTGCAAACGATTTACTACTATTTTTACCAGACAAGCTCTCGTGGCAACGAATACTTAAACACAGGCGGCTATGGTCCGTCGTGTTCGGTGACGGTGTCTCGGTGCGGGATGCGATCGAACCTCGCAGCCGCACTCTACAAGGAGCAGAAAGCCATGATGACCAAGTTTCGCAATCTTCTGAAGAACAACGACGGCGCGACGGCCATCGAGTACGGCCTCATCGCCGCGCTCATCGGCGTCGTGATCATCTCGGCCGTGACCGCCCTCGGCACCACGATCGAGACGCAGTTCAACAACATCGAGCAAGCGATCGCGGCTCCCCAGCCGTAAGCTCTCGCCAGAACGTCTGTTCCCTGGACCCGCGCAACGGCGCGGGTCCTTTGGGGACCTACGCTTCATCCTTCGGGGCCCGCCGCCGTGCGGGCCATTTTTTTGCCCTCTCGCCCGCGCGGATGCCCTCATGCCGACCGAGATGCTGATCGCAGCCGCCTGCTTCGCCGCGTTCGTGGCGTTGGTGCTGTTTGCGGCCCTGTCCGACATCGCCACGATGACGATCCCGAACTGGGTGTCCATCGCCGCAGCTCTGCTGTTTCCGCTGGCGGCGTGGCTTGCCGGCCTTTCGGCGCTGCAGATCGGGCTGCACCTTGCCGTAGGCTTGGTGATGTTCTTTGTGGGATTCGGGCTGTTCAGCCTGGGCATCGTGGGCGGCGGCGACGTGAAGGTGATCGCGGCCGTCAGCATCTGGACGGGCGTGGCCGCCCTCTCCTCCTTCGGCTTTGCGATGACGCTGGCGGGCGGCGTGCTTGCGCTTGTGCTGCTGCTCGTGCGCCGCGCGGCCAAGCCCAGCGAGACGACGCCGGCCTTCCTCAACCGCCTGCTCAACCCGCAGAAGGGCATCCCCTATGCGGTCGCCATCGCGGTGGGCGTGGTCGCCTCGCTGCCGCACCAGCCCGTGCTCCGCGCCCTGCTTGCCTGAGCGGGCAGCGTTAACTTCGCTTTAGCCACGTTCGTGATGTGGTGCCCTTCTCAGGGGTCAAACCCACATCATCTGGGACGTCATTCATGTCCGTGCGCCAACTGATTGTTCTGGGCGTGGCGTTGCTCGCTGCGGTCGGCGCCTTGTTCATGGTGCGGGGCCTTGCCGGCCGCGCGCCCGTCGAAGTCGCCACGACCACCGTCGCCGAGACCGGCCCGCGCGTGCTCGTGGCGGCGCGCGACGTGCCCGCGGGCCAGGCGCTGCAGCCGTCCGATCTCGAATGGCGCATCTGGGCTGCGACCGCGATGAGCCCGAGCTTCATCCAGGAGACGAAGGATCCCAAGGCGGTGGAGAGCTACACCGGCGCAGTGCCCCGCCAGGCGCTGGTGGCCGGCGAGCCCGTGATGGCGACCCGCGTGGTGCAGCCGGGCGCACAGGGGTTCATGGCGGCATTGGTGCAGCCTGGCCTGCGCGCCGTCGCCATCTCCATCTCCGCGGAAAGCGCCGTGGCGGGCTTCATCCTGCCGAACGACCGGGTCGATGTGCTGCTGACGCGCAAGGTGCAGGTAAGCGGGACCGAAGGCGGCGCTTCCGAACAGGCGCGCAGCGACATCATCTTGCAGAACGTGCGCGTGCTGGCCATCGAGGACACCTTCCGCGCGCCGGAGGGCGACTCCGCCGACGATGCCTTGCGCGGCGACACGGCCACCCTCGAGCTTTCCCCGCGCGACGCCGAGACGCTCGCGCTCGCTGAAGAGCTGGGCGATATCTCGCTTGTGCTGCGCGGCGTGGAGAACGAGGCCGCCCGCGGCGCACCATCGGCGGCGCGGCGCGGGGCCAACGTGCTGTCCCAGGGCGACAGCGGCGACGAAATTCGCGTCCATGCCTTCGGATCCGTGAAGTCCCAGTCGGTCTCGAAGGCCGGAGTGAACTGATGAACAGGTCTGCCCTCCTCGCCCTTTCCGCCGTCATCGCCATCGCGCCTGCGCTGGCTGTGGCGCAGCAGGATACACAGCACATCCGCGTGACCCGCGGCGGCGAAGGCAGCAACGCCTCCACGCTGGCGCTGTCGCTGAACAAAGCCGCCATCATCGACCTGCCCGCCGACGCCCGCGACGTCCTTCTCTCCAATCCGGAAATCGCCGACGCCGTGGTGCGCACGCCGCGCCGCATCTACGTGCTGGGCCGCAAGGTCGGACAGACCAACGCCTTCTTCTTCGATGCTGCGGGCCGCCAGGTGGCCAACGTCGAGATCAACGTGGAGCCCGACGTGGCGCCGCTGAACGACCTGTTCCGCCGCTACGTGCCCAACACGAATGCGACGGCGGAGGCGGTGAACGGTTCGCTGGTGCTCTCGGGCTCGGTGAAGAGCGCCGCCGAAGCCGAGCGCGTGCTGCAGATCGCCAACCGTTTCTCCCAGAGCCAGTCCTCCACCACCGGCGGATCGGCCGCAGCGGGCGGCGCCAGCGCCAACCAGAACATCGTCAACCTGATCGCTGTGGAGGGCCAGGAACAGGTCCTCGTGAAGGTGCGCATCGTAGAGATGAGCCGCACGCTGGTGCGCCAGCTCGGCGTGAACCTGAACGCGGAGAACATCCTCAACCAGCTGCTGCCGGAAGACACGTTCGTCCGCGTCGCCACGCAGAACGGCTATTCCATCGCGGGTCGCGCGCTGGGCGGCGTGAGCGCTTCAGGCGGCATCGCCGAAACGATCCTGCAGCCGCAGACGCTGGGCTTCGGCGCACTTGGCGGCCTCTCGGGCGCCAACGACCAGCGCTACAGCACCGCAGGCAGCCTCGATCCCCGTCTCGCGGGCACCGGCGGCTACGGTTACACGCCGGCGATCAACGGCGAACCGGAATCCTACACCTTCGGACCCGCCAAGGCCGTCTCCGAATCCCAGGTGGACGCCGCCGTCGACGCCTTCGAGCGCGTGGGCTTGCTGCGCGTGCTGGCTGAACCCAATCTCACGGCGATCTCCGGCGAGGCTGCGAAATTCCTAGCGGGCGGCGAGTTTCCCGTGCCGGTGCAGGCCGACGATGGCAAGATCAGCGTCGAGTTCAAGCCGTTCGGTGTCGGCCTTGCGTTCACGCCGGTGGTGATCTCGCCGGGACGGATCTCGCTGAAGCTCTCCACCGAAGTGAGCGAACTGACGTCGGAAGGCGCGTTCGCCACCGGCGACACCTCCTTCGTCGACGTCAACGGCCAGCGCCAGGTCATCCGCGGCATCACCATTCCCGCGCTGCAGGTGCGGCGTGCGGAAACCACCGTGGAAATGCCCACCGGCGGCGCGCTGGTGATGGCCGGCCTCATCCAGGAGCGCACGCGCCAGGCGATGGAAGGCATTCCGGGCGCGAAGGACCTGCCGGTGTTCGGCGCCCTCTTCCGCTCGAGGGATTTCGTCAACAACGAGACCGAACTCGTCATCATCGTCACGCCGTACCTCGTGCAGCCGACGAGCCCCGACAAACTGCGCACGCCCGCCGACGGATTCCGCGTCGCGAGCGAGCGGGAAACCATCCTCAGCGGACGCCTGAACGCGATGTACCGGGCGCCTGCGGGCGAACAGAAGAACCGCGGCATCGCCGGGCCGCACGGTCATGTCATCGAAGGAAGCCAGACGCCATGAAGCTGCGCCTCGCCAGCACCGTCGCCGCCAGCGCACTCGCGCTGATCGCGGGCGGCTGCGCCACCAAAGCCACCGAAGGCGACAACCTTCCCACTGTGGCCGACACCCACAAGATCGCGGTGACGCGCGCCGACGAGCGGCTCGAAGTCGCCATCGGCGCGGGCGACGTGGCGCTCTCGGCGGAGGAACAGGCCAGCATCCAGGACTTCGCGCGCACCTACGTGCGCCAGGGCCACGGCGCGCTGGTGATGAGCGCCCCCGCCGGCGGGGCCAATGCGGACTCCGCACGGATCATGAGCGCGGACGTCCGGATGCGGCTGGCCGGACACGGCGTGCCCTTCGCGGCCATCGCCGCATCCACCTACGAAGCCGCCGACAAGGATGCAGCGCCCCCGCTCATCCTCTCCTTCACCCGCTATGACGCGACCGCGCCCGAGTGCGCGCCGCTGTGGCAACAGGATCTGGCGCACGCGCACGACAACAAGCCGTGGGCGAGCTTCGGTTGCGCCCAACAGGCCAACCTTGCAGCGATGATCTCCGATCCCCGCGACCTCCTGGGCCCCCGCCCCGAAGACCCGCGCGATGCGGCCCGCCGCGCGCGCGTTCTCGAAGCCTACCGGCAAGGCCAGCAGACCCACGCCGAGCGCACCAACGACGAGCGCGTGCAGGTCAGCGATGCGATCAAGTAGGGACCCGATGAACACGCAGGAAGACGACGCCTGGGGCGCACCCGACTACGCCGAGGACGACGTGGGCTTTCCCGCCAACGACGACTTCGCCTTTGGGTCGGGGGAGCTTGAAGGCATTCTCGACGCCGATGCCGCCTTCCCGGCCGACCTCGACACGCCCTTCCCCGCGCCCGATGACGTCAGCGCCGCACAGAGCATGACGTTCGTCCCCACGCTCGACGCCGTGGCGGACCAGCCCATCCCGCGCATACGCATCCGCATGTGCTACGACCGCGCGGAAATGGCGAGCCTTGTGGAGCAGGCCGCGCAGGACCGCCGCCTCGGCAAGGCGGAACTGGAGATGGAGCCCGGCGGGATCGACGCGGCCGTCGCCTTCTGCGCCTCCAACACCAGTCCCAACCTGCTCATCCTCGACACCACCGCCACACCCACCGAACTCCTGAGCAAGCTCGATCGCCTTGCCGAGCACGTGGAGGAAGGCACCAAGGTCGTCATCCTCGGCGCCACAAACGACATCGGCCTTTTCCGCGAGCTGATGCGCCGCGGCGTGAGTGAATACCTCGTGCCGCCGCTGCAGCCGCTGCAGATCATCCGCGCCATTTCCGCACTCTATGTGAATCCGGAGAAGCCCTTCGCGGGCCGCGTGGTGGCCGTCGTCGGCGCCAAGGGCGGCGTGGGCGCCTCCACCATCGCGCACAACCTGGCGTGGATGGTGGCCGAACGCTTCCAGTGCAACACGACCATGGTCGATCTCGATCTGTCGTTCGGCACCGGCGCGCTCGACTTCAACCAGGATCCGGCGCAGACGGTCGCCGAAGCGCTGCTCGCGCCCGACCGCGTGGACGAAGTCTTCCTCGACCGCCTGCTGATGAAGCAGACCGAGCGCCTGATGCTGTTCTGCTCGCCCGCTTCGCTGGAGCGCGAGTACGACGTCGACCCCGAAGCGTTCGAGACGGTGATCGACCGCGTGCGCCGGAGCGCGCCGTTTGTGGTGCTCGACCTGCCGCACGTCTGGACCGCCTGGATGCGCCAGACGCTGCTCGCCGCCGACGACGTGGTGATCGTGGCGACGCCGGAACTGGCCAGCCTGCGCAACGCCAAGAACATGATCGACCGCGTCAAGAGCGCCCGCCCGCTCGATGCGCCGCCCATGCTTGTGCTGAACATGACGGGCATCGCCAAGCGACCGGAGATTCCCACCAAGGACTTCGGCGAGGCCATCGGCCTTGACCCGACCGTGGTCGTACCGTTCGAACCCCATCTGTTCGGAATGGCGGCCAACAACGGGCAGATGCTGGGCGAAGTGAGCCCGCAAGCCAAAACGTCGCTGGCCCTCGAAGCGCTGGCGGCGACGCTGTGCGGCCGCCAGCCCGCGCCCAAGAAGAAGGCGTCCATCATGGACCGCCTGCCCATGTTGAAGCGTTGAGGAACTGATGTTCGGAAAACGCGCGCCCGGCGAAGGCCTTCCGCAACAGCCGCAAGCGCCGCGCCCGCCGGCACCCGCATCTGCGCCTGCAGCTGCCCCGGCGGCGGTTGCAGCGCCGGCCCCGCGCGCCCAGACGCCCGTGGCGCCGATGATGGCCAAGCAGAAGCCGCTGCCCACGCCCTCCAAGGAAGTGGCGCCACCCGGCGAGTTCCGCTCCGAAGAGTATTACCGGATCAAGTCGACGATCTTCAACGCGCTGATCGAAACCATCGATCTCGCGCAACTCGCGCAGCTCGATTCCGCCAGCGCGCGCGATGAAATCCGCGACATCGTCTCCGAGATCATCTCGATCAAGAACGTCGTGATGTCGATCGCGGAGCAGGAAGTCCTGCTCGACGACATCTGCAACGACGTGCTGGGCTACGGCCCGCTGGAGCCGCTGCTGGCCCGCGACGACATCGCCGACATCATGGTCAACGGCGGCAACGCCGTGTTCATCGAAGTGAACGGCAAGGTGCAGAAGACCGCCATCCGCTTTCGCGACAACGCACAGCTGATGAACATCTGCCAGCGCATCGTGAGCCAAGTCGGTCGGCGCGTCGATGAATCTTCGCCCATATGCGACGCGCGCCTGCCGGACGGGTCCCGCGTCAACGTCATCGCGCCGCCGCTGGCCATCGACGGCCCGACCCTCACGATCCGGAAGTTCAAGAAGGACAAGCTGCGGCTCCAGAACCTCGTGGAGTTCGGCTCCATCTCCCCGGCTGGCGCGAAGATCCTGTCCATCATCGGCGCATGCCGCTGCAACACGCTGATCTCCGGCGGCACGGGCTCCGGCAAGACAACGCTGCTCAACACGCTGACCGCCTTCATCGACCCCGCCGAGCGCGTGGTGACATGCGAGGATGCGGCGGAACTTCAACTGCAGCAGCCGCACGTGGTGCGCCTGGAAACGCGGCCGCCGAACCTGGAAGGCTCCGGCCAGGTGACGATGACCGATCTCGTCAAGAACTGCCTGCGGATGCGCCCGGACCGGATCATCGTCGGCGAAGTCCGCGGCCAGGAGGCGTTCGACCTCCTGCAGGCGATGAACACGGGCCACGACGGCTCCATGGGCACGCTGCACGCCAACTCGCCGCGCGAGGCGCTCTCGCGCCTTGAGTCCATGATCACCATGGGCGGCTTCAACCTTCCGTCCAAGACCATCCGCGAGATCATCGTGGGCTCGCTCGACGTGGTGATCCAGGCCGCACGCCTGCGCGACGGATCGCGCCGCATCACCGCGATCACAGAAGTGATGGGTCTCGAAGGCGACACCCTGATCACGCAGGATCTCGTGGTGTTCGAAATTCTCGGCGAGGACGCCAACGGCCGCATCACCGGCCGCCACCGCTCCACCGGCATCGGCCGTCCCCGCTTCTGGGAACGCGCGCGGTACTACGGCCTCGAGAAGGAACTGGCGCAGGCCCTCGATGAGGCGGAGGCGGCGTGATGGAAATCCTGATCGCGATCTTCGCCTTCATGGCGGTGGCGGGCGTCGGCGTCGCGCTGACGATGTCGCCGTCGGCGGAGAAATCCGCCAAACGCGCCAAAGAGCTTGTGGCGCCGAAAGCGGTGCGCAACACGAAGAAGGACGCCGCTGCAGCGGCCGCCGCCAAGCGGCGCAGCACCGTGCAGGACAACCTGCGCGACATGGCCAACCAGCAGAAGACCTCCCGCAAGAACCTTCTCTCGGTGAAGGCGCGCATCGCGCAGGCCGGGCTTTCGACGTCCGAGCAGACGTTCTGGATGATCTCCGCCGTCAGCGGCGCCGTGTTCGGCCTCGTCGCCTACATCGCCTCTGGCCTCAACCCCCTGTGGGGCGGCGCCATGCTGGTGATCGGCGGCCTGGGCCTGCCCCGCTGGGTGCTGGGCATGCTGATCTCGCGCCGGCAGAAGAACTTCGTGAACCAGCTGGCGGACGCCATCGACATCATCGTGCGCGGGGTGAAATCCGGCCTGCCGCTGAACCAGTGCCTGCGCATCATCGCCTCGGAATCGCCGGAGCCCGTGCGCGAGGAGTTCCGCCTCATCTGCGACGGCCAGGCCATGGGCGTGGCGCTCGACCAGAACCTGCAGCGCATGTACGAGCGCATGCCGCTGCCGGAGGTGAACTTCTTCAACATCGTTCTCGTGATCCAGCAGCGTACCGGCGGCAACCTCTCCGAAGCGCTGGGCAACCTGTCCAGCGTGCTGCGCGCCCGCAAGATGCTGAAGGAGAAGGTGAAGGCCCTCTCGTCGGAGGCGAAGGCTTCCGCGGCGATCATCGGCTCGCTGCCGTTCATCGTCATGGCCCTCGTCTACATGGTGCGCCCGGCCTACATGACGATCCTGTTCGTCACCACGCAGGGCCAGCTCATCCTCCTTGCCGCCGCGGTGATGATGTCCACGGGCATCTTCATCATGCGCAGCATGGTCAACTTCAAGTTCTGACGGGGCGCGCGCCATGAGCTGGGTTGAAACGCTGGTCGAGCCCGCCAACATCGCCGGCGCGCTTGCCGCCATCGCAGGCTTCGCCACGGTGGTGACGGTCGCTGCACCGATGATGCAGACCAACCAGCTGGGCTCCCGTCTCAAGGCCGTGGCGCAGCGGCGCGAGGAATTGCGACGCAAGAGCCGCCAGGCGCTGGAGAAAAAGGCGACGCTGCGCAGCGCCAACACCGGCCTGGTGAACGACATCGTCACGCGCTTCGACCTCCAGAAGGCGCTGAAGGACGACACGCTGAACCAGAAGCTGATGCAGGCCGGCCTGCGCGGGCAGCGGCCGGTGTCGATGTTCTACTTCTTCCGCGCCGCCCTGCCCATCGGATTTGCGGTAGCGGCGTTCCTGTACCTCTCCTTGATGGGCGACAAGTTCGGCTTCAATTGGCAGGCCAAGCTGGGCATCGTCGTCTTCGCTGCGGCCGCAGGCTACTACGCGCCGAACATCTACCTGTCGAACGTGGCGTCCAAGCGGCGCGACGCGATCATGCAGGCGTTCCCAGACACCCTGGACATGCTGCTGATCTGCGTGGAGTCCGGCATGTCCATCGAGCTGGCGTTGCAGCGCGTGGGCCAGGAGATCGCTGCGACGTCCATCGAGCTGGCGGAAGAGTTGGCGCTCACCTGCGCGGAGCTGTCCTACTTGCCGGAGCGGCGCATGGCCTACGAAAACCTCGCGCGGCGCACCAACCACCCCGGCGTGAAATCCGTGGCCATGGCGCTGACGCAGGCCGAACGCTACGGCACGCCGGTGGGCTCCGCGCTGCGCGTGATGGCCAAGGAAAACCGCGACATGCGCCTCTCTGCGGCCGAGAAGAAGGGCGCCGCCCTGCCCGCCAAGCTCACGGTGCCGATGATCGTGTTTTTCCTGCCCGTGCTGCTGATGGTGATCATGGGCCCGGCGATGATCCAGATCATGGGCATGCTGAACAAGTAGACGTTCTCCGCAATCCGGCGCCATGATCAGCCGTCGGGAGGCAGACATGGCAGACATCGAAAAGGCTGTGGCGACCCAGCTCGCCAACATCGAGAGAAAGACCGGCAAGTCCCTTGCGCAACTCCGCGGCGCGATCGCGGAATCGGGCCGAACGCGCCACGGCGAGATCCGGTCGTGGCTCATGGAAGTCCACGGGCTGGGCCATGGCGACGCCAACACCCTCACCCACCTTGCCCTGGAATCCGGCGGCGCCGCCGCGGCCAGGGCGGCGGGCGCATCGGCCACCGACGTCGTCGATGACATCTATGCGGGCAAGAAGGCGGCGCTGCGCCCGATCCATGAGGCGTTGATGGCGCGCATCTCGGCCTTCGGCGACTTCGATGTCGCCCCCAAGAAAGGCTACGTCTCGCTACGACGCAAAAAGCAGTTCGCCATGCTGGGGCCGAAGACGAACGAGCGATTCGAGCTTGGGCTCAACCTGAAGGACGAGGTGACTGACGCCCGCGTGCGCCCCGTCCCGCCGGGCGGCATGTGCCAGTATGTCGTCGCGCTCACTGCCCCGGGCGAGGTGGACGACGCGCTCGTCGCCATCGTGCGGCGCGCCTATGAGGCGGCGGGCTAGCGCGCGTCAGCTCTTGCCGCCGCGCAGCTCTCCCCACCGCCGCGGATCGCTCTGCAGGGCGCGCAGGTAGGTCATGTTCGCCGTGACCATTTCCGGCGGCAGGTCCACGCGCTGGATGCGCTCGGCCTCCTCGAACTTGCCCTGCAGCGCGAGCGCGATGGCGAGGTTGACCCGCGTTTCGGCGGAGGCGCCGCTCAGCGCCGCCGCACGCGACAGCGCTTCCTCGGCCTGCACCGCATCGCCCGTCATCAGGTATGATACGCCGAGATTGGTCAGCACGCCCGCATCGTCGGCCTTCAGCGCCAGCGCTTCGCGGTAGGCCGCGCGCGCTTCGGCGGGCCGGTTGAGCTGGTCGAGCGCTGCCCCCATGGCGGAGCGGATGCGCCAGTCTTGCGGATCGGCCTGGGCGGCGAGCGCGAGCGGGCGCAGCGCGTCCTGCGCCTTCCCCGCCACCAGCAGCGCCAGACCATAGGAGCGCAGCAGCACGCGGTCGTTCGGGTGCTTCTCCAGGGCCTCCAGCGCGACAGCGGCGGCGCGGTCGGACCGGCCGCCGAGGCGCAGGGCGTCGACGAACTTCTGCGCGGCTTCAAGGTCGGTGGGATGGATCTGGTATTCACGGGCCCAGAACGTCATCTGGGACAGCATGTCCTGGCGGCCGGCCTGGTCGCGCGCGGCGCGGTCGATCGGCGGCTCCCCCGGTTGCAGGGCCGGCGCCTTGGCCGCTTCGACGCCCGACGTGGCGCAGGCGGCGACCATGAGAGCGGGAACGAATGCAGCGAGCATGCGCATGGAAAACGTCCTTAACGAGGTGTTGAGACTGTCCTTTGCTTTGCTCAAGAAAGGCTTAAAGGCATGGCGATGACCGAGCTTACGATTCTCGACGCAGCCCCCGTCACCACCACGCCGATCCACGCGCTGCGCGCCGCCGAATGGGAGACGTGGGCGGCGTCGCGGCCGGAGTCCCTGCGCAGGCTGGCCGCCGCCTACGACTTTCGCGCGCAGGCCGGCCGCATCCTGCTGCTGCCGTCGACGGACGGCGCCATCGAGCGCGTGCTGTTCGGCCTTGGCGACAAGCCCACCGCCATGCAGTTCGGCGCCCTCGGCCAGCATCTGCCCGGCGGCGACTACGTGGTGGCGTGGGCCCCGCGCGAGATCGACGCGACCGCCATCTGCACCGCATGGGCGATGGGCGCCTACGCGTTCACCCGCTACAAGCCGGCGCGCCGCGCAGCACCGCGCCTTGTGGCCCCCGATGGGGCCGACGCCGCCGAAGCGCGCCGGATCGCAAGCGCCGTGGCGTTCGCCCGAGACCTCATCAACACCCCGGCCAACGACATGGGGCCCGCAGCCCTGCACGCCGCCGCGGAGGCCGTGGCGCACGACTGCGGCGCACGGTTCGAGGCGATCGTGGGCGACGACCTGCTGGCGCAGAACTTTCCCATGATCCACGCGGTGGGCCGCGCCGCGAAGGAGGCCCCGCGCTTCCTGCGGCTCTCCTGGGGCGACGAGAAGGCGCCGCGCGTGACTCTCGTCGGCAAGGGCGTGACGTTCGATTCCGGCGGCCTCGACATCAAGCCCGACGCCGGCATGCGGCTGATGAAGAAGGACATGGGGGGCGCAGCCGTGGCGCTCGCCCTCGGCCGCCTCGCCATGCAGGCTTCGCTGCCGGTGCGGCTGGAAGTAATCTTGCCGGTGGTGGAGAACGCTATCAGCGGGGACGCCTTCCGCCCGGGCGACGTGGTCCCCACCCGCAAGGGGCTGTCGGTGGAGGTGGACAACACCGACGCCGAGGGCCGCCTGATCCTGGCCGACGCGCTGGCCCGCGCCTGCGAGGACAAGCCCGAGCTGATGCTGGATTTCGCCACCCTCACGGGCGCGGCCCGGGTGGCGTTGGGAGCGGACGTCACCCCCTTTTACACCGACGACGAGGCGCTGGCGGCCGACTGCACGAAGGCCAGCGCCGACACCCACGACGCCCTCTGGCGGATGCCCCTGTGGGACGCCTACGACCCTGACATGGACAGCCCCATCGCCGACTTGAAGAACACGGGCGACGGCGGCATGGCGGGCTCCATCTACGGCGGCCTGTTCCTGCGCCGGTTCGTGACAGTCCCCCACTGGGCGCACTTCGACATCTACGCGTGGGCCCCGAAGGACCGTCCCGCCCGCCCGGCCGGCGCAGACACCCAGGCGCTGCGGGCCTGCTGGGCGATGCTGCGGCGGCGGTACATCCACAGCTAAGCACGCCACAATATGTGGGGGGGCCTATTGTAGCCGCACCCCAAATCAGCCGATTCTCATCTCACCTTCGAAATGGGATGACCTGAATGGCCCTCGAGCTCGATCACAAGCAGGCCCTCGATCTGTGGCGCGACGTGACCGTCCGGACGGTGCGGGCCGACGAACCCGATCTGACCGCCCGCCAGCTTGCGGTGCTGATGACGGTGTACCTCGGGCCGCCGCCGCACACGGTGCGGGGCCTGGCCGCCGCGCTGGGCGTGGGCAAGCCGGCGATCACCCGGGCCCTCGACACCCTGACCCGTCACGGCCTCGTGCGGCGGCGGCGCGACGAGGCGGACGGGCGCAACGTGCTGGTCCAGCGGACCGTGCGGGGCGCGGCCTTCCTGGCGGATTTCGCAGAGCTGATCACCGACAACGCGCGGCGGCTGGAGCCGGCGCGCAACGCGGCTGCGTAAGCCTACTGGGCCGGCGCTTCGGCGGGGGCTGCGCCCTCGGCGGGTGCATCGGCCGGGGCCGCCTCGGCGGGCGCGGCTTCCACTGGCAGCGGCGCAGGCAGCGGTGCGGGGCTGGCCGCCTGGGCGCGCAGGAACGCCACGATGGCCACCTGGTCCTCCTGCTTGCGGTAGCCGGCGAAGGACATCTTGGTGCCGCGGATGTAGGTGGCTGGCGCGGCGATGAACGCCGCCAGCTCGTCGAGCGTCCAAGGCTTGCCGTGCGCGGCCATCGCCTCCGAATACTGGAAGCCCGGGTGCGCGCCGGCCATGCGCCCGACGACGCCGTAGAGCGCAGGCCCGGTCCCGTTGGCGCCGCCGGCCTCGAAGGAGTGGCAGGCCACGCACGCCTTGTGGAGCTGTTCGCCCTTGGTGAGGATCGCCGGCAGGTTCGTGGCGTCCGCCAGCACCACGCCCCAGTCGATGGGCTTGGGGGCGGCATCGGCAGCGCCCGGGGCGGGCGCATCGGGGATGACGACCTCGTAGCCGGCCTTCTCGGGATAGTGCGCCTCGATGGCCGTTTCCGACACCGTCCGCAGCCCCAGCACGCCGAGGCACGAGGCCAGCACGGTGCCCAAAATCATGTTGCCGCGCAGGTTGCCACTCATCCGTCCGATCCGCCGATAGTAAAAGGGGCGCTCGCGACTCAAGGCCGCCGCCCTATGCGGCGCCCTTATGGCGCGCTATCGACCCCTCGCCAAGGCGGATGGCCCATGCCGCCGACCCTTTCGCGTCGAAGCGCCGCACATGTCCCGACCCCTCATCGTGATCCCCGCCCGCATGGCCGCCACGCGCCTGCCGGGCAAGCCGCTGGCCGACATCGGCGGCCGCCCGATGATCGCCTGGATGCTGGACCGCGCGCGCGCCGCAGACCTCGGCCCCGTGCTGGTGGCGGCGGGAGATGCGGAGATCGTGGCGGCGGTGGAGGCCGCGGGCGGCCGCGCCATCCTTACCGATCCCGCGCTGCCCTCCGGCACCGACCGCATCCACGCCGCGGCGCAGGCGTTCGGCGGCGACCACGACGTGATCGTCAACCTGCAGGGCGACATGCCCACCATCGACCCCGCCACGATCCGGGCCGCCGTGGCCGCGCTCATCCCCGGCGCCGACATCGCTACGCTCGTCTCGCCGTCGGCCGATCCCGCCGACCGCGACAATCCCAACGTGGTGAAGGCCATCGTCGCCGCCGACGGCCGCGCGCTCTACTTCACCCGCGCCGCAGCCCCCTCGGGCGACGGGCCCGTGTGGCGCCACGTGGGCCTCTACGTCTATCGCCGCACCGCGCTGGCCCGCTTCGTTGCGGCGCCCCCGTCCCCGCTGGAGCTGCGCGAAAAGCTGGAGCAGCTGCGCGCGCTGGAAATGGGCATGACGATCTCCTGCGGCGTGGTGGATGCGTTCCCGAAAGGCGTGGATTCGCCGGCGGACCTGGAAGCGGCGCGGCGCGCGCTGGCGTAGGCGCGTGGCGACGCCCGGTGAATCGGACGATTCACCGGTGGTCAAGACTGTCGAAACAGGACCGCCGGCGCCCTCGCCGGCATGCGGTGGTCCCGCTTGTGAGACTTGGCCGGCGAGGGCGCCGGCGGTCCAACTCACGAAGAGTCGTGAAGTGCGACGGCAGAGCGCGCCACACCCACACACGGCTGCCCAAAAACAAAAGCCACCACCACCCGCGACCGCGTCACGCGCTTGACGATGTGCGCCGCCACGCGCGCCACGTGCGCATCGAGATTGTCGTAGAGATCCTTCAGCACCGCGAGGCGATCGATGATCGACCCGCGTGGCCGCGGCAATGTCCGGCGGAACTGGCGGCGCGCGTTGCCGCGCGCGTGCACGCGGCGAAAGCCGCGCCGAACCGACAGCGGGCGCACGCAGCGGCGGGCGCGCGTGCGCACCCAGCCGATCCTGCGCAGCGCGAGGCTGTGGATCAGGCCATGCATGGCGCGCACCGCATCGGCGAGAATCTTCCGCGTCAGCAGCTTCATGTCGCGCGGCAGCGCGCCCGCATCGAGCACACGAAACACCACGCCCATGAACACGCGCAGCACCGCGCGGATCTCGATGGAGAACGCGATGAGGTCTGCGGCGGTGCGGGTGAAGGTGAAGGCGTGTGTCATGGGCGGAGCATGACACGGGGTTTTCATCCCCCGGATTGGGAGATGAGAAAAAGTGGACGGCGTGGACCGCCGGCGCCCTCGCCGGCCAAGGGGCGCAAGCGGAACCACCGCATGCCGGCGAGGCCGCCCGCGGTCCTCATCGCCGCATAAACAGGGATAGCAGCTGTCGCTATCCCCCTATTTCGCGCCCGCCTACCGCTCGCAGTTCACGGAAAGGCGTTTGGCTGCGCGGGCCCACACCATGTCCGTGCAGGCGGCCAGGGCTGCGCGGCCCAGCACCACTTCATAGCGCGGCGGGTCGCCCTTGCGCGCGACGACGCGGATCACGTCGACGCCGTCGGGCGCGGCGATGGGCGCATCGGTGCGCGCGAGCGTGGGGCCGAAGGCGAACCCGCCCACGGACTGCGCGGTGGTGACGGGCTGGGTGAGCGTGGACAGGCCCAGCGGATAGGGCGTCTGGATGGGCGCGCCCGCGGCCGTGAGCAGCAGGGCGTCGGCGAGCAGCTGCGTCAGCGGGCGCGACAGCACCGTCTCCTCGCGCGCGAGGTCGAACGCCACCGAGACGCTCTCGTCCGCCAGCGTGGCGCGCCCCCGCCAGTACTCGGGGTTCTTCAGCGCGAAGGTGCGGGCCACGCTCCCCGGCGCGCCCTCGCGCAGCACGATGCGCACGCGGTCATAGGGGGCCACCCCCGGCCCGATGGCGCCGTCGATGGCGGGGTCGGCCGTGTAGGCCGCGCCGAACAGCCCCGCGAGCGCCCGCGCGCCGCGGCCGTTGGCGAATACGATCCGCGGCCGGGCGACGCGGCCCGTGAGGGACATGTCCTCCAGCGCCACCTGCGCGCGGACCATGGGCACGGGCCCCACGCCCAGCCGTCGGGCGGCGGCGGGGTTGAACACGATCACGTCGGGCAGGGTGGCGTCGACGATGAAGCGGGCGGGCCGGTCGTTCACACGCACGTCCACCACCGGCAGCGGCGCGGCGCGCAGGGTCAGTTCATCGGCCGCAGCCGCGACAGGGATCAGGGCGGCCAGAAACGCCCAGGCGATGGCGGCAAGCCAGGATTTCATGGACGACGGGTCGTGCTCAGGCCGCGTCGCTCTTGGGCGGGGTCTCGAACACGGAGATCAGGCCGTCGAGGCCGCGGGCGGCGCGCAGGCGCTCACGCACCTCCGCCCGGCGCAGGAAGCGGGCCACGCGGGCCAGCGCCTTGAGGTGGTCGGCGCCGCGTTCGGCGGGGGCCAGCAGCAGGAACACGAGGTCCGCGGGGCGGCCGTCGAGGGCGTCGAAGTCCACCGGGGGATCGAAGCGGGCGAAGGCGCCGATGGGGGTCTTCACGCCGGCGGCCCGCGCATGGGGGATGGCCACGCCTTCGCCCATGCCGGTGCCGGACAGCCGCTCGCGCAGCAGCACGGCGTCGAAGATGGCGCGGGCGTCGAGCCCCGCGCTTTCGGCCAGCGTTTCGCACACGGCCTGGAGGGCCTGGCGCTTGGAGGAGGCATGCACGCGCGGCAGGATCGCCGAGGGCGCGAGAAGATCGGACAGGTCCATCATCACCTTAACCCTCTTGGGGCCGCCACAACTCTGAGCCGTCATACGTCCGAAGTGACCAGTCGGCTGCAAGAAACGCTGCAGCGACCGGTTCGGCGCCGTCACGCGCCGTTGATTTTACCGTCGGCGCCGTTTCCTGCGGCGCCGTTGGCCCCGCGGCCGGGGTCCACCCAGCCGATGTTCCCGTCCGCGCGGCGATAGACCATGGCAAGGCCCCCATGGGCCGCATTGCGAAACAGCAGCGCGGGCTCCTCCATGAGGTCGAGCTGCATCACCGCCATGGCCACCGGCATGGTCCGCACCAGGGCGGTCGTCTCGGCGATCACCAGCGGCGCCCCGGTCTCGGCCGGCGGGGGCGTCAGGTCCTCGCCATCGTCCTCTTCCACGTTCAGCGGCGCGAGCACATACGCCGGGGCGTCCTCGGCGGGAAGGGGGGATTTATTGTCGGCGTGGTGGTTGCGCAGGCGGCGCTTGTAGCGGCGGACCCGCTTGGAGATCTTGTCCAGGGCGTCGCTGAAGGCGATGTGGGCGTCCCCGCCCTGGCCCTCGGCCTGCAGGGTGATGCCGGAGGAGAAGTGGACCACGCAGTCCACCTCCACCCCGATCCGGGCCTTGCCGACGGTGACGTGGGCGTCCGTGGCCCGGCCGGAATAGGGCGCGATCTTCTCCGTCAGCTCATCGGTGATGCGGGTGCGGAGGGCCTCCCCCACGTCCATGTGACGACCGGCGACCTGGATGCGCATGCTGGGCCTCTCCTTGCTCTGCAACAGCAGCAAGACAGCGGCGGCGACGGTGCGGAGCGGAGCCCCGGTCACGTCGCCGGAATCGAGGCTCGCGCCGCTGGCCGGTGTTGTCAATGCGCGCGGGGGACATGGCGCAGTGACGTCCGCAGGCGCTGTTCAAGCGGGCGCCTGCGGGACGTTTCAGGGCGGATGCGCCAGGACGGCGCGGCGGGCGTGCTTAAGGCGCGTCCACCAGCACCAGTTCGGCGTCGGCGCTTGCGGTGATGTCCAGCACCGGCTCGTCGCGCAGGGCCGCGCCGTCGCGTTCGCCCAGCGCCACGCCGTTCACGGTCGCCGCGCCCTTCGCCACCACGAGGTAGGCGTTGCGCCCGGCGCCGAGATCGTAGCTCGTGCGCTCGCCGGCCTTCACCGTGGCGCCCAGCACGCGGGCGTCCTGGCGGATGGGCAGCGCGCCGGCCGCCTGGTCCTCGCCGAAGCCGGACGCGAGCGTCACGAACTTGCCCGCGCGCTCGGCCTTCGGAAACTTCGCCGCGCCCCAGTAGGGTTCGCCGCCGCGGGTCTTCGGCAGGATCCAGATCTGGAAGAGGCGCGTGACCTCGTCGTCGAGGTTGTATTCCGCGTGCGTGACGCCGCGGCCCGCGCTCATCACCTGCACGTCGCCCGCTTCGGTGCGGCCTTTGTTTCCAAGCGAATCCTGGTGGGTGATCGCGCCTTCGCGCACGTAGGTGATGATTTCCATGTCCGCGTGGCTGTGCGGGGCGAAGCCGGTCTTCGGCTGGATCGCATCGTCGTTCCACACCCGGATCGCGCCCCACTGCGTGCGCTTGGGATCGTGGTAGCCGGAGAACGAGAAGTGATAGCGCGCGGCCAGCCAGTCGTTGTCGAACGTGCCGAGCGAATTGAACCTGCGAACGTCGATCATTGTGTTGTCTCCTGCGGTGCGTGCGGTCAGGACTTGAGTTTCGCGGCGTAGGTGGCGATGCGCGCGCCGAACTGGCGCGCCGTTTCGCGGTCGCCGGCGGTGGGCGTCACGTCGGGGGCGGCGTTGTCGGACTGCGTGGCGAGGCCCACGGAGTACGACAGGCGGTTGACCGCGTCGGGCGCCGACGTGGTGTTGCCGTTGGGATTGCCCGGCGCCATGCCCGTGCCCACCCAGATCATCCCGTGCTGCATGGCCAGCACGAAGATGGAGCCCAGCGTGTTGGCCTTGTCGCCGGCGAGGCTGAGCGAGTTGGTGAACCCGGCCGCCACCTTGTTGCGCCAGCCGCCCTGCATCCAGACCTTCGAGGACGCCTCGAAGAACGCCTTCAGCGGCGACGACACGTCGCCCATGTAGGTGGGCGAGCCGAAGATGATGGCGTCCGCCGCCGACGCGCGCTCGAGCATCTCGGTGAAGTCCTGCCCGGCGGTCTCGATCTTGAGCAGCAGGGGCTCGGCCCCGCCGGTGCGCACGCCGTCCGCGACGGCCTCGGCGACGACGGCGGTGTGGCCGTAGCCGGAATGGTAGACGATGGCGACGGTGGTCATGGGAAGGCTCCTTGGGTTTGGGAGAGAGATAGCGCTTGCGGGTGCATCAACAAGGCGAATAGAAAAGACGCATTGTTTCCCGAAAGGCACTATCGATGATGTCGCTGGACCTGTTCGTGGTGTTCGCCCGGGTGGCCGAGAGCGGCAGCTTCTCCAAGGCGGCCCGCGACCTCGGCCTGTCCAAGGCCACGGTTTCCAAGCGGGTGGCGGAGCTGGAGGCCGCGCTGGGCGTGGGCCTGGTGGCCCGCACCACCCGCCGCGCCGCCCTGACGGAGGCCGGCGAGCGCACGCTGGCCCGCGCCCAGCGCATCATCGAGGAGGCGGACGCCGCCCGCGACGAGGCCGTGGAGGCGCGCTCCTCCCCCAAAGGCCGGCTGCGCATCTCCGCGCCCATCACCTTCGGCGTCCGCTACCTCGCGGCCCTGCTGCCCGACTTCCTCACCGCCTACCCCGACATCGACCTCGACCTCTCCTTCGCCGACAAGACGGTGGACCTGATCGGGGACGGCTACGACGCCGCCGTTCGCATCCGCGCGCTGGAGGATTCAAGCCTGGTGGCCCGCAAGCTTGCGCCCGTGCGCGGGCACGTGGTGGCCGCGCCATCCTACTGGGACCGCCACGGCCGCCCGCAGCGCCCGGAGGATCTCACCCGCCACGTCTGCTTCAGCTACGCCAACGTCTCCTCCCTCTGGCGGTTCGAGAACGCCGCGGGAGAGCGCGTGTCCGTGCGCGTGGAGAACAGCCGCCTTACCTACGACAACGCCGACGCGATCGAGCCCGCGGTGTGCGCGGGCGTCGGCCTCGCGCGCCAGCCGGATTTCATCGCCTGGCGGGACATCGCCTCCGGCAAGATCGAGGCCGTACTGCAGGACTGGACGGCGGGCCCGGAGATGTGGCTGCACCTGCTGACGCCCCCCGGCCGCAGCGCACCGCGCAAGATGCGCGTGTTCAGCGACTTCCTGCACGACCACTTCGGCGCGGGGCGCGCGCCGTGGGTGACGGGGTAGGGGTGGGGTAACCCCCTCAGGCCAGAATGCTCAGCCGATCACCTTCGCCCGCAGTTCGGCGAGCCTGCGTTCCGTAATCTCCGCATCCCTTGCGAGGCCGGGATGCGACGGGTTGGCGTCCGCGATGGCCCGCGCGATCGGGTGGCTCCGCGCGTACCGTGCGATCGCGCCCGCGATGTCGCCCTGCGCCTCCAGAACGTCGCCGAGCCTTTCATAGCTGATGGACAGATCGCGCTGTGCTTCAGCCGAACCCGGATTGTCGCGGGCGAGACGCTCTCGTACGCCCAGTCCCGCCTCATAGCGTGCCTTTGCGCCGGCGAGGTCGCCGCCCTCGCGCAGAACGTCGCCCACCTCATCCGCCGCCACGGACCGTTCCCGCTCGTCGCCCGCCGCGTGCTCGGCCGCCAGCGCCGCATCCCGGGCGGCGTTCAGGTCGCCGGCTTCCCGCCGCAGGCGACAGAGTTCGATACACGTCCAGAAATCGTTCGGTTGCAGCTTGAACGCTTCCTCGTAGGCCGCGCGGGCCTTGGCCGTATCCACGCCCAGCACCAACGCCCCGATCCTCCGCCATTTCTCCGCTGCCGCCGCGATGTCGCCGCGCGCATCCCGCTCCAGGGTGGCGATGGCGCCGGCGATATCGCCGGCCGCCAGTTCCCGGGCCGCTTCGTTCGCCGCCGGCGTCGCCTCCGCCACAATCTCCGCCGCCGCTGTGTCCCGGCGCTGGCGGGCTCCCGCGTCGAGCGGCGCGCCGCCCGCCGCCACGTTCTGCGCAGCCAGCCGGTCGAGTTGCGCCGTGACTGCCGCGAGCTGCGTCTTGAGGTCGTCGACATCCTTCTTTTTCGCTGTCGGCTCCGGCGCCACGATCTCCTTCACGCCCCGGGCGGGATTGAGCAGGAAGCGCACCGCCTTCGCCGCCGCCTCGAACAGCTGGACCACGGCCCACAGGGCCGCCAGCGTCACGACGCCCGACAACACAGCCAGCGCCCACACCGGCGCCTGCCCGATGGGGTCGTGCAGCAGTTCCGGCGTCCGCGCCACAAGCCACGCGCGCAGGCCGGCGGCGTCGTCCGCAAGCCAGGTTTCGAACATCGCCGCTGACCCCCACTATACCCGCGCCAAGTTAGCCGCGGGCGCTCACGGCGCAAACGGCGGGGCTGCGCTTTAGCGGAATCGCCCCGGGTGTGCTTAGGTGGGGCGCGTCCGTCCGCGCTGCATGATCCGGAGATCCGATGTCGCCCAGGTTCCTTCTTGCCGCCGCCCTCGCCGTGGGTCTCGCCGGTTGCGCCGCCCTCCAGAAGGAGGCGCCGGCTGCGGGCCCGCTCGCCTGCGGGACGCGCGACGTGAACGTGTACTTCGACGCGCAGTCCATCGAGCTCGACCGCGCCGCCCGCGACGTCATCGACCTCACAGGCAAAAGCCTCGCGGGATGCACCATCACGCAGGTGCGCATCGTGGGCTCCTCCGACGTGGTGGGCCCCGACGACGCCAACGCGGAACTCTCCGCCCAGCGCGCCAAGGTGATGGCGGACTATCTCGTGGACACCTTCAAGTGGTCGCGCGAGACCATGCAGCTGCTGGCGACCGGCGAACGCGGCGCGGTGACGGACGCGGGCCTGGCCGTGCCCATGCGCCGGCGCGCGCGGATCGTGGTGGAGTCCGCGGCGCCGTGACGGCGCGCTAGCCGCCGCGGGCGAAGTAGAGGCGTTCGCGGCCGCGCGCGTCCATCAGCACGAGGTAGCCGGCGCGCATCTGCACCATGCGCACCTCCTTCAGCGCCTCGAGGTACTTGGCCTCGATGGCCTTCATGTTGCCGTCGCACGCCTGTTCGCGGCCGTTGAGGCGCTCGAAGCGCAGGTCCATGCCCAGGTTGGGGGCGTCGGCGGTCCAGGCGGTGCAGGCGGTGACGCCCTCGGCGCGGTCGGCCTCGATCTTCAGCGAGGCGGCGAGCTTCATGCCCTGCGGCGCGTCGCGCACCATGGCCAGCGCCCATTGCCCTTCCAGCGTCGGCGGGGCGGGGCCGATGTCGGGCGCCCGGGGCGGGGCCACGGCCACCGGAGCCGGCGCGGTGGCGCAGGCGGCGCTCGCCAGCGCCAGCGTGACAGACAGACCAAGCGCGCGCATGGCGGCATCCTTCGCGAAAGACGAGGACGCAAGAATCGCGCGCGCGCCGTTTCCATCCCGTTAATGGGGGTGAACGCGGTCTGAAAGTTACGGTGGCAGCGGCTCAGACCGGGTCGTAGGGAAACACCGAAGCCGTCGCGCCCACGTCGGTATAGTTCGCCTTCATCGCCGGCAGGCACTGGTTGATGAGCGTTTCCGGCGTCCAGCCCTCCAGCATGCCCAGCGCGCGTACGGGGCGGGGCTGGTTGAACAGGAACACCTCGTTGCCGCGCACCGCGAAGATCTGCCCGTTGGTGTCTTTGGCGCCATCGGCGCAGAGTGCGACCGCGAGTTGCGCCACCTGGTCGGCGCGCATGGCGTTCTTCATCCGCTCCACCCGCTTGGCGGACGCCTCGTCCTTGATCGGGATGGTGGCGATCATCCGCGTCCACGCGAACGGGGCGATGATGTTGGAGCGCACGTTCTTGGCGGCGCCCTCCATGGCGATGATGCGCGAGAGACCCATGACGCCCAGCTTCGCCGCCGCGTAGTTCGCCTGCCCGATGTTGCCGATGAGGCCTGAGGTGGACGTGAACAGCACGTAGCTGCCGTCCTGCTGTTCGCGGAAGTGCTCGATCGAGGCGCGCGTCACGTTGAAGGCGCCGTGCAGGTGCACGTCGATCACGGCCTTCCAGTCGGCGATGGCCATCTTGTGGAACATGC
The DNA here is from genome assembly GCA_027488965.1 of Alphaproteobacteria bacterium. GTDB lineage: Bacteria > Pseudomonadota > Alphaproteobacteria > Caulobacterales > Aquidulcibacteraceae > VFBF01. The sequence continues at coordinate 45,721 of JAIYAO010000200.1, forward strand.
CGTCGCGCAGGATGCCGGCGGGGTTGATGACGGCGTGGAGCCCGCCGAGCTCCTTCTTGGCCTGCGCGAACATGGCGGCCACGGCGTCGTAGTCGGTGACGCTGTCGGAGTTGAAGATGGCCCGGCCGCCGGCGGCGATGATTTCCTTCGCCACGGTTTCGGCCGGCCCGGCCGAGCCCTCGTCGCCGCCCGCCACCGAGCCGCCGAGATCGTTCACGAGAACCGCCGCGCCTTCCTTTGCGGCAAGCAGCGCACACTCGCGCCCGATGCCGTTGCCCCCGCCCGTGACCACCACCACCTTGCCGGAAAGTACGCCCATGATTTCCTCCTGAATTTGCGCCGACCCAACATCCCGGCCGCCTGCCGGTCAAGCCGCCCCGCCTACAGCGCCTTCGCAAAGAACATCGTGCTCGGGTTGCCCGGCACGTTGTGCGGCTCGGAGGGCAGGAAGCCGAAGCTTTCGTAGAGGCGGATCGCGGGGCCCATGCTGGCGTGGGTGTCGAGGCGCATCACGCGGTAGCCGCGCCCGCGCGCGGCCTCAATGAGCCGCGCCACGAGCGTCTGCCCGAGGCCCAGGCCCCGGAACGCATCGCGGCAGTAGAGCCGTTTCATCTCGCACTCCGTGTCGGACAGGCGCTTGAGCGCGATGGCGGCGGCGGCGGCGCCCTCCACGCGCGCAAGCAGCAGCAGTTCGTAGCGGTCCGGGAACGTCGCCATCTCGCCGGCGAAATCCTGGTAGGCCACGTCGATGCCGAGTTCGCGGCCGATCCGGTACACGTACTCGCGGAAGAGATCGGCCACGGCGGCGACGTCGACCGGTGTTGTGGCTATGGCGATCTCGACCGGCATCTAGCGGGACTCCGGCGCGGTGACGGTCTCGTCGCCCTGCGGCGGCCGGGACGAGGTCGTCCCGGCTGCAGACTCTCGACTTTGCTCCAGGGCGCGGTCCTCGAACGTGTCGGCGCGCGCCAGCGCCGGGAACAGCCACATCCACAACAGCGCTGCCAGCAACGCAGCCCCGCCGCCCAGCGCCACGCCCAGCGCCGGCCCGAAGATCGCGCCCATCACGCCCGCCTCGAAATCCCCCAGCTCGTTGGAGGCGGAGATGAAGATGAAGCTCACCGCCGCCACCCGGCCTAGCATGAAATCGGGCGTGGCCAGCTGGATCAGGCTCTGGCGCACTTGCACGGAGATCATGTCGGCGGCGCCGGCGATCACCAGCGCGGTGAAGGAAAGCCAGTAGGACGTGGACAGCCCGAACACGATGGTGCACGCGGCGAACACGAACGTGGAGGCGAACATCCACCGACCCACGTGGCGGCGCAGCGGATAGGCGGCGATGGCGAACGCCGTCACCGCCGCCCCGATGGCGAGCGCGGCGCGCAGCAGGCCATAGCCCGCGTCGTCGGTGTGCAGGATGCGGTCGGCGAACACGGGGATCAGCGCCTGCGCGCCCGCCAGCAGCACCACCACGAGATCGAGAGAGATGGCGCCGAGCACGATCTTGTTGTCGCGCACGTAGCGCAGGCCTTCCACGATGAGATCGAGCGTGCGGCGCGTCTCCACGCTCTCGCGCTTCGGCGCGTCCACGCCCATGAGCGCGGCGATGCCGATGCCGATCAGCACCGCGGCGGCGATGAACGCCAGCTGCACGCCCGACTGGTGCGCCCCGCCCAGCGCCAGCAGCACGCCGCCGAGTGACGGCCCCATCACGGAGGAGGTGGTGAACGCCAGGGAGTTGAGCGCGATGGCCTGCGGCAACGCCTCGCGCGGCACCAGCGACGGCAGCAGCGATTGCGCGGCGGCGGGCTGGAACGCGTTTACCGCGCCGCTCACCATCGCGGCGGCGAAGATCACGTTGATCATCGTCGTCGCCGGCAGCATCGTCGTGGCCGCCGCCAGGCCCACGGCGATGCAGAACTTCACCGCATAGCAGATTGCAAGGATCAGCTTGCGGTCGTAGCGGTCCGCCAGCTGCCCGCCCACCAGCGACAGCGCAAACAGCGGCACGAACTGGAACAGGCCCACGAGGCCCAGGGCGAACACCGCCTCCCGCTCCGACTTGCCGGCCGCGATGGACAGCTGGTGCACATGCCACAGCAGCGCCGTGGTCTGGATCTGCCAGCCCAGCACATACGTGGCGCGGGTGATCCAGAACCGTGCGAACGCAGGCCGCTGGAACACGGAGAAATCGGGAAGCCGCATCGGAAGGGCCGACACTGCCGTCAGCGGCTCGCCCGCACAAGCGGGCAGGCGAGCGGGCTTGAAGTTTCCGCCGCCCGCGTTACCCGTCGCGTCCCCGAAAGGAGCGCCCATGCCCGATACGTCCTCCGCCGCACCTCCCGCGCTCGCGGACCGGCGCGCCGTCCTGCTCGGCCTCGCCGCCGCGGGCCTCGCGGGCCCCGCGTGGGGCAAGGCGACGCCGACGTGGTCCGGCGTCTCCGGGCTGCTGCAAGGCTATGTGGCGGCGGGCAAGCTCGCCGGCGCCTGCGTCACTGTCCGGCGCGGGCAGGAGGTCTCCGTCTTGTCGTACGGCGCAGGCGCGCTCGGCGGCGCCGCCGTCAACGAGCGCACGCTGTGGCGCATCTATTCGATGACCAAGCCCGTCACCGGGGTCGCGGCGCTCGCGCTCATCGAGGATGGCAAGCTGGACATCGACCAGCCGGTTGCCGAAATCCTGCCGGAGTTCGCCAGCCTGAAGGTGCTGGATGGCGATGTCCTGCGTCCCGCACGCACGCCCATGCGCGTGCGCCATCTGCTTACGCACACCGCGGGGCTCGGGTACGCCATCAACGACGATGCGCTGGGCGCCCGGTATCGCGCCGCCGGCCTGTACCCGGGGGACCCCACGCCGCGCGAAGGCGCCCCCACGTCGCTGGAAGAGTTCGGCGCCCGCCTCGCGCAGCAGCCGCTCAACGCCGATCCGGGCGCGAAGTACCAGTACAGCGTCGGGCTCGACCTGCTCGGCCTCGTGATCCAGCGCGCCAGCGGCATGTCGTTCTCGGCCTACCTGCGCCAGAAGCTGTTCGACCGCATGGCCATGACAGACACGGGGTTTGCGGTGTCCGAATCCCAGCGTGCGCGGCTGGCGATGAACTACTCGATCCGCGACGGCGCCATCGTCCCGCTCGAGCCGGAAGGCAAGTCGCCGTACCTGTCGCCGCCGGCCTATCCCTCCGGCGGCGGGGGGCTGGTGTCGAGCGCGCGCGACTACGACCGGTTCCTGTCCATGCTCGCCGCCGATGGCGTGTTCGATGGCCGCCAGGTGGTGTCGCGCGCCACGGCGCGCCGCGCGCGGTCGAACCTGCTGCCGCGCGGCGTATCGGCCGAAGACGGCATGGAGTTCGGCGCGGGCATGGGTGTGGCGTCCGCGGCCAGCGGCGATGGACTGCCGCCGGGATCGTACTTCTGGGGCGGTGCGGCGGGCACCTTCATGTGGGGCGATCCCGCACAACGCCTGTCCGTGGTGCTGATGACGCAGTTCATGCCCTCGCGCGGTTACCCGATCTGGGGCGAGCTGGCGCGCGCGGTCTATGCCGATCTCGCAGCGTGACCATCGCCATCGTCCCCGACGACGCCGCGTACGATGCGGCGCTCGAGGCCGTGCTCACCGACGCCTTCGGCCCCGGCCGGTTCGCGAAGGTGAGCGAGCGGGTGCGCGAGTTTGGATTGCTGGACCGTACTCTGTCGCGCGTCGCGCTGCAGGGGGCGGCGCCAGTCGGCTGCTGCCGCATCTACCGCATCGCCGTGGGCGCAACGCCCGCGTTGTTTCTCGGGCCTTTGGCGGTGGCGCCGCACGCGCAGGGCGAGCGGCTCGGCGCCGCGCTGGTGGAGGCGGCGCTCGCCGCGTGCGATGCGACGGCGACGCACGCGGTGCTTGTAGTGGGACAGCCGCGCATGTTCGCGCCGTTCGGCTTCGTCGAGATCCCGGCCGGCCGTGTGACGTTGCCCGGGCCCGTGGAGGCGCGGCGCTTCCAGTGGCGCGCCATCGGCGAAGGCGGGCTGGACGGGCTTGCGGGCGCCGTCAGCGCGCCTCGCGCCGCCAGCTGAACATCAGCAGCAGCAATCCCGCCATCGCCCAGGCGATGCCGGGGCCCAGCGGCTCGGCGGCGGACGCGCGCACCGTGTAGGCGCCGCGTTTCTCCAGCCCGATCCAGCCCGGTCCGCGCGCGCTCGCGCCACGCTCGGTGCGCCGCACCTCCGGCAGCCGGTCGGCGCGTTCGCCCACGAACAGCGCAGCGCCGCCCGTCTCCTGGCTGACGCGCTTGAGGATCGCGTCGGTGGCGTTGACGTTGGCCGCCTCCTTAGGGTTGAGCGGACCCACCGCCGCGAAGGCGCGCAGGTTGCCCTGGCGCGCCTCGTAGAGGCCTTGCTCCGTCGCGGGCGCGGTGGCGCGGTAGAGGCCGGGGGCCGCCTCCGTGAACGGCGCGCGCACGGACTGGCCCTTGGGATCGAGGATCTCCACGCTTTCCGGCGGCGCGCCCAGTGTGGCGCGCTCGGCGGTCACGCCGTCGGGCGTCGCGCGCAGCGAGAGACGTTCGTCGTCCAGCTCCGGCTCCTGCATCAGCCAGTGCGCCAGGCGGCGCAGCAGCTCCGCGTGCGGGCCGCCGCCGTCGTAGCCGCGCGACCACAGCCACGCCTGGTCGCTCCACAGCTGCGCCACGCGCCCGCGCCCGGCGCGGCCCAGCACCAGCAGCGGCCGCTCGCCCACGCCCGACAGGATCACCTGTCCCGCCGAGGCGCGCGCATCGATCTGCCGGGTCCAGCGGCCCCAGTTGGCGGGATCGGGCAGGCCGCGCGTCACCGGATGGCGCCTGCCCAGCGCCGTTTCCGCGGGGCGGTACATCTGCTCGACGATCTGGCCGGTGGGCTGCGACGGCAGGATCGCGGCCAGCGGTGTCTGGAACACGCTGTCGAAGCCCGCGTCCGAAGGCCCCGCCACCACCAGCAACGCGCCGCCCGCCTCCACCCGCTGGGCGATGTTTTCGAAGTACGCCGGCGGCAGGATGGAGCGGCGCTTGTAGCGGTCGAAGATGATGAGATCGAACTCGGACAGCTTATCCACGAAAAGCTCCCGCGTGGGAAACGCGATGAGCGCAAGCTCCTCCAGCGGCGTGAAGTCCTGCTTCTCCGGCGGACGCAGAATGGTGAAGTGCACAAGATCGACGCTGGGGTCGCTCTTCAGCAGGTTGCGCCACACGCGCGCGCCCGCATGCGGTTCGCCCGTCACCAGCAGCACGCGCAGCCGGTCGCGCACGCCCGCCAGCGTGAACGCGGCGCGGTTGTTGGCCAGCGTGATCTCCTGCGGTCCAGCGCCGGCCTCCACCACCACCATGTTCGCGCCCCGCTTGGGCGTGACGATCTCGACACGGAAGGGACGGCCCGCGATGGCGGAGGCGCGCCGCACCACCTGGCCGTCGATGGTCACCGTCACCGGCACGGCGGCGCCGGGTTGCGGGTCCTCGACGCGGGCCTCAATGGAGATGCGGTCGCCCACGATGCCGAAGGCGGGCGCGGCGAGAAGCTCAAGGCGGCGGTCCCCGCGGTCGGCGTCGCCGACGATGAGGGCGTGCACGGGCCCGAGGCCCCGCAGGCGGCGGAGGTCCTCCGGCACGTCCGACACCTGCCCGTCGGTGACGAGTATGGCGCCGGCCACACGCTCGCGCGGCGCATCCGCCAGTGCTTCTTCAAGCGCGCCGATGATGGCGGTGCCGTCCGGGCCGCCGCGCACTTCGCGCACGCGTACCTCAAGGCCCTGTTCGGCGGAGAGTTGCGCGGCAAGTTTCTCGCCCGCGGCGCGCGCGGCGTCGCGACGGCCCGCGAGACCAAGGCTCTCGCTCTGGTCGATGATGAGGGCGGCGATGTCGGCGGCGGCCTCGCGCCGTTCGCGCACCAGTGTCGGCTGCGCGATGCCGATGAGAATGAGCGCCAGTCCCAGCGCGCGCGACACCGGCGCCTTGCCGCCGCGCAGCACGTACCCCAGCCACACGATCGCCACGCCCGCGGCGATGACGATCAGCCACAGCCAAGGCAGCGCCGGATCGAAGGCGATGCGGCCCGCGGTCAACGCGCCCGCTCCGGCTGCTCGCCCATGCGTTCCAGCAACGCGGGCACGTGCACCTGGTCGGCCTTGTAGTTGCCGGTCAGCGCCACCATCACGAGGTTGATGCCGAAGCGCAGCGCCAGTTCGTGCTGGCGGTCCTCGATGCCGCCCATGGGCCGCCCGCTGGCGTCGGAGACCCACGCCGTCGCCCAGTCGCCGTCGCCCACCAGCAGCGCGGCCACCCCGTCGCGCGATGCCGCGGCGGCGGCCGTCTCTGCGTAGATGCGGGTGTTCTGGTAGCGGCCGGGAAAACTGCGCAGAAGGTAGAACGCGCGCGTCAGCACGTGGTTGGCGCCGATGATTTCCAGCGGCGGCGCATCGAGGCCCTGCAGCATGATCGCCGCCGGCCCGGGCGCCGCACCGGCGCCGCGCGCGCGGCCGGCGTCGCGGGTGTCGATGAACAGCATGCCGCCGAGGCGCATGTAGCGGTCGAGGTTGGCCACCGCCGCATCGGAGAGACGCGTCGGCGTCTCCGGCGCGAACCAGTAGAGGATCGGGTACGGCGAGAGATCGTCGCGCGCGGGATCGACGCCCATGGTGGGGCCGGGCTCCACGGCGGTGCGGTTGCGCAACTCCTCGGCGAGGGACTCAAGGCCCGCGCGCGCCGTGCGGTCCGCGCGCGCATCGCCGGTGAAGATGTAGGCCAGGTGCATGTCGGCGGCGGGATCGCGCGCGCGCTGCGCGTGGGCGTCCGGCGCCATCATGAACGCAGCAATCAGCGCCGCGGCCGCCGCCGGTGCGCGCGACGGCAGGCGCGGTAGGCGTCCGGCCAGCGCGAGCGCCACGAACAGGTCGATGGCCAGCACCAGCAGCGCAAAGCCCAGGAGGCCCCCGCCCAGCGCGCGCGTGCGCGCGGCGTCGAGGCCCGCGCGGGCGACGCCCGCGGGCAGGGCGAGTTCGCTCAGCGTCTCGTCGGGCCGCGCGGCGTCGATGGCGGCGGCGGTCCCGCCGGCGCGCGCATAAAGTCCGGGCGGCGTGGCCGGAGATGCGGCGGCGGCGGTGAACGCCGTGGCGGGGATCGGCTGGGCGTCCACATCGGGCGCGCGCAGGGCGCCGAAGCCGTCGAGCAAGCGCTCCGCCAGGAACGGGCCGCTGGCGTCGCCCTCGCGCGCGCCGTTGGTGGCGCGGCCCGCAAACGCCAGCGTGCGCTTCAGCATCTCCACGTAGAGTCCCGAGAGCGCGAGGTCGCTCCACTCGGGGCCCGCCGTCACGTGATACAGCACCACCAGTCCCTTGCCGCGCGGCGCGGCGGTGACGATGGAGGCGCCGTCCGCTAGTCGCGCCCACACGCGCGCCTCGCGCTCGGATGCGGGCTCCGACAACACCTGCCGGCGCACCGCCACATCCGGCGGCGCCGACAGGCCGAAGAACGGGCTGTCGGCGGGAAACGGCTGCAGGCCCTGCGGCTTCTCCCACGCCAGCGCGCCGCCCAGCGTGCGTGACCCCGGGCGCAGCCGCACGGGCAACGGCTCGTCGGCGTCGTTGGCGAGACGCGGTCCCGCGAACCGCACCAAGAGCCCGCCCTTGTCGAGCCATGCATCGATGGCGGCGCGCTCCGGCGCGGCGAGACGGCTGGCGTCGGGCAGGATCAGCGCCTGCGCGCCCTGCTCGATCAGTTGGCGTGCGCCGCCGCGCCGGGCGGTGGCGAACGGCTGGATCGCACGATCCACGTAGTGCATCTCCGACAACAGCGGCTGGCTGTTGGAGCCCTGGTCGATGAGACCCACCAGCGCACGCCCCGATCCCGCCGGCATCAACCGCGTGGCGCCGGCGCTGGTTTCGCCCACGATGCGGATGCGCGCGGCGCGCGAGGCGATCTCCGGGGGCAGGGCGATGCGCGCGGTGATGGTGTCCCCGCCGGTGAAGCGGAACTCCGCGGCGCCCAGCGAACGGCCTTCCAGCGTCTCCGCGGCGATGGCGCCGGAGCCCGGGCCCCCCGGTGCGCGGCGCACCTGCGCCTCGATGCCGTCTGCGGTGGCGGCGCCGGAGATCAGTGCGCGCGCGGTGCGCGGCGGCGAGCGCACCAGCACCGGGCCGCGCAGCTTCAGCGCCTCGGCGAAGGCGCGTGCGCCATCGTCGCCGACGCCGTCGGAAATCCACACGATGCGGGCGAACTGGCCCTGCGCGAGGTTCAGCCGGTCCAGCGCGGCCTTGCGGTCGGGCCGCCACGGTTTGGGATCGAGGCGGGAAAGTTTCGCGCGTGCATCGGCGGCGGCGTCGATGTCGGGTGCGGCGGGGGGCGTGCGCTCGGGCGTGGTGCGCAGAATCGCCACGGGCTGGCCGGCGCGCTCGGCGTCGGCGATGGCGCTTTCGGCGGCGGCCTTCGCCATCGGCCAGAACGGCGCGCTGGTCCACCCGTCGTCCATGACGATGAGGGTGGGCCCCGATCCCGCCGCCATCGCCGCGGCTTCGGGCGCAAGGCTCGGGCGTGCAAAGCCAAGGATCGCGAGTGCCGCGGCGAACGCGCGCAACAGCACCAGCCACAGCGGCGCACGCCGGCGCGCCTCTTCCTCGGTGCGGATGCCCAGCAGGATGCGCAGCGGCGGAAACACCACGCGCTGCGGCGTGGGCGGCGTCGCGCGCAGCAGAAAGAACAGCGCAGGCAGGGCCAGCAGGGCCAGCAGCGCCGCGGGCGCCGCAAAGAAGAACGGGCCGAAGGTCATGCGCTCATCGCCGTTCCTCCAGCGCCGCCATGAGCAGGCTCAGCGCGGGGCCGGCGCTGCGGTCAGTGCGGTGGAGAATGGGCACGAAGCCCGCCGCCTGCGCGGTGGTGCGGATCGCGGCGCGATGGGCCGCCAGCCGGCCGGCGTACTCCGCCTGCGCGGCTTCGGCGCGCCCGAACAGCGTCTTCATGGCGCCGCCGCCCGGCTCCTCGAACTGTGTGCGGCCGCGGTAGGGGAAATCCTCTTCCGCCGGATCGGCGATCATCAGCAGCACGCCGGTGGCGGCGACGCCGGCTGCCGCGCGCAGGCGCTCGCGCCACTCCTCCGGCGGCGCGTAGAAATCGCTCGCAAAGATCACCGCAGACCGCGCCGGCGGCGCCGGCGGGTGGGCTGCGCTATGCAGCGACAGATCGAGCGCCAGCCGCTCCACGGCGCGCGCGCCTGCGCGGGGCGGCATGCCGAGGGCGCCGATGCGCTCGCCGCCGCGGGAAAACAGGATGCCCGCCGCCAGCGACAGCGCCAGCGCGCGCCGCGCCTTCGTGGGCCACGGACCATCGGACTTCCAGTGGAAGCCGGGTGCGGGATCGATCCAGAACAGCGCGCTTTGCGCCGCTTCCTTCTCGCGCTCGCGCACGTAGAGGCGTTCGCCGCGCGCGGAGCGGCGCCAGTCCACCAGCCGGGCGCCGTCCTCGGGGCGGTGGTCGCGGAACTGCCAGAACGCTTCGCCGGGGCCGGCGCGGCGGCGCCCGTGCACGCCCGGCGCGGCGGCCGAAAGCCGGCGCGCCTCCAGCAGCACGCCCGGCAGGAATCCGGCGAGGGATTCAGCTTCCGCGCGGGGGGTCATCTTCGTTCCGCCGGCTTCAGCTGGCGAACGGCGGCGACAAGAGGCCGGCTGAAGCCGGCGGTACGGTCCATCCTCAAGCCGCCCTCGACGCCAGATCGTCCACGAGGCCTTCCACATCGAGTCCTTCCGCGCGGGCGCCGAAGGACAGCGCCATCCGGTGCACCAGCGCCGGGCGCGCGAGGGCGGTCACGTCGTCCAGCGCCGGCGCAAGGCGGCCGCGCAGAAGCGCGCGGGCGCGCACGGCGAGCATCAGCGCCTGTCCGGCGCGGGGACCAGGCCCCCAGGCCACATGCTGGTTCACCCGCGGATCGGCGGAGGCGCCGGGCCGTGCGGAACGCACGAGATCGACGATGGCGGCCAGCACCTTTTCGCCCACGGGCATCCGGCGCACGAGGTTCTGGATGGCGATCAGGCCCTGGGCGTCGAGCACCGCGGTGGGCTTCTGCTCGGCCATGCCGGTGGTCTCCACCACGATGCGGCGCTCGGTCTCCTTGTCGGGGTAGGGCACGTCTACCTGCAGCAGGAAGCGGTCAAGCTGGGCTTCCGGCAACGGATAGGCGCCCTCGTGCTCGATGGGGTTCTGCGTCGCCAGCACGTGGAATGGCTCGGGCAGCGCGTAGGCCTGGCCGGCCACGGTCACCTGATGCTCCTGCATCGCCTGCAGCAGGGCGGACTGCGTGCGTGGGCTGGCGCGGTTGATCTCGTCGGCCATCAGCAGGCGGGTGAAGATCGGGCCGGGCACGAAGCGGAAGGCGCGCTGGCCTGTGGCGGTCTGGTCGAGGATTTCGGAGCCGATGATGTCGGCGGGCATGAGATCCGGCGTGAACTGGACGCGGCCCCAGTCCAGCCCCAGGGCGGTGGCAGTGGCCGCCACCAGCTTGGTCTTGGCGAGACCCGGTGCGCCCACCAGGAGCACGTGGCCCCCGGCCAGCACCCCCGACAGCACCAGCTCCACCACCCGCTCCTGGCCGAAGATGGTGCGCCCGATCTCGGCGCGGACGCGCTGGAGGGCGGCGCCGGCGCGTTCGGCCTCGGCCACAAGCTGTTCGGGGGATGGGTCCATGCGGTGGTCGTCCTTGCGGGTGGGGCGTCACGTTGCCCCGCCGGGGGAACGTGCCTAACTGGTGGGCGGTTTTGAGGCCGATCCCGGAATGAGCGTCGCCGAATTCATCGCCGCCCTCCAGCGCGAGGCGTCAAGTGGCGCCCCGCGCGGAACGCCGCCGGTGGACCGCTGGGACCCGCCTTTCTGCGGCGACAGCTTCATCGAGATACTCGCCGACGGCACATGGAAGCACGAGGGTGTGCGCATGACGCGCGAAAGCCTGGTGCGGCTGTTCGCCTCGATCCTGCGCAAGGACGCCGACGGGACCACCTATCTGGTCACCCCGGTGGAGAAGGTTTCCGTGACCGTGTCCGATGCGCCCTTCCTCGCGGTGCGGGCGGACCGGGAAGGCGGCGGGCCCGACCAGGTCATCGCCTTCACCACCAACATGGGAGATGTGGCGGCGGCGGGGCCCGACAACCCGATCCGGGTCGAGATGCGGGACGGCGCGCCGCGGCCGTACGTGCTGGTGCGCGGGCGGCTCGAAGCCCGCATCCTGCGCGCGCCGTTCTATGAGCTGGTGGGCTGGGCGGTGGAGGAGGCCACGCCCGACGGGCCGCGGCTGGGCGTATGGAGCCAGGGCGCGTTCTTTCCGCTGGGGCCGGCCAATGCGCATCTCCCCGGGGTGCACGCGCCATGACCTTCGACGAAGACTTCGAACATCGCGCCCGCACGCGCCTAGATCCGCTGCACCGGCTGTCCGGATCGGCCTCACGGTCGGACTTCGATCTCAACCCCGAGGCGGCGCCGCCCGCGGACGCTGCGCTCACGCCCGCTGCGGTGCTCGCGCCCATCGTGCGCCGGCCGCACGGCTTCACGGTGCTGCTGACGCTGCGGTCCTCGAACATGCCGTCCCACGCGGGGCAGATCTCCTTCCCGGGCGGCCGTGTGCAGGCGGGCGACGCCGATCACGTGGGCACTGCGCTGCGCGAGACCTACGAAGAGACCGGCATCGCGCCGGAGTTCGTCACCCCGCTCGGCGGCTTCGGGGCCTATCGCACCGGCACCAACTACATCATCACCCCCGTGCTGGGATTCATCGCGCCGGGGTTTGACCTCCGGCCGGACCCGCGGGAGGTGGATGACGTGTTCGAGACGCCGCTGTCGTTCCTGATGGACGCCGCCAACCACGAGCGTCATGCGCGCGAGTATCAGGGCCTGCGGCGCGAGTACTACGCCATGCCGTGGGAGGGCCGCTACATCTGGGGCGCCACGGCGGGCATCCTGAAGGCGCTGCATGACCGCCTCTACGGGGACGACCGCCCGTGATGCGCCGGTTTCTCGTGCCGGTGCTGGCGTTTGCGCTGCCGTTCGCGGTGTTCGCCATCTATCGCGCGCTCAACCGGCAGACGGGCAAGCGCGCCTGGCCGATGGCGATCCTGTTCATCGCCGGCGCCGTGCTGGCGGTGCAGGCGTTCGCGCTGGCGGCGCTCAGCGAACCGCACATCGTGGCGCGCCCGCAGGATCCGCCGCCGCTGGAGGCCGCGCCCGTGACATCGCCGGTGAAAACCCCATGACCTCCATCGCCGGCGCCAGCTGGTTCACCGCACCCGAGACGAAAGCCGTGGCGGCGGCGCTGGAGGCGGTGCTGCCGGGCGGGTCGCGCTTCGTGGGCGGCTGCGTGCGCAACACGCTGATGGGCCATCCGGTGGACGACGTGGACATCGCCACGCAATTGACGCCGGACGAGACCATCGCCGCCGCGAAGGCAGCGGGGTTCGCCGTGGCGCCCACGGGCATCGATCACGGCACCGTCACCGTCATCGCGAACCACGTGCCGTTCGAGGTCACGACGCTGCGCCGCGACGTGTCCACCGATGGCCGGCGCGCCACCGTGGCGTTCACGAAGAGCTGGGAGGAGGATGCGGCGCGGCGCGATTTCCGCCTGAACGCGCTTTACGCCGATGCGGCGGGCGCGGTGTTCGATCCCACGGGCGGGGGGCTGGAGGATGCGCGCGCAGGGCGCATCATCTTCATCGGCGATGCGGAAACGCGCCTGCGCGAGGATTTCCTGCGCAACCTGCGCTTCTTCCGGTTTTCCGCCTGGTATGGCGGCGGCGCGCTCGACGCGCGGGGGCTTGCGGCGTGCACGGCGCTGCAGGCGGGGCTCGATGTGCTGTCGGCGGAGCGGGTGTGGAAGGAGTTGAAGAAGCTCTTCGCCGCGCCCGATCCGCGCCGCGCGCTGGCGGGGATGGAGGGCGCGGGCATTCTTGCGCGCGTGGCGCCCGAGGCGGCGGACATGGCGCGCGTGCACGCCCTCGTCGGCATCGAGCGCGACCTGATGCTGCCGCAGGATGCGCTGTCGCGCATCGCCGCCGCGCTTCCCGATGAGGCCGCCGCCCGGGCCTTCGCGCAGCGGATGAAGTCGTCCAACGACGAACGCCAGCGTCTCGTCGCCGCCACGGGCGATGCGCCGCGCATCGTGTCCTTCCTGTCCATGCGGGAGCTGCGCCGCGCGCTCTATGCGCTCGGCGTGGAGACGTTCCGCGACCGCGCGCTGCGGGCGTGGGCGACGGAGAACGATCCGCGCAAGGCCTCCCAGTGGCGCGCGCTGTTGGCGCTGGCCGACACGTACGTGCGCCCCACGCTCGCGCTCACGGGCGATGACATCCTCGCCGCCGGCGTGGCGCCGGGCCCGAAGGTGGGGGAGGTGCGCCGCGAGGTGGAGGCGTGGTGGATCGACGCCGATTTTCCCGACGATCGCCTCTCCATCGTGGAGCGGCTGAAGGCGGTGGCGCAGGGCCTGGCTTAGCAGGGAACAAATGCGCGCGGCGCGGGCTGGAACGTCCGTGCGCGCCCGGCGTTTCCCGCAGACGCCACACACGGGTCCCCCATCATGCGCCTTCCTTCGCTTCTCGCCTGCGTCTCCGCTTCGGCGCTTCTGATCGCCTGCGGCATCGGCGCACCGGCCTATCCCGAGTTCGGCGATGCGGCCTACTCCATGACCGGCACCGCGGCGCCCAGCGATGGCGCCGCCCCCGTGAACACCACGATCTACCGCGATGGCGGCAAAATGCGGGTCGAGACGGTGATGGCGGGCCGGGGCAATGTGTCCATCGTGCACGACAGCATGTCCGGCGAATCCTACATCGTCACGCCGGCGGCGGCGGTGTCCACCGTCACGCCCGCGCCTGCGGCGATACCCGCCGCCGCGCCGCCTGCAGCCACGCCGGGTGCGCCGGCCGCTGTTCCCGCCGCCACGGCGCCCGCGGCTGTCGCCGTCGCGCCCGCCGCCGGCACTGCGGTGCGGATCGAGGATGAGGATGCGCCGAAGCCCATCGAGGAATCCTGGGTGTCCCTCGGCAAGGCCAACGCCAAGAGTCTGGGGCCCTGCACCGTTGCCGGGGAGAAGGGCGCCCGCTGGACGCCGCGCGAGGCCACCGAAGGCGTCGCGCGCGTGGCGTGCATCACCGCCGACGGCATCGTGCTTGAAGTCACCGAAAGTCAGACTGTGATCTGGCGTGCGGCCAGCATCACCCGCGGCCCGCAGGATCCTGCGCTGTTCGGCGTGCCCGCCGGCTACCAGATCGTGGACCCCAAGGCGCTTGCGGCCAGCGTGGGCGATGCGCTGCAGGACGCGGGGCAGGTGACCGGCGAGACCAAGGCCCCCGCGGCCACGGCGCCGATGCCGCCGACGGCTCCCGCGCCGCCAAAAACCTAGCCTTGTCGCATCGCGTGCCCGATACTCCGGTCAAGGCAGGAGGTCGCCATGAAGCTCTGGTACAGTCCGCGGACGCGGTCATTCACGGCTCTCTGGATGCTGGAGGAAACGGGCCTGCCCTACACGCTGGAGCGCGTCGACATCCGCGCGGCGGAGCACCCGAATGCGGCGCTTCTCGCGGTCAATCCCATGGGCAAGGTGCCGGCGCTCGAGGACGGGGACGCGCGGTTCGGCGACAATGGCGCGATCCTGTTGTACCTCGCGGACAAGGCGGCCGGTAAGGCTCTCGCCCCTGCCGCCTCCGATCCTGCCCGCGGCCGCTACCTGCAATGGATGCTGTTTCCCGCCGGCGTCATCGAGCCTGCGATGATGGAGCGGATGCACAAGGCGCCAGTGAACACCCAGCAGGCCGGCTGGGGCGACATGGATCGCGCACAGAAGGCGCTCGCGTCCGCCATGACTCCAGGCCAATGGCTGCTCGGCGCCGGCTTCACCGCCGCCGACCTCTACATCGCCAGTTCGCTCAGCTTCGGCATGCAGTTCGGCCTGATCGACAAGCTGCCGGCGTTCGAGGAATTCACCGGCCGCGCGCGGGCGCGCGAGGCGTTCGTGCGTGCGAGCGCGATCGAGGCGAAGGAAGGGGCGTGAACTGCAGGCCCCGCCGCGTGCGGTGCATTACGCCCTGCGGGCCAATGCACACGACACAGCGCAGGCTTCGCAATCAGGCCCTCAAGGCCAGATCGCTTCTGGCGGCATCGAGCTCAATATGCTCTCGATGTTGCCGCCGGTCTTCAGGCCGAAGATGGTGCCGCGGTCGTAGAGCAGGTTGAACTCCACGTAGCGGCCGCGGCGGATGAGCTGTTCGGTGCGGTCGGCGGGCGTCCACGGCTGCGTCATGCGCTTGTTCAGCAACGGCAGGTACGCTTCGAGGAAGGCGCGGCCCACGTCCTGCGTGAAGGCGAAGTCCTTTCCCCAGTCGCCGGTGTTGTGGTGATCGTAGAAGATGCCGCCGACGCCGCGGTGCTCCTGGCGGTGCGGCAGCCAGAAGTACTCGTCCGCCCACGCCTTATACTTTTCGAACAGCGCCTGGCCGTGGGCGTCGCAGGCGCGCTTGTAGGCGCCATGGAAGCTGACCGCGTCCTCGAAGGCCTGGTCGCGCTGGTAGTCCTGCGTGGGGTTCAGGTCGCCGCCGCCGCCGAACCACCACTCCGTCGTCGCCAGCATCCGGGTGTTCATGTGCACCGCCGGGCAGTGCGGGTTGCGCAGGTGGGCGATGAGGCTGATGCCGCTGGCCCAGAAGCGGGGGTCCTCGCCCGCGCCTTTGACCTGCTTGGCGAAGTCCGGGCTGAACGCGCCGTGGACGGTGGAGGTGTGCACGCCCACCTTCTCGAAGAACCGCCCGCGCATCATGGAGGCCACGCCCCCGCCCAGCTCCTCGCCCGCGCCGCCGCGCTTCCACGGGGTGCGCTCGAACCGCCCGGGGGAGCCGGGGTAGAGGTCTGCGGGGGCGGCATCCTCCAGCGCCTCGAAGGCGGCGCAGATCTGGTCGCGCAGGCCTTCGAACCAGGCGCTGGCGGCGGGTTTGGCGGTCTCGGGAAGCTGGGTCATGGAAAGTCCTCGAAGCCTCCTGTCTGCCTCAGCGCCTCGGCCAACGCCACAGCCCCGGCCACCGCCACGTTGAGCGACCGCAATCCCGCCGCCAGCGGGATGCGCACCACGGCGGCGGCGGCGACGTAGACCTCCGGCGGGCTGCCCGCGCTTTCGCGTCCGAGCAGCAGGGTATCGCCGGCGGCGAACCGGAAATCGTGCAGGCGCGACGATCCGTCCGTCTCCACCAGCACCAGGCGTCCGGCGGCCCGGGCGGGGGCGGCGAGGAACTGGGCGAACCCGTCGTGGCGCGCCACCGCGCAGCGGTCGCCGTAGTCCATCGCCGCCCGGCGCAACGCCTTGTCCGTCAACGCGAAGCCGCAGGGCTCGATGATGTCGAGCGGGGTCGAAAGGCACGCCGCCACGCGCATGGCTGCGCCCAGATTCTGGGGCATGTCCGGTTGATAAAGGGCGAGACGCACGGTACGGCCTCCAACGATCCGCGGGGGGGGCTGAAGGACTGCGGCGACGCGCCGCTGGCCCGGGGTCTCCCCATCTTCCCGGCTTTGCGCGCAAAACCCGCGGTGAAGCTTCGCATCCTTGTCAAGAGTTGGGGGTCATCCGTGGCCAATCACGCGAGTCCAGCCGCAAACGCCGAAACGGCCGGCGACGAGCCGACCCGGCGGGACTTCATCTACGTGGCCACCGGCGCCATGGGCGCTGTGGGCGTGGCCGCAGTGGCGTGGCCCTTCATCGACCAGATGTCGCCCGCCGCCGACACGCTGGCCCTCTCGGCCACCGAGTACGACCTCGCGCAGGTGCCGGAAGGCCAGCAGGTGGTGATCTTCTGGCGCGGCAAGCCGGTGTTCATCCGCCACCGCACGCCCGCCGAGATCGCCGCCGCCAAGAAGGACGACGCGGCCTCCATGCGGGATCCGCAGACAGACGCGGACCGCGTGATCCAAGCCAACGGCCAGCCCGGCAAGGCGGAGTATCTCGTAGTGGAGGCGTCCTGCACGCACTTCGGCTGCGTGCCCACGTTCGGCGGCGGCTCGTTCGGCGGCTGGCTCTGCGCCTGCCACGGGTCGGTCTACGATACTGCGGCGCGCATTCGCAGCGGCCCTGCGCCGCAGAACCTGATCGTGCCGCCCTACACATATACCTCCGGCACAGTCGTGAAGATCGGATAGGATCATGAGCGGACCGTCCACCTACGTCCCCAAGAGCGGCTTCGAGCAGTGGCTCGACAAGCGTCTGCCCGTCATGCGGCTGATGCACGACAGCTTCATCGATTATCCCACGCCGCGGAACCTGAACTACTTCTGGACGTTCGGGGCCATCCTCACGCTCTGCCTCATCACGCAGGTGGTGACCGGCATCGTGCTGGCCATGCACTACACCGCGTCGGTGGATCTCGCCTTCGACAGCGTCCAGCGCATCAAGCGCGATGTGCCGTTCGGCTGGCTGATCCAGTCGATCCACGCCACCGGCGCGTCGATGTTCTTCCTGGCGGTCTACATCCACATGTTCCGCGGGCTCTACTACGGCTCCTACAAGGCGCCGCGGGAACTGCTGTGGATCATCGGCGTGGCCATCTACCTTGCGATGATCATCACCGCGTTCCTCGGCTACGTGCTGCCGTGGGGCCAGATGAGCTTCTGGGGCGCCACCGTCATCACCAACTTCTTCACGGCCGTGCCGATCGTGGGCACGCCCATCCAGCAGTGGCTGATGGGCGGCTTCGCCATCGACAATCCCACGCTCACGCGCTTCTTCTCGCTCCACTATCTGCTGCCGTTCGTGATCTTCGGCCTCGTGATCCTGCACGTCTGGGCGCTGCACGTGACCGGCCAGAACAACCCGGACGGCGTGGAAGTGAAGGACAAGGCCGACACCGTCCCGTTCACGCCCTACGCCACGGTGAAGGATCTCGTGTCGGTGGCGTTCTTCGTGCTGATGTTCGCCGCGTTCGTGTTCTTCCTGCCGGACGCGCTGGGGCACCCGGACAATTACATCCCCGCCGATCCGCTGAAGACCCCGCCGCACATCGTGCCGGAATGGTACCTGCTGCCGTTCTACGCGATCCTGCGCGCCATCGATTTCTCCATCGGCCCCATCTCGGCGAAGCTCGGCGGGCTGCTGCTGATGGTCGGCGCCATCGGCGTGCTGGTGGCGCTGCCGTGGCTCGATACCTCCAAGGTCCGCTCCATGCGGTATCGCCCGCTGGCGCGCATCTTCTTCGTGATCTTCGTGGTCGTGTGCGGCGCACTGGGCTGGGCCGGCGGGCAATCGCCGGACAAGGTGATATGGCAGTCCTCGTCGTTCCGCATCGAAGGTCAGGCCACGGGCCCGGGCGGCGCCGCCCAGACCTACGTCGGGGCGGGCGTCACGCTGGAGGCCGCCGAGAAAGCCTTTGAGAAGGAGAAGGCCAAGGTCGTCGCCGCCGGCGCCGCCCCGCAGTCCAGCACCGTGACGACGCCGTTCCAGTTCAAGGTCACGCAGTTCTCGCAGCTGCTGACGTTGTATTACTTCGCGTTCTTCCTGCTCATCCTGCCGATCCTCGGCCTGCGCGAGACGCCCGGCCGCGTGCCGGAAACCATCGCCAAGGCCATCGGCGCGAAGCATGCCGCGGCCGCTGCGCCGGACCGGGAGGCCTGACATCATGGCGATCGCACATCGGGCCCTTTCGGCGTTCGCGCGCATGGCGGCGGTGGTCGGCGCGCTCGGCGTCATGACGGCGCCCGCCGTCCACGCCGCCGAGGCCCTCCATCCGCACAAGATCGACTGGACCTTCGACGGCCCCCTCGGGTCGTTCGACCAGGCCTCCGTGCAGCGCGGCTTCCAGATATACAAGGAAGTCTGCGCCGCCTGTCACACGCTGGACCACCTGACCTACCGCAACCTCGGCGAGAAGGGCGGTCCGTTCGTGGCGTCCGGTCGGTTGAACGCCGCCACCGGGGCGTGGGAGGACGTGAAGCTCGGTCCGCCGCACCATGGCGGCAAGCTGGTGCCTGCGGCGGACAACCCCTTCGTGCGCGCCATCGCCGCCGAGTACCAGATCACCGAGATCGACCCCACCACGGGCCAGGAAGTCACCCGCCCGGCGCGCCCGTCGGACCGCTTCGTCAGCCCCTACACCAACCCCTATGAGGCCAAGGCCATCCACGGCGTGGCGCCGCCGGATCTGTCGGTCATCATCAAGGCCCGGCACGACGGCTCGAACTACGTCCACTCCCTGCTGACCGGCTACGTCGATCCGCCGGAAGGCGAGCAGCCCCCGGGCGGTGCGGCAAACCTCAGCTACAATCCATATTTCCCCGGCGGTTGGATTTCGATGCCGCCGCAGCTGCTGCCCGACCGGGTGGCCTACACGGACGGCACGCCCGCCACGCCCGACCAGATGGCCCGCGACGTGGTGAGCTTCCTCACCTGGGCGTCCGATCCCAAGGCTGCCGAACGCAAGCAGACGGGTCTCGCGGTGCTGATCTACCTCACGATCCTCGCCGGCCTGCTCTATGCCGCGTATCGCCAGGTGTGGCGCGACGTGAAGCACTGACGCCGGCGCGTAGCGCCTGCTAAACTCAACGGGCCGCATCCTGCCGGGATGCGGCCCGTCTGTTACGGGATGCCGCATGAGCAGGAAGGCGCTGGTCCTCCCGCACGATCCGAAGTGGTTGCAGGAAGGCCGGATGTGGGCCGCGCGGGTGCGCGAGATCCTCGATGGCCTGGTGCTCGACATCGACCACGTGGGCTCCACCGCCGTGCCCGGCCTCGCCGCCAAGAACGCGCTCGATATCCAGGCGCTGGCGTTCGATCTCGACGAGGCGCAGGCCGTGATCGACGCGCTCGCCGCCGCCGGCTTCCGCCACCGGCCCGAGAAGCGTGGCGCCCGCCCCGTGGCGGGTTATCCCGACGATCCCGACTGCTGGGACCAGCTGTTCTTCCGTGAGCCCGAAGGCGGCCGTCACGTGCACCTGCACGTGCGCGAAGCCGGCACCGCCGCCGCACGCATCGCGCTGCTGCTGCGTGATTTCCTCCGCGCCGACGCCATGGCGTGCGCGCAGTACGGTGCGCTCAAGCTCGGCCTCGCCACGCACGTGAAGGACGAGCGCGCCTACGCGGACCTTAAGCGCCCGTTCGTGGCGGTCACGCTGCGCATGGCGGAAGCTTGGGCCGCGCAGACGCGCTGGCGGCCGGGGCAGAGCGATGCGTGAAATCTCTCCGGTCGTCGTGAGTAGGACCGCCGGCGCCCTCGCCGGCCCGGCCGTGCAAGCGGAACCACCGTGTGCCGGCGAGGGCGCCGGCGGTCCTCATCAGAGACAGCGCGCCAAGGGGGCAACGGCATGACCACCTGGACACTCGGCGTCATCGGCGGCTCGGGCCTCTACGACATTCCCGGCATCGAGGGCGCATGGCGCACGGTGGAGGGCCCCTGGGGCCCGGCGTCGGACCAGGTGTTCGACGGCGTGCTGAACGGTGTGCGCGTGGTGTTCCTGCCGCGGCACGGGCGCGGCCATCGCCTTTCGCCCAGCCACGTGAACTACCGCGCCAACATCGATGCGCTGAAGCGCTGCGGCGTCACGGACGTGGTGTCGTTGTCGGCCTGCGGATCGCTGCAGGAGCGACATGCCCCGGGAGATTTCGTGCTGGTGCACCAGTTCATCGACCGCACGTTCGCGCGCGAGAAGTCGTTCTTCGGCGAAGGCATTGTCGCGCACGTGTCCATGGCGCATCCCACGTGCCCGCGCTTGTCGGCGCTGGCGGCGGACGCGGCGCGCAAGGCGGGCGCGCCGGTTGCGGAGGGCGGCACATACTTGGCGATGGAAGGTCCGCAGTTCTCCTCGCTCGCGGAATCGAAGCTCTACCGCAGCTGGGGCTGCGACGTGATCGGCATGACCAACATGCCCGAAGCCAAGCTCGCCCGCGAGGCGGAGCTGCCGTACGCGTCGGTCGCCATGGTGACGGACTACGACTGCTGGCGCGAGGAGACGGAAGCCGTCTCCGTCACCAACGTGCTGGAAGTGCTGCACGCGAACGCCGGCAAGGCCAAGGCGCTGCTCGCCCATCTCACGGCCGCGCTCGCTGCCGCCCCGCGCACGCCCAGCCCCATCGACACCTGCCTCGACTACGCGCTGATCACCGCGCCGGAGGCGCGCTCAGGCGTGCTGGCGGCGAAACTCGATGCGGTCGCGGGCCGTGTCCTCAAGGGGACCCCATGAGTCAGGCTCCCACACGCCGCGCCGCCATCGCCGGCGCCGCCGCACTCGCCGTCGCCACGCAGGTGCGCGCCGAAGACGCAAAGCCGCTCACGCGTCTCGCGTTCGGCGCCTGCGCGCGCCAGAACAAGGACCAGCCGATCTGGGAAGCGGTGCTCGCCGCGCGGCCGGACCTCTTCGTCTTCCTCGGCGACAACGTGTACGGCGACACGCGCGATCCCAAGGTGCTGCGCGACAAGTACGCGATGCTCGCCGCCAAGCCGGGCTTCCGCAAGCTGAAGGAAACCACGCCGCTGCTGGCGATCTGGGACGATCACGACTTCGGCAAGAACGACGGCGGCGGCGAATTTCCCATGAAGCACGAGAGCCGCGCTGCGTTCTGCGATTTCTGGGATGTGGCCCCCGACAGCCCGCGCCGCACGCGCCCCGACGGCATCTACACCAGCACCATCGTCGGCCCGCCCGGCCGAGACGTGCAGATCATCCTGCCGGACCTGCGCTTCAACCGCACCACGCTGCACACGCCCGGCGGCTTTCCCGCGATGGCCGGCCGCTACATCGCCGGCAAGCTGTTCCGCGATTCAGCCATCGCCGGCCCCTACAAGTACGAAGAGTACGACGGGGCCACGATGCTCGGCTCCGCGCAGTGGGACTGGCTGGAAGCGGAGCTGCAGAAACCCGCCGCGCTGCGCCTCATCGGCTCAAGCCTGCAGGTGCTGTCGCGCGGCACGGGCTGGGAGGCGTGGGAGCGCTTTCCCGCCGATCTCGCGCGGCTTCACAAGGCGATCGGGAACGCCGGCAACGTGATCCTGCTGTCGGGAGATGTCCACTACGGCGAGATCACGCGCATGGCCCGCGAGGGCGCTGCCCCGCTCTACGATCTGACGTCGTCGGGCCTCACAGAGGTGTGGGACGTGCTGCCGCCGAACGACCGCCGCGTAAGCGCCTGGCGCGGCCGCAACTTCGGCGTCGTCGAGATCGACTGGGAGGCGCGCCGCGCCCTGCTGCAGGTGCGCGACGAAGGCGGCGGCGTGCGGCTCAGCGAAAGCGTGCCGTTCGCCTAGAACGTCGTGTCATCGCCCAGGCGGCCGATGCGCCAGGGCAGGCCGCCCTGCGCGGTCTGGCCGCTGAGCATCGAGAGTGCGCGGTCGATGGGCACGGTGCGCTGGCTGAGTGCGCGCGCCACCGACTGCGCATAGGGCGAGCCTGCGCCGGGGATGCCGTCGTTGGCGAGTTGCCCGGGCTGGGTGGAGAACGACAGCACCGTGCGCGGGGTCATCACGCTCATGGCGGCGAAGCCGCGTTCGCCGACATACGTGCGGTCCTGCGCCGCGAACGCCGCGCGCACATCGGCCTCCCACGGATTGTCGCGGCAGGCGTCGATCAGGATCACGTTGTAGCCGGGATAGCCTGGCGCGCGGGCGCGCATCAGGATCTCCTGCACGCCGACGCCCATGGCCATCGCAGCCAGCTCGCGGTCGCGCGATGTGGCGAGGGACGTGCCCGGCTTGAACTGCGCGGGCGCGCCGATCAGGTAGTTGCGTCCGCCCAGCTGGATGCCGTGGCCCGCGTAGTAGATCACGCTCGCGCCCGCAGGGCCTGCCAGCGTGTGGACGCGGTTGTAGTGGCGCATGATGGCGCCGCGCATCATGGCGGCGTCGGCGTTGTTGAACGTCTCCACCTGGAAGCCCGCGCCGCGCAGCGCGTCGCCCACGCGCACGCCGTCGAACCACGGGTTGGCGAGGTCGCCTGCATAGCCGCGCCCACGCGCGCGCTCGATGGCCTCCGGCGTCGCCTCCACGGCGCCTTCGCCGTCATAGTTGGCGTTGGCGATGACGAGCGCGAACTTCTGGTAGGGTATGGCGGGGTTCGGTGCGGCAAAGGCGGGGGAGGCGGAGGCGAGTGCTGCGCCAAGCACCGCGCGACGCGTCATCCCTTCTCCCCCGCGCGGGGGGGAAGGTGGCCGAGGGCCGGATGAGGGGGCGTCACGCAAGTCGAGACTCATCCTGCACCTCGCGCCCCCCCCCCCCCGGGGCGCGGGCCCCCCCC
>JAIYAO010000122.1 GCA_027488965.1 Alphaproteobacteria bacterium
AAGAGAATGTCCCTTTGTCAGACTTGCTTCCTTTTCATTGTACCCTCTGCGGGGATGGTCGGTCCGAGAAGTTCCCAGTCCGTGATGAGTCCTTGCGGGTAGTTGCCGCCGCCGGCCGTCTGCGACATCTCGATGTGGCAGTGCATGGGATAGATCAGCGGGAACGGCTCGTCCTTCGGCGGCCACACCGCGTCCGGCACATCGATGGGGCGCACGAACGGCAGCAGCATGTCCTTCCGCTCCAGCGGGCCCATCGTCCATGAATCGAGTTCGACGATGTTGTTGCGCACCACCTGCTGGCCGCCGGCGTTAGTCCCCGAGAGCTCGTAGACGTGGTTGCCGTGGATGTGCGGCGCGTGCGTGGCGATGCCGGCGTTGAGCACGCGCAGCAGCAGCGGCTCGCCCACATAGCCTTTGGGCTTGGTGAAGGGATCGTGCGCGGCATCGTAGCCGCTGAGGCCGTTGAGCGTGAAGTAGCGGGGGGCGAACGCATCGACCACCGTGGCGGGGCTGACCGCCTCGCCGCTGTCCACCCGGCGGTTCAGTGCGGGATCGACCTGCGAGAACAGCCACACCTTCTCGCGCGCCGGCAGCCAGCGCCGTCCCGGAAACTGCGGCGTCGCACCCAGCGCTTCGAAGAGCTGGCGCACGGCGTCCGTCTGGACGGTGCGCGCGAACGGCGTGGCCACGCCGGCGAGCGTACGCGGCTCCGCAGGGTCCACGACGAACGCGCCGTGCAGGCCGAGGATGCGGTTGAGCGGGGCCAGCGTGGGGTCTGTGTAGAGGTAGGTGCCGCCCCGCGGGGCCGTGAACGCCACCTGGCGGGTGGCCCCGGGCGCCACGGCGGCGATCGTCGAGCCGGGCGCGCCGGCGATGGAGAAGCCGTGCGGGCGCACGTCGTTGTTGGTCACCTGCACAACCACCCGGTCGCCCTCGGTGGCGCGCAGGACGGGCCTTGCGCCGCTCTCGCCGTAGAACAGCAGCATGAACACAACCTTCCCGTCGATCATCTCGACGTCGGTCGGCTCGATGCGGATCTGGAAGCGGACTTCGCGGGTCGTCTGTGCGAGCGCGGCGGGGGCAAGGAGCAATGCGGCGCCCCCCAAACCGCCGTACTGAAGAAATTGTCGCCTGTGCATGGAACTATTCATCCGACAGGCGCGCGAAGTTCCGCAAGGAACCTCGCCCGCCGGGAGAAACGTTTCTTCGGGAGCGGAACCTGAGTTGGGGTGGCGTATTGAGAGTGCGGCGGCCCGGATGCGGCGCCTTTCGCGCTCACGCCTTCTTCAGAAACTCCGTCCGCAGCACGAGGCCGCGCACCTTCTCGGCGTTGCACTCGATGAGGTCGGGATCATCCGTCAGCCGGATGTTCTTCACCACCGTGCCGCGCTTGAGCGTGACGGACGTCCCCTTCACCTTCAGGTCCTTGACGAGGTGCACGCTGTCGCCGTCGGCGAGCAGCGCGCCGTTGGAGTCGCGGGTTTCCATGGGGACGCCTTTCTGACGGTTGTCGCTGCGGCCTGGCGTGAATGCTTCAACCGGGAGCCGCCGCCCGCATCTGCTCCGCCCGCGCCTCCACCAGCCCGACGATATGCTCCACCATGTCGGCATTCGAGAGTTTGTGATCGGGCTTGCCGCTCACGTACATCATGCCAGATCCCGCGCCGCCGCCGGTGAAGCCGAGATCGGTCATCAGCGCCTCCCCCGGGCCGTTCACGACGCAGCCGATGATCGACAGGGTGATCGGCTCTGCGATGTGGGCGAGGCGTTTCTCCAGCGTCTCCACCGTCTCGATCACGTTGAAGCCCTGCCGCGCGCATGAGGGGCACGCGATGATGTTCACGCCGCGCTGGCGCAGGCCGAGCGACTTCAGCAGGTCGTGGCCGACGCGCACCTCCTCCACCGGATCGGCGGCGAGCGAGACGCGGATCGTGTCGCCGATGCCGGCCCACAACAGCGAGCCCATGCCGATGGCGCTCTTCACCGTGCCCGTGCGCAGCGCGCCCGCTTCGGTGACGCCGAGGTGCAGCGGCGCGTCCGTGGCCTCCGCCAGTTGCTGGTAGGCGGCGGCGGTGAGGAAGACGTCGGACGCCTTCACGGAAATCTTGTACTCGCGGAAGTCATGCTCCTCCAGCATGGCGGCGTGGCGCAGCGCGCTCTCCACCATCGCCTCGGGGCATGGCTCCCCGTACTTCTCCAGCAGTTCGTTCTCCAGCGAGCCGGCGTTGACGCCGATGCGCATGGAGCAGCCGTGATCCTTCGCCGCCTGCACCACATCGCGCACGCGCGCGCTTGAGCCGATGTTGCCGGGATTGATGCGCAGGCACGCAGCCCCCGCCACCGCCGCCTCGATGCCGCGCTTGTAGTGGAAGTGGATGTCGGCCACGAGCGGGACGGAGACTTCCCGCACGATCTGCGCGAACGCGGCCGTGGACTCTGCGTCCGGGCACGACACGCGCACGATGTCGGCGCCCGCCTCTTCCATCGCGCGGATCTGCGCCACGGTGGCGGCCACGTCCGTGGTCAGCGTGTTCGTCATGGACTGGACGGTGATGGGCGCGCCGCCGCCCACGGGGACCTTGCCCACGTGAATCTGGCGGGACTTGCGCCGCTCGATGCGCCGCCAGGGGCGGATGTGGTGGAGGTCGTTGGTCATGGCCCTTGTCCCGTACCGGCGGCGTCAGCCGTCACACCCTACCCCGACCGGGGCCGGCGGCGCGACGGACCTTAGCCTTCCCCGGCCGGCGCGGCGATCTTGTCCACCTGGCGGCCCAGCACCGGCGCGCCGGGATCGCCGAGGAGGCCCACCGGGGCGCCGTTGAGGCGGATCTCGAAGGAGGCGCCGTCGCGCGCGTGGAGCGTCCAGCCCGCGCCCACGTCGGGCCGGTAGCGCTCGCCGGGCTGCATGGTCCGGGACATGAAGATGGTGCCGTCCGGCCCGCGGACCTCGATCCACGCGGGGGCCACGGCCTGGATTTCCACCACCTGGGCGGCGAGACCCCACGGGTCGTCCGCGGCGCCGGCGCTCTCGGCCGGAGCCGGCGCCGCAGGCGCTGCGGGCGCCGCCGCCCTGGGCGCAGCCACGACCGCGGGGCGCGTCACGGCGGCCTCGGTCTCGGCGTCGCCGTCATGCAGCGCGCGCCAGCCCACGAAGGCCGCGCAGAGGGCCGCCAGCGCCAGCACGGCCAGCCAGGGCCGCTCTGTTGCAGGCTTGGACTCCGGATTGCGGATCTGGTCGGACGCGTCCTCCCGCAGGCGGGCGCTTTCGCCCTCGTACTGGGCGAGGATGTCGGCCTGTTCGAGGCCGAGGAACTTCACGTAGCTGCGTAGGTAGGCCCGCGCGTAGGCTTTGCCGGGGATGAGGTTGACGTTCATCTGCTCCAGCGCGGCCACATAGTTTGGCTGGATCATGAGCTTGGCGGCGACGTGCTCGACCGACAGCCCGAGCGCTTCCCGCGCGGCGCGCAGCTTGGACCCCGCCCTCATGTTGGGCGGCATGGGCGCCGGGCGCACCGGCGGCGGACGGACATCGGGGCGGGCGGGAGGTGTATCTGCGCCATCACCCTGCGGCCCTGGAGGTGGGTTGAACATGTTCACGCGCACCCGCCGGATCAATTCCGGCCCATCAAAACCTTACGGACCACGCAAGTAACGCGCCGTGCGTTAATGTATCGCTCACGGCCGATTCATTCAATGCAATGGATCGTCAAGGCGCAGTGGCGCAGCGCCTGCCTCAGAGCGAGACGCCGAGACCCTTGGCCAGCTGGGCGAGATCGCCGCGCAGCGAGGTGGCCGGGGAGTCCAGCAGCGCCAGCACCGCGGTGCGCGCCGCGCCCGCATCGAGGCTGCGCAGCATGCGCTTGACCGGCCCGATGCCGGACGCCGGCATGGACAGCCTGTCGTACCCCAGCGCGATCAGCGTCATCGCCTCCAGCGGCTTGCCCGCCGCCTCCCCGCAGATGGACAGCGGAATGCCGGCCTCGGCGGCGGCGGCGCGGATCATGTCGAGGAAGCGCAGCGCCGGCGCGCACAGGATGTCGTACCGTTCCGAGACACGCGGGTTGCCCCGGTCGGCGGCGAAGAAATACTGCATCAGGTCGTTGGTGCCGATGGACAGGAAGTCCGCCTTCCCTTTCAGGAACGGGATGGCGAAGGCCAGCGCCGGGGCCTCGATCATGGCCCCTACCTCCAGCTTCGCCGGCCCCTGGCGGCCCTTGGAGCGGGCCAGATCGACCTCCTTCTGCACCAGCGCGCGGGCCTGATCGAACTCCGCCGGCATGGTGACCAGCGGGAACATCACCCGCAGCCGGCGGCCCTCCGCCGCCTCCACCAGCGCGCGCACCTGCGTCTGCATCAGGCCCGCCCGATCGAGCGCGATGCGCACGGCCCGCCAGCCGAGCGCGGGGTTCTCCTCCCGCTCGTGGGGGACGTAGGGCAGCACCTTGTCGCCGCCGACATCGAGCGTACGGAACGTCACCGGCTTGTCGCCCACGGCGTCGAGCACGTCGGCGTAGAGCTTCACCTGCGCCTGCACGCGCGGCAGCTGGGCGGCCACCATGAACTGGAACTCGGTGCGGAA
>JAIYAO010000107.1 GCA_027488965.1 Alphaproteobacteria bacterium
CATCATCCTGCTGATCGTGGGCGGCAACGACACCACGCGCAACTCGATCACGGGCGGCCTCTACGCGCTCAACAAGTTCCCCGACGAGTACGAGAAGCTGCTGGCCAACCCCGCGCTCATTCCCAACATGGTGTCGGAAATCATCCGGTGGCAGACGCCGCTGGCCCACATGCGCCGCACCGCCATCCAGGACGTGGAACTGGGCGGCAAGACGATCCGCAAGGGCGACAAGGTCGCCATGTGGTACGTCTCGGGCAACCGCGACGAGGAGATCATCGAGAACGCCAACTCGCTGGTCATCGATCGCCCCAATGCGCGCCGCCACCTGTCGTTCGGCTTCGGCATCCACCGCTGCGTGGGCAACCGCCTTGCGGAAATGCAGCTGCGCATCGTGTGGGAAGAGATCCTCAAGCGCTTCAAGCGCATCGACGTCGTCGCCGAACCGCGCCGCGTGCCCAGCTCCTTCGTGAAGGGCTATGAAGAGATGAGGGTGCGGGTGCGGGTGTAGGGGCATGACCGCCCACCACATCCGCTACGCCGTCGATACGGACGGCATCGCCATCATCACCATCGACCGCGCCGAGAAGCGCAACGCGATGACCTACGCGATGCTGTTCGCCTTCATCGACGCGGTGAAGCAGGCCGGCGCCGACGATGCGGTGCGCGTGGTCATCGTCACCGGCGCCGGCGGGGCGTTCTGCGCGGGCACCGACCTTGCCGATCTCGCCACCATACCGGGCGATACGCGCGGCGTGCGCGGCGAGGCGCACGAGGAGGGGGTGTGGTGGCCACTGGTGGCGTGCCCCAAACCCGTGATCGGCGCCATCGACGGCTACGCAGTGGGCATGGGCGCGGAGTTCTCCAGCCAGTGCGACGTGCGCATCGTCACCGACCGCGCGAAGTTCGCCTGGAACTTCGCGCACCGCGGCCTCGTGCCGGACACCGGCGCGGGCTCCTGGCTGCTGCCGCGGCTCGTCGGCCCCTCGCGCGCTCTCCGGCTTCTGTATTCCGGCCGGATGATCGACGCCGCGGAGGCCCATGCCATCGGCTACGCCAACGAGGTGGTGGCGCCGGACGCGCTGATGGAGACGGCCATGGCCGAAGCGCACCGCTATCTCCAGTCCTCGCCGTTCTCGCTGAAGCGCATGAAGGAGCTCGTCTGGCGCGGGCTGGAGCGCGACGTGGGCGAACACATGGCCGCGCACGTGGCCGCGCTCTCGGCGTGCTTCAAGTCCGCTGACCACAAGGAGGGCGTGGCCGCTTTCCTTGAGAAGCGACCGGCGAAGTTCACCGGCGCCTGAGCCTCGGACGCATGGGCAATCTTGGCGTCGCGCCGTTAAGCGGGCCGCATCCGTGCGCCTGTAGTTTCCCGCTCGGACAGAGCGCGGAGCGCCCGGTCGATGATATCAAGGCTTCTGTCGCGACTGATGCGGCGCTGGCGGGGACAAGCGCCCAAGGCGCCGCCGCGCACTGCGCCCAGCACGATGTTCCGGGCCGGGTCGGTCATTCCCGATGGCGGCGCCCATCGCAGCGTGGCGGTGAAATGGCTGAGCGCCTCGGGCGCGCGCATCGAGTTCTTCGTGCGCGAGCCGCTGCCGGAGGAGTTCACGTTGGTGGAGCCCATCGGCGGCCTGCGCCGTCGCGCACGCGTGGTGTGGCAGGAAGAATACCAGGCAGGGCTCGCCTTCGTGGACGCCTAGGCGGGTCTAAGCGCCGCCGCGCATCTCGCGCCGGAACAGGTCGATGGGGACCCGGCCGGTGTCGCGTTCGATGTGCCAGTAGGTCCAGCCGTTGCAGGCGGTGGCGCCCATGGCGGCCGCGCCCATGCGGTGGATGGAGCCGGAGAGATCGCCGAACGCGAGCGAGCCGTCGGGGCGCACGCGCGCGCGGCGCTTGCCATCCGGCGAGACGAGCGTGTCGCCCGGCCGGATGAACCCGGCTTCCACCACCTGGCCAAACGGGATGCGCGGCTCGTCCTTTTTCGAGCGGGTCACCGCGAGATCTTCTGCGCTGCCCGCCGCCACGCCGTCGATGCGCGCCTGGGCTGCGGCCACGTACGCGGGGTCGCGCTCAAGCCCGATGAACCGCCGGCCGAGCCGCTTGGCGGCAGCCCCCGTGGTGCCGGTCCCGAAGAACGGGTCGATCACGAGGTCGCCGGGGTTGGTGGTGGCGAGCAGCACGCGGTGGAGCAGCGCCTCTGGCTTCTGCGTTGCGTGCACCTTCTTGCCGTCATCGCCTTTCAGGCGTTCGCCGCCGGTGCACAGCGGCAGCGTCCAGTCGGACCGCATCTGCAGGTCGTCGTTGAGCATCTTCAACGCGTGATAGTGGAACGTGTACTTCGATGTCTTCGATTTCGCCGCCCAGATCAGCGTCTCGTGCGCGTTCGTGAAACGCGTGCCTTTGAAGTTGGGCATGGGGTTCGTCTTGCGCCAGACGATGTCGTTGAGGATCCAGAATCCGAGGTCCTGCAGGATCGCGCCGACGCGATAGATGTTGTGGTAACTGCCGATGACCCACAGGCCCCCGTCGTCCTTCAGGAGGCGGCGTGCGGACGTGAGCCAGGCGGCAGTGAACGCGTCGTAGCTGCCGAAGTCGGCGAACTTGTCCCACGCATCGTCGACGCCATCGACCTTCGACTGGTCCGGTCGCGTCAGATCTCCGCCGAGCTGGAGGTTGTAGGGCGGATCGGCGAACACGAGGTCGGCGCAGCCTGCCGGCAGCGCGTGCATGCCCGTGATGCAGTCGCCCGCGATGATGCGGTCGGTGTCGAGCGGCGCAGGCGTGCGACGGCGCATGAATTCCCCGGCGTGAAAGCGCGTTCTTTGCCCGCACACCGTAAACAAAGGATTCACGGAAGGGAATCGCTGCAGGCCGCCCACCCGCAGCGAAGTCAAGCCGCGTCGTCGGTCCGCCTGCGGGCGGCGTCCGCGACCGGCTTGAACGTCAGGCGGTGGATGGCGCAGGGGCCCAGCGCCTCGAGCGCGGCCTTGTGCTCCGGTACGCCGTAGCCCTTGTGCCGCGCAAAGCCATAGCCCGGATACTTCAGGCAGGCTTCGGCCATCATCCGGTCCCGCGTCACCTTGGCCAGGATAGAGGCTGCGCCGATCAGGGGCACATGCGCATCTCCATCGACGATGGCTTCCACCGGGCAGTCGAGGTCGGGGGGATCGTTGCCGTCCACGAGCGCGGCGGTCGGCGGCACGGCCAACGCCGCCACTGCGCGGCGCATGGCCAGCAGCGTGGCCTGCCGGATGTTGAGGGCGTCGATCTCCGCCGGCGTCGCCACGCCGATGCCGAAGATCGCGTGCGCGACGATCTCGGCGAACAGCGCCTCGCGCATGGCCTCGTCAAGCTGCTTGGAGTCGGCGATGCCCTTTGGGCGCCGGCGCGCCGGCAGGATCACCGCCGCCGCCACCACCGGGCCCGCCAGCGGCCCGCGCCCGGCCTCGTCGATCCCGCCGATGCTCATCGGATCATGAAGCGCAGAGTCTCGACGCGAAGGAAGGCCCGGACGCAGGCACGACAGCGCCGCGCGTCTTCAGGACCCGCAGTTCGGCGCCCTGGCTACAGGCTTGCCGTGTTGAACGTGTCGCACTGCGCGGGATCGCCGGTTTCGAAGCCCTTCTTCAGCCACCGTTTCCGCTGTTCGGACGTGCCGTGCGTGAAGCTCTCGGGTTGCACGGTGCCGCGCGCCTGGCGCTGCAGCGTATCGTCGCCGATGGCGTTGGCGGCGTTGAGGCCCTCTTCGAGGTCGCCGGCTTCCATGCGCGGCAGGCCGGTGGCGGTGGTCGTCTCACTCAGCCGTCGGCCCCATACGCCCGCGAAGCAGTCGGCCTGCAGCTCCATCTTCACCTGCTCGGCGTTGGAAAGGCGCTCGTCGCCCCGCTGGCGCACGCGCATCACCTGCTCGGAAATGCCGATGACTGTCTGGATGTGGTGGCCCACCTCGTGCGCGATCACGTAGGCTTGTGCGAAGTCTCCCGGCGCCTGGAAGCGCGTCTTCATTTCCTGGAAGAACGTGGTGTCGATGTACACCTTCTGGTCGGCCGGGCAGTAGAACGGACCGACCGCGGCGGTGGCGTTGCCGCACTGGGTGCCCACGCCGCCCGAGAAGGCCACCAGCGTCGTCTCGGGATAGTCGCGCCCGTTGTAGCCGTAGTGGGCCATGGCGCCGCTGGCGAACTCGGCGTTCCACACGTCCTCCGTCGAGCCCAGCACGCGCGCCAGGAACTGGCCGTCGAGGTCGGTGGGAGCGCCCATCTTGCCGGGTGCGCTCTGGACGGCGCCGCCGCCCCCGCCCACGAGTCCCAGCAACATCTGCTTGATGGGGGCGGGCGCCAGCAGGAACAGCAGGCCCGCGAGGATGATGCCACCGATGCCGAAGCGGCTGCCGATCAGAGAAATGAGGCCGAGGCCGCCGCCGCCGCCGCCGCCGCGCTGGCCGCGGCGGTCCTCGATGTTGCTGGATTCACGCTGGTCGTCGATCCGCATGGGGCCCTCTCCCGATCCGCAGGGACCCTAGACGCCGCGTGCCTCACTTGTCATCCGCCCTGCACCGCCGGCGCGCAGGGGGCGAGCCGGCGCTGTGCCGCCGCCGCCGCCGGCGCATGCGGCGCCGCAATGACGCTTGCCTCTATCCCGCGGGCGCCTTTCTCTCCGCGCCGGAGATGTTGGTCCGACGAGAGCAGGGTAAGGGGAAATCTCGTGTGTCACGGTGGCGGGTCGCCATTCGCGTTGGAACCTGACCTGGGGCCGGCCCCGGCCTACCGGCTGTTCGACGTGCGGGTCCGCCAGAAGGTGGCGCTTTCACCATCGCTGTTGCGCATCACGTTCCATGGCGAAGAGGTGTCCCGGATGCGGCTCGACGGGGCGGACCAGCGGATCCGAATCTTCTTTCCCGACGCCTTCGGGCGGGCGCCGGCGCTGCCGCACGTGACGGACTGGCTGCAGGTGTGGCGCGACCTGCCCGCATCGGAACGTCCCCCGCAGCGCACGTTCACCCTGCGGGCCTTGCGTCGCGAGGCGGGGGAGTTTGACGTCGATTTCTTCGCGCCCTGCGAATTCGGCCCGGCCACCACGTGGGCGCGCCTCGCCGCGCGCGAAGAGGGACTACAGGTCGCTGCGCCCGACGGGGCGTTCGACGGCGATTGCCAGGGCCACGAATGGCGACCGCCGGCAACGCCGGAGCGCCTCCTGCTGGTGGCGGACCAGACCGCCCTGCCGGCGGTGGCGGCGATCCTGGAAGATCTCGCCGCCCAGCAGGACCTGCCGCCGCCTACCGAAGTGTTCGTCGAGATGGCTGACATGTCCGACCGCATCGACCTGCCGGCGTGGTGCGGATTGAGGGTCATATGGCTGGCCCGCAAGGGTGCGCCGTGCGGCGTGCGGCTGATCGAGGCGGCGCACCGCGCCGAACTGCCGCCCTCGGCCTGCGGCGCGCCGGAGCCCATGCCTGACATCGACGCCGACGCCACACTCCTGTGGGACAGGGCAAGCCCGCGCGAGGCCGGCTTCTACGCCTGGATCGCGGGAGAGGCGGGCGTCGTGAAGGAGATCCGCCGGGTGCTGGTGTCGGAGCGCGGTCTCCAGCGGGCGGCGCTGACGGCGACCGGCTACTGGCGGCTCGGCCGCACCCCGTTCGACGATCCCGATTGAAGCGCCCGTCCACGGTGCGGTAAAGGTGGCGCGCGACAGGTTCCGATGCCGGGCGATCCCGGTCGAGGATTGAAAGGGAACCGGGTGCAATGCCCGGGCTGCCCCCGCAACTGTAAGCGGTGAGCCGTGCGTCAATGCCACTGGTCTGCGCTCTTCGGAACGCGCCGGGAAGGGGACGCTCCGGAGGCTATGACCCGCGAGCCAGGAGACCTGCCCGTCGCGGTCGTCGTTCGTCCTGCCGGGGTGTGCGGGAAGAAGCGGAGGTTCCGGTGGCGACTCCTGAGGCTTGCGCATCCGCGCCGGCCGACGGCGGGGAGGCGCTGCGGTGACGGAACACACGATGACGCGTCGCGCGGCGGTGGCCGCGGCGCTTGCGGCGGGGCCGGCCTATGCAGCGGCGCCCGCAGCGATGGCTCAGCCACGGCGCATCGCCTCTCTCAATCCCTGTCTCGACACCATGCTGGTGCATCTGGCCGATCGCGCCCAGATCGCAGCGCTCAGCCACTACGCGCGCGAGCCGGGCGGCTCCACCATCGCCGATGTGGCGCGCACGCTGCCGTTCACCTACGAAACCGCTGAGGAGATCCTGGCGTTGGGGCCCGACCTGGTCCTGGCCAGCCGGCACTCAAGCCCCGCCACGCGGGCAGCACTCGCGCGCATCGGCGTGCCTGTGGCCACGTTTGGCGTGCCCGACACGGTGGCGGCCTCGCAGGTGCAGATCGTGGAGGTGGCGCGCGCCATCGGCCAGCCCGCGCGCGGCGCCGCGCTCGCAGCGGAGGTAGAGGCGGCGCTTGCGGCCGCGGCGGCGTCGGCCCGCCGCCCGCCGGTGCGCGCGCTCGTGTTCCAGTCGCGCGGGCTGGCCGCCGGTGCGGGCACATTGATCGACGAGCTCCTGCGGCGCACAGGCTATGAGAACGTCGCGCACCGCTACGGCGTCGCCAGCTGGGGCAATGTGCCTCTGGAGCGGCTGCTCGAAGATCCCCCGGAGCTGCTGCTTTGCGGCGAGGCGGCGCCCGGCGCGCCCACATGGTCGGAGCGGCTGCTGACGCACCCGGCGCTGGCGCGCGTAGCCCCGCGGATGCAGCGCGCCACATTCCCCGCCGCGTGTCTCTACTGTGCGGGGCCGGTGCTGCTGAAGACGGCGCCGTTGCTCGCCGCCGCGCGCGACGCATTCTGGGCAGGGGCATGACGCGTCCCTGGCATCTGCCGGCGCTGGCCGGCCTCGTGATCGCACTCGCCATGGCGTCGCTGATGGCGGGGCGGGTGTGGGCGCCGTGGAGCGCGTGGTGGGACACGGGCGACCCGCGCTGGGCGATCATCTTCGAGTTGCGTCTGCCGCGCACGCTGCTGGCCATCCTAGTGGGCGCAGCGCTCGGCCTCTCCGGGGCTGCGATGCAGGGCTACACGCGCAACCCGCTGGCCGATCCGGGCGTGCTGGGCGTGTCGTCGATGGCCGCGCTCGGCGCAGTGCTCACGCTCTACTTCGGGTTCGCCGCCACCACGCCGTGGCTGTTGCCGGTGGCGGCGGTGGCGGGCGCGATCATCGGCGTGCTGCTGTTGCTGGCGATCTCCGGCGCGGCGGCGAGCCTCATCACGTTCGTGCTGGCGGGCGTCATTCTGCAGAGCATCGCGGGCGCTGCGGTGGCGCTCGCGCTCAGCCTTGCACCCAATCCGTGGGCCACGCAGGAAATCCTCGACTGGCTCATGGGCGCGCTCACCGACCGCAGCATGCAGGAAGTGACGCTCGCTGCGCCGCTGATCGTTCTCGGCGCCGGGCTCATCTTTCATTTGCGCCGCGCGCTCGATGCGCTGTCGCTGGGCGAGGCGAGCGCGGCGTCGCTGGGGGTGGACATCACCCGCACGCAGCGCCTGCTGGCGCTCGGCGTGGGCCTCGCCACCGGCGCCAGCGTGGCGGTGACGGGCGTGATCGGTTTCGTCGGTCTCATCGTGCCGCATCTGCTGCGCCCCTTCACGGGCGGTGAGCCGGGGCGGCTCTTGCTGCCGTCGGCCATCGGCGGCGCAGCGCTGGTGCTGGCGGCCGACATCCTCGTGCGCCTCACGCCCTCGGCGGCGGAAGTCAAACTCGGCGTGGCGCTCTCGGCGCTCGGCGGGCCGTTCTTTCTGGCGATGCTGTTCGGGTTGCGCCGCCGCGTCGCCTGAACGGGAATTCGCTTGGCGCAGGCCTTTTTGCGCGCTATGGGCGGCCCACGGTGCGGGAGCTTGTTTCCGTATCGACGATCGCGCCGGCGCCCGCGAGGGCTCTACGGGAACAGCGGTGAGGAAGCCCAGCGCTTCCGAGTCCGCGGCTGTCCCTGCAACTGTGAGCGGTGAGCGCGGCATGCATTCGTGGTCCGTTTCGGCGGATCGCAGCCACTGGGGCAACCTGGGAAGGCCGCATGCCGCGTGAAGACCCGCAAGCCAGGAGACCGGCCAGCGCGTGTCGCTCTTGCTTGGGTCCAGGGGATGGTCCGAGCGCGGAAACCCGTCTGAGCGACGAGGCGGCGGAGGCCGCATCGGCATGGCCGGACGGGCGCTTTTGGGCGTTCGCCCCCCGGCGTGCTGACCGCGCACCTGCGCGGACGCCTCCGCCCTGTCGCATCACGCGCCCGACGGGGAATACGCATGACCAGAAGTCTTTCCATCGCAGCCTTCCTGTGGGCGTTCGCGCCGACACTCGCTCTTGCGCAGGCGCCGCCCGCTTCCGACGAGATCGTCGTCACGGGGACCCGCGACGTTGCGGGCGCCTCGCGCGACGTGCTCGGCGCTTCGGTGACACTCATCGACGCCGAGGCGCTCGAGACGCGCCAGATCCGGGTGATCTCCGATGTCTTGCGCGATGTGCCCGGCCTTGCCGTGAATCGCGCCGGCGGGGTGGGCGGCTTCACGCAGGTGCGCATGCGCGGCGCGGAGTCCAACCACACGCTGGTGCTAATCGACGGCATGGAAGTGAGCGATCCCTACGTGGGCGAGTTCGATTTCGCCACGCTGATCGCCGACGATGTGGCGCGCGTAGAGGTGCTGCGCGGCCAGCAGAGCGCGCTCTACGGGTCGGACGCCATCGGCGGCGTCATCCACTACATCACCGCCGGCGGCGCCGAGGCGCCGGGCGTGCGTGGACGGCTTGAGTACGGGTCGTTCAACAGCGTCGATGGTGCGGTGCGCGTGGCTGACGTGGCAGGCCCGGTCGATTTCGCGCTGAGTGCAGGCTACCAGACCACCGACGGCGAACCGACCGCCCGCGGCGGCGTGCGCGACGTGGGCGCCTCCAACGGCGCGCTGTCCGGGCGCGCCACGATCACGCTCGCCGACAACGCACGCGTGAAGCTCGTCGGCCGTTACACCGCCACGGACGCCGACGCCAACGACCAGGACTTCACCTTCCCGCCGGGGCCCACGTACGGCTTCGTCATCGACAGCGACAACCACGACGAGATCCAGTCCGCCTACGGCCTCGCCAGCAGCGAAGTGGAGTTGCTTGACGGCCGCTGGGCGCACGCCCTCACCGTGCAGGGCGTCGACGCGCAACGGGACAGCTTCACTGGAAATGCGGTGAGCGGCGCCAGTGACGGCGGGCGCCTGAAAGGCTCCTACGTCACATCGCTGCGACTTGGCGACGAAGCGGTGCGCCACACGCTCACCGGGGCCGTGGATCTGGAGCGCGAGCGTTTCCGCAACGCAGGCCCGGGCCTTACGCCGGCGCAGGGCCAGGAGCGGCAGATCGACAACACGGGCCTCGTCGCGCAGTACGATCTCGTCATCGCCGATCGCTACGGCGTCGGCGCCGCTGTGCGCCATGACGACAACGACAGCTTCGACAGCGCCACCACCTATCGCGTCACCGCGAGCGCGCGCTTCGGCGCCGGCACGCGGCTGCATGCGGCGGCCGGCTCGGGCATCAAGAACCCCGGCATCTTCGAACTGTTCGGGTTCAACCCCGGCAGCTTCATCGGCAACCCGAACCTGAAGCCCGAGCGGTCGGAGGGTTTCGAGGCGGGCGTGGAGCAGAGCTGGCTCGATGGGGCGGTGCGGGTGGACGTGACTTACTTCGACAACACGCTGACCGACGAGATCGCCACCAACTTCGTGGGCCCGTCCTTCACGGCGACGCCGGTGAACCTCGCCACCGAGTCGACGCAGACGGGTGTTGAGGTCGGCGCGCAGGCGACCCTAGGCGCGTGGCGGCTCGACGCGGCCTACACGTACCTCGACGCCGCGCAGAACGGCGCGGAGGAAGTGCGCCGGCCGCCGCACGTGGCCAGCCTCAATCTTGCCTGGCGTGCGCCCACGGACCGCTTCGGCGCCTTCGCCAGCGTGCGCTACAACGGCGAGGCGCGCGACAACAACTTCACGCTCAGCGGCCCGCCGGTCATCACGCTGCCTGCGTACACGCTCGTCAGCCTCGGCGGCGATGTGCAGGTGACGGACCGTCTCAATCTCTACGCCCGCGTGGAGAACGCCCTCGATGAGCAGTACGAGGACATCTTCACCTACGTCTCGCCGGGCCGCGCGGCCTTCATCGGCGTGCGGGCGCAGTTCTGATGCGAAGGCGGCCCCCATCCCCGGCTCCGCCGGTACTTTCCCCGCACGCGGGGGAAGAAACTCGGCCGCGCGCCTTCTTCCTCGGTTTGCGGTGGAAGTGGCCCCGGCGCAAGCCGGGGTCGATGGGGGCAGGCGCCTCGTGACGCTTTCCGCATCCGACATCTCCGTTCGCCGCGGCGGGCGCGCCGTCCTCGATGGCGTGTCCGCCGCGTTCGGGGCCAAGGGCCTTGTGGCGGTGATCGGGCCGAACGGGGCGGGGAAGTCGACGCTGCTGTCGGTTCTTGCGGGATTGCTGACGCCGGATGCGGGCGCGGTGACGCTGGACGATGTGCCCCTGGCGGCCATCGACCGGCGCGCGCTCGCGCGCCGACGCGCCTACCTGCCGCAGAATGCGCGCTGCGACTGGCCGATCGCCGTGGAGCGGGTGGTGGCGCTGGGGCTCACGCCCACCTTGCCGGCGCTGGGCGATCTGCCCGCGGCGGACCTCGCGCGGGTGGCGGCGATGGTCGAGGCCTGCGATCTCGCTGCCCACCGGACCCAGCCGGTGACGACGCTTTCGGGCGGGGAGCTGGCGCGGACCATGCTGGCGCGCGCGCTGGTGGGCGCGCCGGAAATTCTCATCGCCGACGAACCGGTGGCGGGGCTTGATCCGCGCCACGCGCGCGATGCGCTTGTCCGCCTGCGGGCGCACGCGCACGGCGCGCTGGTCATCGTGGCGGTGCACGATCTGGCGCTGGCGGCGCAGTATGCCGACCGCGTGCTTGCCCTGCGGGACGGGCGCGTCGCCGCCGACGGCGCGGCCGGCGACGTCCTCACCCCGCAGACCGTGCGGGCGGTGTTCGACGTGGACGTGCGGATCGAGCGCGACAGCGAGGGTGTCGGCATCCGTTACCTGTAGGCGGCTACTTCACCACTGCGCCGCGGGCCATCACGAACTTCACCGCGCGCAGCTCGGAGATGTTCGCGGTGGGATCGCCGGCCACGGCGATAATGTCGGCGGCCATGCCTGGGCGCAGGGCGCCGGCAGTGGCCTCGACCTGCAGGTGCTTTGCGGCGCCCACGGTGGCGGCGCGGATCACCTCGATGGGCGTGAAGCCCGCCTCCACCCACAGCTCCGCCTCGCGGGCGTTCATGCCGTGCGGGGAGACGCCCGTGTCGGTGCCGAACACCACGTTGACGCGGCCCACGCGCGCGCGGCGCAGCATGTCGAGCATAAGCGGGCCGGCGGTCAGCGCCTTCTCGGCCTGCGCAGGGGAGAGGAAAGTGTTGGCGTCGCGCGCGCGCTCGCTGACCCAGGCGCCGGCAAGCACGGTGGGCACAAGCGAACCGCCGCCGCGGCGCATGAGCTGGATGGACTGGTTGTCGAGGTAGGTGCCGTGCTCGATGGAATCGAAGCCGGCGCGCAGGGCCGCGTTCACGCCGTCCACGCCGTGCGCGTGGGCGGTGACCTTGCGGCCGAGGCTGTGGGCGGTGTCGGCGATCGCCTTGAGTTCCTCGTCGCTAAACTGCTGGCCGAGGCCCGCGCGGGTGTTGGAGAGCACGCCGCCCGTGGCCGTCACCTTGATCACATCGGCGCTGCGCTGCACCTGTGCGCGCACGGCGCGGCGGCAATCGTCGGCGCCGTTGCAGGCTGTGGGGCTCGCCAGAACGCGGTTGATGTCCTCCCGGTAGCCCTGAATATCAGCGTGGCCGCCGGTGGGCGTGATCGCGCTGCCGGACGCGATGATGCGCGGGCCCACGACGGCGCCGGCGGCGATGGCGTTGCGCAGCGCAAACACGGCAGCGCTATCGGCGCCGAGGTCGGCCACGGTGGTGAAGCCGGCTTCCACTGTCTTACGCGCGTTGGCCACGCCGATCATCGCCTGCGCGGCGGACGACTGCGTCACCTCGTCGATGAACTGGTTGGGGCCGAGCTCGCTGGTCAGGTGGACGTGGGCGTCCATGAGGCCCGGCAGGACGAACTTGTCCTTCAGGTCGATGACGCGGGCGCCGTCGG
>JAIYAO010000085.1 GCA_027488965.1 Alphaproteobacteria bacterium
AAGTGGCCCAGCACCAGGAACAGCGCCCCGATCGTCACGGCCTTGCGCGCGCCCAGGAAGCGGTCGGCAATGACGCCGCCGATCACCGGAATAAGGTACACCAGCGCCGCGTAGGCGCCGTAGAGGCCCTGCGCCTTGTCGTCGGAGAACAGAAAGTGCTGCGTGAGATAGATCACCAGCAGCGCGCGCATGCCGTAGAAGGAAAACCGCTCCCACATCTCCGTGAAGAAGAGGGTGACGAGCCCACGGGGGTGGCCCATGAACTCCGCGCCGGCCGGCTGCGGGCTTTCCGATACGCTCATGCCATGTCTCCCCCTGCCCCGGGAGGCAGCTCTGGGCTGGCCCTGGCGGCAGTCACTTTCAGCCAACCAACCATGGGAATGCTGGGGGATTCAAGCGCGGTGGGGACACACGACTGCACGATTGCGCCGGTGCCGCCGGGATTCGCGCCAAAAGCGTCTGCGCGGGACGGCCGGCGTCACAGGCCGGGCCGGCGGACCCACCAGAACGACCCCGTCCGGGCATTCGAGCCGTCGAGGGTGAACCCCAGCCGCCGCAGGGTGCGGGCCGAGGCCACGTTGCGCATGGCGCAGCCGGCGATGACCTGGCGCGCGCCGCGCCCCTCCAGGGCCCGCACGACCGCGCCCACCGCCTCCGTTGCGTATCCCTGGCGGCGGTAGCGCGGCGTCACCGCATAGCCGATCTCGAACCCGTAGATCTCCGGCACGGCCTCGAACCGCACCTCCCCGATCAGCCGCCGGTCGGCCTCGTGAATCATCAACGCGTGGCTCGGCCGATCGGCCACCGCCACGCGGCGGCGGTCATGGAAGACGTGATCCCATTGCCAGTCTTCATCGACGCCCGCGCCGATGCTGTGCTCGAGCGCGGCGCGGCCCTTCACGGCTGCCGACATCATCTGGCGGGTCACCGGCGCAATGCGCAGACGCGGCGTTCTGAGGGAGCGATCAAGCGACATGGGAGGAACGTGGGCTGCGTCGGGGCCCTGTGCAAGTGACGCTTCACGGCCGCGTGAAGGGCGCACGTATTGCACCGCCTGCGCTTGCCGCCGAGCGGTTCCAAAGTTAGTTTTTCGCTGCAGTGGGGACCGCCGATGAAGATTTTCGCAAGCTTTTTGCTGGCCGTCGTGCTGGCGTTCGCCGGGCCGGCTCATGCGGGGAAATGGCTGCGCGCCGAGAGCCCGAACTTCATTGTTTACGGGGAGCGTGACGAGTCGTCCCTGCGCGAGGTCATCCAGTCGCTTGAACAGTTCGATGTGGTGCTGCGCCAACTGGGCGGCGTGCGCCGCACGGAGGAAAACGGCAACAAGCTGGAAATCTATCTTCTTCGCAACAAGGCCGCGCCCCGAGAAGTCGCTCCCGGCATCGACCAGGACATCTTCGCCTTCTATTCCGCCAGGCCCGACCTTATCGCCGCGTTCGTGCCCTTCGCGTCCGGCGACACGACGCGCGAGACGTACACGACGGGCGGATCACGCATCGTGCGCTCCAGCGCCTTCAGCGGCTTCGACGGACAGGACGTTCTGTTCCACGAGTACGTACACCACTTCATGTTCGCCCACATGCCCGGCGCCCACCCGCAATGGTGGAGCGAGGGCTTTGCCGAATTCGTCGGCACGACGGAGATCACGGCGCAGCGCGTGGAACTGGGCCATGTGCCCCAGGTGCGCGCGGAATGGCTCAAGAGCGAGCTGTTCATGCCGCTCGAGACCATCCTCAAACCGACGGGGGAGCTCTCCGACCGGGAGATCGGGTTGTTCTACGCCAAGAGCTGGCTGTTCGTGCACTACCTGTTCAGCACGCCCGAGCGGCGCAGCGCCGGACGCGCCTATCTCGACGCGATCAACGCCGGCGGCGATCCCATCGCGGTCTTCCAGCCCGCGTTCGGCAAGACGGTTCAGGAGGTCGATGGGGAACTGCGCCGCTATCAGGGCCAGAACATGCTCCGCGGCTTCGGCTTCCAGCGCGCCGCGCCGATCCCCGACAGCGCCATCGTCATCACCCGCCTGCCGGATTCGATGGAGGATCTCCTGCTGGCGGGTGTGCGCGCCCGCCTTGGCCGAAGCGAGAGGCCGGAGTTCGCCGCGCGGATCCGCGGCATCGCCGCACGCTATCCCGGCGATGCGCAGGCCGCCTTGACCGCCGCCTGGGCCACATACGCCACCGGCGACTTCGCCGGAACCGTCACGGCCGTCGATGCGGTGCTCGCGGCGAAGCCTGATCATCCGGATGCGCTGTGCCTCAAGGGCCTGGCGCTCATCTCCGCCGCCGCCGCCGCGCCGGACACCCGCCAGGCGCGCAACGCCGAGGCGCGGCGCGTGCTGGCCCGCGCCAACTGTCTCGCTCCGGAACGGACGCACATGCTCTTCCGCTATGGACAGACGTTCCAGGACGAACCGGTCACCGAGAACCTGCTGAACGTGCTTCGGCTGTCCAACCAGCTTGCGCCGCAGGTGCCGGAAATCACGCTCTACACGGCCCGCCTGCTGATGGCGGCGGGGCAGTTCGAGGAGGCGGCAAAGGTGCTGACGCCGCTGGCCTACTCCGCCCACCGCGGGCGGAGCGCCGAGCGCGCCCTGGTGATGCGGGCCTCAGCCCTCCGGCGCGAACAGCCGCCCGCTGACACGGGCGGGGAAGACGACGCGGAGTGACGGCGGCGGCCGCGCGGACCGGCGTCAGTACGCGCAGGCCTCGAACACCTTGGCCATGTCGCCCTTCCACTCCGTGCGCCAGCGCTCCAGCAGACGCTCGGCGGGCGTGATCCCGGTGGCGGCGATATCGTCCAGCTCCGACAGGAAATGGGTCTCGTCGTCGCCGCTGGCGTTCAGCCGGTTGCGGGACTTCAGCCCCTGGCGGGCGATGGCCAGCGCCTGC
Organism: Alphaproteobacteria bacterium; assembly: GCA_027488965.1. Lineage (GTDB taxonomy): Bacteria > Pseudomonadota > Alphaproteobacteria > Caulobacterales > Aquidulcibacteraceae > VFBF01. Next base: position 2,892 of record JAIYAO010000085.1, read on the forward strand.
TGCGCCACATCGCGCGCGGTCATCCCGCGCACCGGCGCCTTCAGGCCCAGCACCGGTACGGACCGGCGCAACGCTTCACGGTCCTCGGCGGTCCAATGCTTCACGAGGCTCCACGCCGCCTCCAGCGCCGCGTCGCAATAGAGAATGCCCGCCCAGAACGCCGGCAGCGCACACAGGCGCGACCAAGGGCCTGCGTCGGCGCCGCGCTGCTCGATGTAGGTCTTCAACCGCACTTCCGGGAAGATGGTGGTGAGGTGATCCTCGAAGTCCTTCATGCTGGGCAGTTCGCCCGGCAGCGCCGGCAGCTTGCCCGCCAGGAAATCGCGGAAGCTCATGCCCGCGCAATCGATGTAGCGGCCGTTGCGGTAGACGAAGTACATCGGCACATCGAGCGCGTAGTCCACGTACTGCTCGAACCCGAAGCCTTCCTCGAACACGAACGGCAGCATGCCGGTGCGGTCGGGGTCGGTGTCTGTCCAGATGTGGGCGCGATACGAGAGGAAGCCGTTGGGCCGGCCGTCCATGAACGGCGAGTTCGCAAACAGCGCGGTGGCGATGGGCTGCAGCGCCAGCGACACGCGCATCTTCTTGCGCATGTCCGCCTCGGACGCGAAATCGAGATTGGTCTGCACCGTGCAGGAGCGGAACATCATCTGCCGGCCGAGACGCCCCACCTTGGGCATGTAGTCCCGCATGATCTTGTAGCGGCCCTTCGGCATGACCGGCGTGTCCTCGATCGCCCACTTGGGCGAGGCGCCGAGGCCGAGGAACGCGATGCCGAGATTGCCTGCCACGTCGCGCAGCTGCGCCAGATGCACGCCCACTTCCGAACAGGTCTGGTGCAGATGCTCCAGCGGCGCGCCGGACAACTCGAACTGGCCGCCGGGCTCAAGGCTGATGGAGGCGCCGTCCTTCTTCAGCGCGATGACGTTCTCGCCCTCCATGACGCGCTCGTAGCCGTACTTCTGCGCAAGGCCGTTGAGCAGTTCCCGGATGCCGAACGGCCCCTCGTACGGCACCGGCGAATGATCGCGCGTGTGGAAGCCGAATTTCTCGTGCTCGGTGCCGATGCGCCAGACGGCGGGATCGGGCTTGTTGCCGCTTTCGAGGTGCGCGACCATCTCGGCCTTGCTCCCGATCGGCCGGGCAGTCGTCGTCGTGTCGGCCATGGCCGTGCTCCCTCGCGTGGCGCTGATGTGGCGCGGCGCGCGCGATCCCGCAAGAGCGGCCGCTAGGCGCCGCCCCGCCAGTCGCCCCAATGCGCCTGGATGAGAGCGAGAGCGGCGATCACCGCCGTTTCCGCGCGTAGAATTCGCGGCCCGAGGGAAACTGGCGTCACGAACGGCAGCGCGCGCAGCACGCGCCGCTCCTCCGGATCGAAGCCCCCTTCGGGGCCGGTGAGCAGCGCCAACGGCGCTCCGGGCGCGACGGTTTGCAGAACTGTCATGAGGGAGGCGGCATCGCCCGCCTCGTCGGCGAACAGCAGGCGCCGCTCCGGCCCCCACTCCTCCAGCAGGCGGACCAGCGGCAGCGCCTCATGGACGGCCGGCAGGTCGCACCGCCCGGTCTGTTCTGCTGCCTCGATGGCGATGGCGCGGAGGCGATCTGTGCGCACGCTGTCGCTGTTGGTGCGCCGCACGATCACGGGACGCAGCGTCCGCACGCCCAGCTCGGTGGCCTTCTCCACGATGAGATCGGTGCCGTGCCGCTTCACCGGACTGAAGCAGAGCATCAGGTCCAGCGCCGCTGTCTGCGGTCGCATCGGTGCATCGAGCACAAGGGTCACGCCCCTGCGGCCCGCATCCTCCACGCGCGCCGCCCACTCCCCGTCCACGCCGTTGAACACCTTGAGCGGCGCGCCGGCGCCAAGCCGGAGGACTGTGGCCAGGTATCGCCCCTGCGCGGCGTCGAGGGCGAGGCGTCCCTGCGGCGCGAAGGGCGCATCGACGAAGAGGCGGGGGACGGCCATGCGCCCTCGTTGCCTGCAACGGCGCCCGCGCACAAGCCGGTTGACCCCGCCGCCGCGGCGGACGAAACCTCCCGCCGCAACGCGTGGAGGGCGGTGATGGGCGCGCCGGCAAAGCTCGAAATCATCCGTGGCGAGATCACGAAAGTGCAGTTCACCTCCGAGACCGCGCCGGCGCGCGGCGCCGCCGCCAAGCCCCAGACCGTCAACAAGACCCGCATTTTCCTGCGCGAGACCGCGGGCGGGCCGGAGCGGGACTTCGTCTTCACCGACACCACCGTGGGCGTCCACGAGGGGCACACCATCGCCATCGCGCGGGCGCTGGCCCGCGGGCACAAGGGCCCCATCCTGCTGGCGCTGATCAACGAATCCACCGGCCAGCGCGACGAGTCCGCCGCCGGATTCGCCCGCGCCGCTCGGCCCTACGCGATGTTCGGTCCCCGCTGGAAGGCGTTCGGGCTGTCGGCGGCGCTGTTCGTGGCGGGGTACCTGGCGAGCCGGTTCTTCGTGTCGCCGGACAAGGGCGCCGGCTGGTGGATCAGCTGGCCGCTGATGCTGGCGTTCCTGGCGTTTCCCGTGTTCTGGGGCCTTGCGGCGCTGTGGGAGTCCATGACGCAGGGCCGCGCCGTGCGCGACGGCGAAGGCGCGCTGCGGGCAGAGATCGCCACCCGCCTTGCGCCGCCCGCGCCCGCGTCACCCGCCAAGGTCTAGATCGGCGAGGTCCGGCGCCTTGGTGCGCCGGGCGTACTCCTGGGTGGAGCCCATCCAGTTGTTGGTGATCTTGCCGCCGGCGGTCTTGTACCAGGAGGTGCACCCCGCCGCCCACGCAGTGCCGCGCAGACGCGCCTGCAGTTCGCGGTTGAAGCGCGCCTGGGCGTCGCTGCGGACGGAGAGCCGCCGCGCCCTGCCCTTCTCCATCGCCTGCACGCAGGCGGCGATGTAATCGGCCTGCCGCTCGATCATGTAGAGGATCGAGTTGTGGCCGAGATTGGTGTTGGGGCCATACACGAGAAACAGGTTGGGGAAGCCGCTGACGAGGATGCCGAGATAGGCCTCCGGCCCGTCCGCCCACGCATCGGCGAGCGTCTGGCCGCGCAGGCCGGTGATCTCGATGGCGTCGGCGAAGTGCGTGGTGTCGAAACCGGTGGCATAGACGATGGCGTCCACCTCGTGCAGCGCGCCGTCCCCGGTCACCACGCCCTCGTGCACGATGCGGCGGATGCGGTCGGTCACCAGCGCCGTGTTGGGCTGCTGCAGGGCGGGGTAGTAATCGTCGGAGAAGATCACGCGCTTGCAGCCAATGGCGTAGTCGGGCGTCAGCCGCTCGCGCAGTTTCGGATCGGCCACCTGCGCATGCAGGTGCTTGAGCGCTTCCTTCGCGTACATGTCCTGCGCCCACGGGGCGGCCTTGAACACCTGCCAGAACAGGGTGTCCGCCGCCCAGTAGATCTGGTTGCGGCGCACGTCGCGCAGGACGGGCGCGTGGCGGAGGAAATCCTTCTCCGTCTCGCCGATGGCGCGGTCATTGCGCGGCAGCAGCCAGTTGGGCGACCGCTGGAACACCAGAAGCCGCGCCGCCGTCTTCGCCAGCTCGGGCACGAGCTGGGCTGCGCTCGCCGCCGAGCCGATCACCGCTACCCGCTTCCCTGCAGGATCGAACCCTGCGTCCCACCGCGCCGAGTGGAAGGACGCGCCGCGAAACGTCTGGCGGCCGTCGATGTCGGGAAATAGCGGCCGATTGAGCTGGCCCAGCGCGCCCACCAGGATGTCGGCCTCGAACGTCTCGCCGGCCTCCGTGGTGACGGTCCAGGTGCGCGCCACGTCGTCCCAGGCGGCGGCGGTGACGGTGGTGAACAGGCGCAGGTGCGGCGCCAGACCGAATTCCTCCACCAGCGATTGCGCGTAGGCGGCGATCTCCGGCTGAGGCGCATAAACGCGGGACCAGTCGGCGCGCTGGGCGAAGGAGAAGGAGTAGAGCGCCACCGGCACGTCGCAGGCGCAGCCGGGGTAGGTGTTTTCGAACCACGTGCCGCCCACGGCGGGGTTCTTCTCGAGGATGACGATGTCGTCCACGCCGGCCTTGCGCAGGCGGATCGCGGCGCACAGGCCGCCCAGACCCGCGCCGATGATCACTGCCCGCATGCACGCCCTTCCGAGAAAACCGAAGCGCCTTGTGCCACGTCCGCCCCGCCAAAGGCGACCCTCCCGCGGCCGCCATCGCCGGTCGCCCTTGAAGCCGTGGGCCGGATCATGTTCGCTTCCCGCCCTGACGGGAGGCTCCCATGCGCATGTCTCTGGCCCTTGCGATGCTGCTGGCCACGGCCACGCCCGCCGCCGCGCGCGTGGGCATCGAGACGGCGGTGGCGCTGTCGGCCGCCCAGCGCGCCGAGGTCGATGCGATCGCCGCAGAGACGCTGGCCGCCACCGGCGTGCCCAGCGCCTCCATCGCCATCGTCCAGCGCGGCGCCATCGCCTACGCCCGCGCCTACGGCCAGGCCCGGCCCGGCGTGCGCGCCACCACCGAGACCCGCTACGCCATCGGCTCCATCAGCAAGCAGTTCACCGCCGCGGCCGTGCTGCTGCTGGCGCAGGACGGCAAGCTCACGCTCGACGATCCCGTGGCGGCCTACGTGCCGGGCCTGACACGCGGCGGCGAGATCACCGTGCGCCAGGTGCTGAGCCACACCTCCGGCTACCGCGATTACTGGCCGCAGGATTTCGTGCCGGCGCTGATGACGCGGCCTATCAACGCGCAGGGCATCCTCACCCGCTGGGCGCGCATCCCGCTCGATTACGCGCCGGGCGCGGAGTACCGCTACTCCAACACCGGCTTCACCGTCGCCGGCCTCATCGTGGAGAAGCAGGCGGGCCAGCCGCTGCACGCTTTGCTGCAGGCGCGGGTGTTCGCACCGCTGGGCATGACGGGCGTGACCGAGATCGACACCGGGCCGCTCGGCGGGCCGGCAGACTCCATCGGCCACGCGCGCTGGGCGCTCGGGCCCGTGCGGCCCGCCGTGAAGGAGGGCGCGGGCTGGCTCTACGCCATCGGCGAACTCGCCATGCGCCCGACGGACCTGGCGCTGTGGAACATCAACCTGATGAAGGGCGGGCCCGTGCTGTCGGCGGCGTCGAAGGCGGCCATGACCACGCCGGTGATGATGACGACGGGCCAGCCGGCCAACTACGGCCTCGGCCTCGACGTACGCACCCGCAACGGCAAGCGGGTGTGGAGCCACGGCGGCGCCGTCTCCGGCTACGTGGCCGACAACCGCATCTTCCCCGATGAGGACCTGGCGCTGACCGTGCTGACGAACGCGGAGTTCGGCGGCGCGCAGGATGCGCTTTCGGACCGCCTGCAGTTCCTGCTGCGCCAGCAACCGCCGAAGATCGCCGCCGCGCGCGACACGCTGGCCACCTTCCAGGCCGGCGCCATCGACCGCACGAAATTCACCGCCAACGGCAACGACTACTACACCGACGACGCCGTCCGAGACCTCGCCCGCACCCTGCGCCCGCTGGGCCCCGCCCGCCTCATCACGCTGGACGCCGACCGCCTGCGTGGCGGACTCACCGTGGAGGTCTACACCGTGACGTTTGCCGCCCGTCGGGCCAGCATCGTCGTGCGTGCCGACCCGGCGACAGGGCGTTACGAACAGTTCGTGGTGGACTTCGGGGCGTGAGCTTCCCGTTCTCCTGCAGAGGCAGCGTGAATCAACGCACTGCGTAGTCCTCCCACGCCACCTGCGCCGTCTGCTGCGCGTAGGCGCGGGTGTGGCTGGACCAGTTCTGCGTGATGCGGCCGTCTGGGGTCTTGTACCAGGACTTGCAGCCCGGATCGGCCCACGTGGTCTTCGCCAGATCGGCCTGCAACTGCGCGTTGAAGCGCTGCTGCGCCGCCGGCGTCACCTCGATCGCCGCATGGCCCTTCGCCGCCATCTCCGAGAGCGCCCGCACCGCATAGCCCACCTGCTGCTCGATCATGAACGTGATCGTGTTGTGGCCCAGGTTGGTATTGGGGCCGTAAAGCATGAACATGTTGGGAAACTCGGCGACTGTGATGCCGAGATAAGCCTCCGGCGCCGCGGCCCAGACGTCGTTCAGGACCTTGCCGCCTTTGCCGACGACCTCCATCGACCAGTGCCAGCCGGTGGTCTCGAAGCCTGTCGCGTACACGATGACGTCCGCGGGGTGCAGCACGCCGTCCGCGGTCAGCACGCCCTCCGGCGTGATCCTCTCGATATGCTCAGTGACGAGGGCCACGTTCTCGCGCATCAGCGCTGGATAGAAGTCGTCCGTGATGAGGATGCGTTTGCAGCCGATGGGATAGTCCGGCGTGAGCTTGCGGCGCAGGTCGGCGTCGGGCACCTGCGCTTCGAGGTGATCGAGCGCCTGGCGCGTGAACGAGGCGCGCCCTTCCTTGGTGAAGGCGAAGGCCTGCCAGAAGAAGTGGTCCGCGTTCTCGTAGATGAGCTGCCGGTTCATGGCGCCGATGCGCATGGCCGCCTCGATGTCGGTCATCATCAGGGCCTTGAACTCGTCGGTGATGGGCTTGTCGTCGCGCGGGATCACCCAGTTGGGCGTGCGCTGGAAGACATCGAGATGGCCCGCCGCCTTCGCCACTTCCGGGATCAGCTGCACCGCGCTCGCCGCCGAGCCGATCACCGCCACGCGCTTGCCGGTGAGATCGACGCTGTTGTCCCAGCGGGCGGAATGGAACGCGGGGCCCTTGAAGCTGTCCTTGCCGGGGATGTCGGGGATCGTGGGGCGGTTGAGCTGGCCGAGCGCGGGCACGATGGCGTTGGCCTCGTAGCTGGCGCCGGCCCTTGTGGTGATCTTCCAGACCGTGCGCACATCGTCCCACTCGGCGCGCACCGGCTCCTCGCCCAGCTTCAGGTGCGGGCGCAGCTGGAACTGGTCGGCGATGGCCTCCGCATACGCCTGCACCTCCGGCGCGCGCGGGAAGAGATGGCTCCAGTGCGGGTTCGGCGCGAACGAAAACTGGTAGAGCGCCACGGGGGTGTCGCAGGCGCAGCCGGGATACTGGTTGTCGCGCCAGGTGCCGCCGACCTTGTCGGCCTTCTCCAGAACCACGAGGTCCGTGAAGCCCGCCTCCTTGAGCCGGACCGCGGCGCACAGGCCGCCAAGACCGGCCCCGATGACGGCGACGCTGGGCTTGGACATGGCGCTTCTCTCCGGGATGTCTTGTTGTTGGCGGGAGCCTAACACCGTGATGTGCATCCGCGCACGGGTGACGTTGCGGTAGAGATGCAGCGCCCTCGCCTCCCCGTTCCCTTTCCGTGCTACACGTGCCCATGAGCCTTGCCGAATCGATGGACGAACCTCGCCTCCCCATCTCCGCCCGCGCCAGCGCGGCGGCGCCCTATCTCCAGGGCCTCAACCCCGAGCAGCGCGCCGCTGTGGAGGCGCTCGACGGGCCTGTGCTGGTGCTTGCCGGCGCGGGCACCGGCAAGACGCGGGTGCTGACGACACGGCTGGCGCATCTGCTCTCCACGGGCCGCGCGAAATCCTGGCAGGTGCTGGCCGTCACCTTCACCAACAAGGCGGCGCGCGAGATGCGCGAGCGGGTGGAGCACCTGATGGGCCCCGGCGCCGGGGGCATCCAGTGGCTGGGCACGTTCCACTCCACCAGCGCGCAGATGCTGCGCCGGCACGCCGAACTCGCGGGCCTGAAATCCAGCTTCACCATCCTCGACACCGACGACCAGATCCGCCTTCTCAAGCAGATCATCGAGGCCGAGGGCATCGACGAAAAGCGCTGGACGGCGCGCGCCATGGCCGGCGCCATCGACGGCTGGAAGAACCGCGCGCTCACCCCGGCGCGCGTGCCGAAGGGCGACGCGCATGTGTGGGGCGACGGCCGGGCGATCGCGGTCTATGCCGCCTACCAGGAGCGCCTGAAGATCCTCAACGCGTGCGACTTCGGCGACCTGCTGCTGCACATGACGGACATCTTCCAGAAGCACCCGGACCTGCTGGCGGAGTATCACCGCAAGCTGCCGTACATCATGGTCGACGAGTACCAGGACACCAACGTCGCGCAGTACCTGTGGCTGCGGCTGCTGGCGCAGGGGACGAACAACCTCTGCGTGGTGGGCGACGACGACCAGTCCATCTACGGCTGGCGCGGCGCGGAGGTGGACAACATCCTGCGCTTCGAGCGCGACTTTCCGGGCGCGAAGGTCGTGCGCCTTGAGCGCAACTACCGCTCCACCGGCAACATCCTCGCGGCGGCGTCGAAGCTGATCGACCACAACACCGGCCGCCTCGGCAAGACGCTGTGGACCCAGGACGAACCGGGCGAGCGCGTGAAGGTGCGCGGCGTGTGGGACGGCGAGGTCGAGGCCCGCCTGATCGGCGACGACATTGAGCAATGGGTGCAATCCGGCACGCCGGCGCTGAAGCGCACCCATTCCGACTGCGCCGTGCTCGTGCGCGCGGCCTGGCAGATGCGCGCGTTCGAAGAACGCTTCCTGATGTTGCGCATCCCCTACAAGGTGATCGGCGGCCCGCGCTTCTTCGAGCGCGCCGAGGTGCGCGACGCACACGCCTATCTGCGCCTCATCCGCAGCGAGGAGGACGATCTCGCCTTCGAGCGGGTGATCAACCAGCCCAAGCGCGGGCTTGCCGAAGCGACGCTGAAAAAGCTGCATGCGGAAGCTGGCCAGCGGACGCCCGCCTTCAACACTGCAGAGCCCTTGTTCGACCTGCTCACCGGCGAGGTGAGCGACATCCCGGAGGGCGAGATCACCGCCTCCACGCGCTTCCGCAGCCTCGCCGCCGCGGCGCGCCATCTCGTGCAGGGCGATACGCTGCCGCTGAAGGCGCGCACGGCGCTGCGCGGGTTCCTCAACGATCTCGACCGCTGGCGCGCGCAGTCGCGCCAGGTCACCCACGTGGAGCTTGCCGAGATCGTGCTCGACGAGAGCGGCTACACCGAGATGCTGCGCAACGACAAAAGCCCGACGGCGCAGACGCGGCTGGAGAACCTCAAGGAACTCGTCCAGGCGATGGGCCAGTTCGACACGCTGGCGGCGTACCTCGAACACGTCGAACTCGTGCTCGACATCGAGGCCGGCGGCGACGGCGACGAGGTGCACCTCTCCACGCTCCACGCGGCCAAGGGGCTGGAGTGGCCGCTGGTGTTCCTGCCCGGCTGGGAAGAGACGGTGTTTCCCTCGCAGCGCGCCATCGACGAGAGCGGCGTCAAAGGCCTCGAAGAGGAACGCCGCCTAGCGTATGTAGGCATCACGCGGGGGCGCGAGAGCGTGCGCATCTCGTTTGCCGCCAACCGCCAGATCTACGGCCGCTGGCAGAGCGTGCTGCCGAGCCGCTTCGTGGACGAGCTGCCGGAAGCCAACGTCGATGCGATCAGCGAGACGGGCTATGGGCGCCCGGGGTCTTTCGGGGGCGTCGGCGAAAGCGGTTCGCGGTTCGAGAGCCTCGCGCCCGGCGCGGGCTTCAGCTCCGGCTACGAAAGCCCCGGCTGGAAGCGCGCGCAGGACCGCATCGGCGGCGACCGCCCCTTCTCACGCCCGCCCATCATCGACGGCGAGGCCCGCCTCGTCACCCGCACCGGCCCTACGGACGCCGTGTTCGCCGTCGGCGTGCGCGTCTTCCACGACAAGTTCGGCTACGGCCGCATCCGCGCCGTGGAAGGCAACAAGCTCACCGTGGCGTTCGAGAAGGCCGGTGAGAAGAAGGTGATCGACAGCTTCGTGAAGGCGGCGTGATCGGGAGCCCTTGCCCGCACCCACTCCCCGCGACTAGCCTGCACCTCGATCTCCGAGGATGCACCCTTGAACTTCCGCGCTTTCGCCGCCGCAGCGCTCCTCTGCGCACTCGCCCTCCCCGCCGCCGCGCAAGCGCCGCGCCCTGACCAACTCGCCTTCCGCGCGATCTACGAGGAAATGGTCGAGATCGACTCATCGCCCGCCACGGGGTCGTGCACGCGTGTCGTTGCGGCGGCGGCGAAGCGACTGACCGATGCAGGCTACCCGCAAGCCGACGTGCAGCTCGTCGTGCCGCCGAATGCGCCGGAAGACGGAAACGTCGTGGCCACCCTGCGCGGGACCAGTGCGCGGGCGCCGGCGGTGCTGCTGCTCGCACACATCGACGTGGTCAACGCCAACCGTGCGGACTGGGAGCGCGATCCGTTCACGCTCGTGGAGGAGAACGGCTTCTTCTACGGGCGCGGCGCCATCGACGACAAGGCGATGGCGGCGGTGTTCCTGGACCTCATGATCCGGCTCAAGGCGGAAAACTTCCGCCCGCGCCGCACGCTGAAGATGGCGCTCACCTGCGGGGAGGAAACGTCGAACCGCGTGAACGGCGTCGACTATCTGCTGAAGAACCACCGCGATCTCATCCAGGCCGGCTTTGCCATCAACGAAGGCGCAGGCGGCACGCTCTCGCCTGACGGCAAGCGGGTCGCGCTGGAAATCCAGTCCGGCGAGAAGGTCCACCAGGTGATGACGCTGACCGTCACCAACCCCGGCGGCCACTCCTCGCGTCCGCGCACTGACAATGCGATCACGCAGCTCTCGGCCGCGCTCGGGCGTATCGGCGCGCATCGCTTCCCCGTGGAACTCAATCCGGTCACACGCGGGTTCTTCGAGCGCATGGCGCCGCTGACGCCCGGCGACATGGGCGCCGCCATGGCCGCACTCGCGCGCAATCCCGCCGATACCGCCGCCGCGGAGAAACTCGCCACCGACGCCTCCTACAACGCGATGATGCGCACGACCTGCGTCGTCACGCAGGTGGAAGGCGGGCACGCGGCGAACGCGCTGCCGCAGCGCGCCATGGCCACGCTCTCCTGCCGCGTCTTGCAAGGGTACACGCCGGAGTCGGTGAAGGCTGAACTCGAGCGCGTCGCCGCCGACCCGGACGTGAAGGTCGAGATCGTGCGCCGTCGCGACGGCTCGCAGGCTCCCGCGCTGACCCGTGCGATCATGGGCCCGGTGGAACGCGCGGCTGCGACGCTATGGCCCGGCACGCCGATTATTCCGATCATGCTGCCCGGCGCCACCGATGGCCGCTTCCTCAACACCGCCGGCATCCCGACCTACGGCCTCAGCGGCATGTTCGCCGTCCCCGGCGAGACGAACCCGCACGGCCTCAACGAGAAGATCCGCGTCAGATCGCTTTACGAAGGCCGCGATTTCCTCGACGCCGTGGTGCGCGACTACGCCCGCGCACGCTGACGATCAGGTTTCGCGCCGGGCGCGCGCCTCCAGCCGGTACCAGCCATCGCCCGCCTGCGTGGCGCGCAGCGTGCGTTCGCGCGCCGCCGCCTCGTCGGCCGTCTCCGCGCGCACGACGCTGCGCACCGCATCGCGCCGGAACGGAATCACCTGCACCAGCGGCAGGCCCTTCTCCAGCGTGTAGCGGCCATCGGCGCCGGTGGCGAAAAACGGAAAGTGGATGTGCGACGGGTAGCGGTCGGTGTCGACGACGCCGGCGACGATCTCGATGACGCCGTCGGCGCGGTTGAGCAAGGGGACGAAGAGACAGCTCCAGCCCTTCGGCGTGCGGATCGTCCAGTAGTTGTGCAGCTTCGCCGGCGGACGCGGCAGGCGCGGATGGCCCGTCACCTGCTCGCGGTTGTGGAACGTCACCATGGGGCGGTCGAAGTCCCAGCCCGCATCGAGACGGGCGCCGTTCTCCGCGATCTCCAGCCGCACGGTGGCGCATACCGGCAGGATCCAGCCCAGCGTCATGGCGTCGAGGAACGGCATGCAGCGCTTGATGGTGAGGCCACTGTTCGTCGGCGACACCGCCGCTGCGTCCACGGCCGCGAGGCGGCGATACCAGTCAGGCATCGCCGCCCGCGCGGGCACGGGCTCCGCAATCACGCCCTTGTCGCGCGCTTCGCAGAGAAACTCTATGGACGGTCGTCCCGCGCCCCACATGCCCTGTGCTCAGTCGTCGTCACGGTCCCCGCGTTCGCGGCGCTCGGAGCGATCGCTGCGCCGCCCGCGGTCGTCGTTCGAGGAGTTGGAGCTTGAATTGCTCGAGGAATTGGAACTCGAGTTGCTCGACGAGTTGGAGCTGCTGTTGGAGGAGCGCCGCCAGTCGCGGTAGTCGTCGTCATTCCAGTCGCCATACGACCCGTTCGAACTGGAATTGCGCGACCAGTTCGAGGACCGGTTGGAGCTGCTGTTGCTCGACGAGTTCGAGGAGCTGTTGGACGACGAGTTGGACGAGCTGTTGGAACTCGAGTTGCCGGCGAACTGCATCCGGCCCTCCTCGGCGCCCGCCGTAGCCGGGCCATGCACCAGGAGCCGTCCGTTCGCCGTCGGCGTATCGTCAGCCCCCTTGGTGGAGAGGCCGGCCCACGCCATGCCCGCCGTCGCCATCAGCGCGCCCGCGGCGGCGCCCATCAACCTGAACTTTCCCATTGCCCATTCCCTTCTCGAGCGTCCGAAAGCGCGTTTAGGCCCATGTCCCTCGGTCCGCGCCAGAAACGCGCCCGGACGGTGAACCGTTGCTGAACGGGTGGACACGACCGCGTGAGGCGGCGCCCTGTCGGCGGTTTCTTGGGGCCGGGCGCCCGCCCTCTTTCCCCCACCCCCGTTCCCGCCTAGATCACAGCCCGACAAGGGAACCGAATTCATGGGCGTGACGGTCGAGAGCCTCATTTTTCAGGTGTCGGCCGAAGCCGACCGCGGCGACCAGGAGAGGGCCATCGCGGGCCAGGACGTCCTGCCGATCATGGTGTTCGCCAACGGCCCTGAGAACGCCTTCCTCGTGGGCGCGCGCACCCAGGACCTCGACGCCGCCTTCGCCGCCGCGCAGGAGCGCGCGGAGGGGCTCGGCGCCGAACGCCTCGCCATCCGCATGCGGGTGTTCGAGGCCCTCGCCTACGCAATCCAGACCGACATGAAATACCTCGCCGACGAGGGCGAGTTCCCCAACGACGTGGTGCTGCTGATGGTGGAGGCGCTCTACCAATACGGCATCGACGAGGCCGCCCAGATCCAGCCGTGCGCCGTGCGCTTCACGCGCGAGATCATGCAGGACCCCGACTTCGAAATGGCGCCGCCGCCTGAGCCGCCGGAGGGCGACATCTGATGCTGCTCGTCACCGCCATCGGCCCGCTCGCCGCCGTCAAGGCGGCCGCCGACGCCTTCGATGCGATCGATCCCTCGCCGGCGGATGCCGTGTCCTGGTACGAGGAAGGCCACGGACGGTTCCGTCTCGAACTCTACGCCGAGGACGACGAGAGCGCCGCTGCCGCTTGCGACGTCGTGACGGCCGCCGCGCCGGAACTGTCGCCGCACGTGGCCCCGCTTGAGGACGCCGACTGGGTGGCCATGTCTCTCGACGGCCTGCCGCCGGTGCGGGCGGGACGGTTCGTGGTGGCGGGCGCCCATGCGCTGGATCGCGTGCATGGCGGGCGCACCCGCGTGTGGATCGAGGCGAGCGAAGCCTTCGGCACCGGCCATCATGGCACCACGCTGGGCTGCCTCATGATGCTGGAAGCGGAACTGAAGCGGCGGCGCGTGCGCCGCGTGCTCGATGTCGGCGCAGGCTCCGGCGTGCTTGCCATCGCCGCGGCGAAGACCGGTGCGAAGGCGCTGGCGGTGGAGATTGACACGCGCGCCGCCGCGATCATGGACGTAAACGTGGCGCAGAACCGTGTGGGGCCGCGGGTGCGCACCATCGCCGGCGACGGCGCGCGCCATGCCCGCCAGCGTTACGATCTGGTGTTCGCCAACATTCTCATGCGCCCGCTCATCCGCCTGGCGCCGCGCCTTGTGGGCGCGCTCGAACCCGGCGGATCGCTGATCCTGTCGGGGCTGCTGACCAAGCAGGAGCCGCTGATCCGTCTCGCCTACGGCGGACGCGGGCTCGTGCTGGTGAGACGCTTCCGCCGCGAGGCGTGGTCGACGCTGGTGTTCAGGCGACCAGCGCGATAGCGGCGCAGTTGCGGCCGTAGTCGTCGATCTTCAGATGCACGTGGCGACGGTGGCTGTGGAAACTTGCGGCGTCGGCGTACGTGTCCAGCGGCAGGGCTTCTGTCTGCGTGACCCCCGCGCGGGCGAGACGATCGAGGCAGTAGCCGGGCAGGTCGAAGTGGAGCCGATCACCGGCGCCCGGCTGGAAGAAGCGCGCGACCATGGCGTCGTCGTTGGCGAACGCGTCGCGGAAGTCCGGCCCGACTTCGTAACTCGGCTGGTGGATGCACGGGCCGATGGCGGCGCGGATGCGCGAGGCCTCCGCTCCGGCTTGCGCCATCGCCGCCACGCATGCCTCGATCACGCCGCCGAGCGCGCCCTTCCATCCCGCGTGCGCGGCGCCGATCACGCCGGCCTCGGCATCGACCAGCAGCAGCGGCGCGCAATCGGCCGACAGTGCGCTGAGCGCGAGCCCGGGCGTGGTGGTGACCAGCGCATCGGCTTCGGGCCGCGACCCCGTCCACGGCCCGTCGACGCGGACCGCGCGCGCGGAGTGGATCTGGTGCAGGCTGAGCAGGTGCGTGGGCGCCACGCCCAGCGCGCCCGCGATGCGCGCGCGGTTCTCCGCAACCGCGCTTGCGTCGTCGCGCGATCCCGGCCCCGCGTTCAGCGTAGCGTAGATGCCCGACGACACCCCGCCACGCCGCCCGAAGAAGGCGTGACGCACGCCCGGTGCGGCGAGCAGGTCCGAAGTGTGATGCGGCGGCGTCATGCAAACCCTGCGGGCGGCGGAAGGCCCGGCGACGACAGACAGATCACCTGAAAGAGCACGCCCATGGCGTCTTCGTCCACCAGCCGCGCGCGCTGGCGCGCGATCGCCTCGGCCTTGTCCGGTCGCGCCGCCGCGAGCGCCTGCGCGCGCGCGTCGATGCCCAGCGCCGCGAGCCACGCGCCCTGCGGCATGGGCCCGGCCACGTCGAGGCCGGCTCCGCGGCCGTGCGCGGCGAGGCTTGCGAAATCCACGTGGGCGGTGAGATCGGCCTCGCCGGGCGCGGCGAGCGGATCGACCTTGGCGTGCGCGGCTACCGCCTGCAGCGTATCTCCCGGCGTCGTGCGCGGCGCGCCGTAGTCGATGAAGAGCGCCCGGCCGAGATGCGCGTGAAGCCGCCGGGCGAGCTCCTCCACCAGCGGCGCCAGTCCGGGCGCGATCTCAGCCAACGATCCCTCCGGCGCATCGCGCAGAGCCTCCGGAATGCGGACGTCGGGCGCGGGTCCACCAGGCGCAAGACCGAACACGAGGTCCTCGCCGCTGATGCCCACCAGCCGCTCGCGCCAGCCCGCGGCGGTGCGCACGAACTGGCGTATGGGGAGACAATCGAGAAACTCGTTGGCGACGATGAGCGCAGGCCCTTCCGGCGCCGCCGCGAGGCGCTCCGCCCAGCGCACGGGGGCGCCGGCGAGCGCCGCTTCCTGTTGCGCCCGCAGCGGCGGCGAGGTTTCCACCAGCGTGATCTGCGCGGACCCGCAAAAGCTCGGCGCGGTTTTTGCGGCGCGCCAGATGTCGGACATCATGGCGCCGGTGCCTGGGCCGAGTTCGATGAGCGCCACGGGCGCCGGCGCGCCCATGTCCATCCAGCCCTGCACGCACCACAGGCCCACCAGTTCGCCGAACATCTGGCTGATCTCGGGTGCGGTGACGAAGTCTCCTTCGGCCCCCAGTGCGGCGCGACGCGCGTAGTAGCCGTCGTGCGGATCGTGCAGCGCGGCGGTCATGTACTGCGCGACCGTCATCGGGCCGTCCTGCGCGATCAGCCTTGCGAGGCGCGCCTTCAGCGCGGTCACGCGGCCCGGGCCTTCTGCCCCCGCCACGCGATCCATGCGCCGAGCGCGATCATCGGCAGGCAGAGCAGCATGCCCATGGTGATGTACTGGCGCAGCGCTTCGGGCATGTGGGCGTCGGGCTCGCGCACGAATTCCACGAGAAAGCGGAACACGCCGTAGCCGATGAGGAAGACGCCCGCGGTCACGCCCGGCCGCTGCAGCATCAGGCGCTGGTGGGTCACCACGCGCAGGATGAAAAACAGCACGAGGCCTTCCAGCACCGCTTCGTAGAGCTGGCTGGGGTGGCGCGGCTCCGTGTAGCCGACCTGGCCGTAGATGTCCGTCTGGGGAAACATCACCGCCCAGGGGGCGTTGCTGGCGCGGCCGTAGAGTTCGCCGTTCACGAAGTTGGCCAGCCGGCCGAAGAAGAGCCCGATGGGCGCGGCCGCGGCCACGAGATCGCCCAGCGTCCACATGGGGACCTTGTGCTTGCGGGCGAAGAAGAAAACCGCGAGCGCGACGCCGATCAGCCCGCCGTGGAAGCTCATGCCGCCCTGCCAGATGGCGACGAGGTCCCCGGGCGCCTTCCAGATCATGTCCGGCTTGTAGAAGAGGACGTAGCCGATGCGGCCGCCGGCGATGACGCCGATGGTGGCCCAGAAAAGGAAATCGTCGAGCTGCAGCACGCTGACCGGGCCCGGCTTCCCGCCCCAGAGCTTCTCGTTGCGCACCAGCCCCGTCATGTAGCGCCAGCCCAGCAGCAGGCCGGCGATGTAGGCGAGCGCGTACCACCGGAGGGCGAACGGCCCGAGCGTGAGCCCGCCCACCTCGAACGGCCCCAGGCTGAAGATTTCCGGCTGCAGGAAGCCAGGGAACTGGAGCGCGGCGTCGAGCATGGTGTCCTCAAAGGCGGGCGCTTCGTTGCCGATCGGCGCGGGCGCTCATAAATAGGCAAACACGCCGCCGCGCAACCGAGGCCCCGAGGACCCCCACCCCATGCAGACCCAGAGCACCGTATTCGACGATCTCGCCCGCCTGATGACCGGCGCCATGGGCGTGGCCCAGGGGGTCTCCGAGGAGGCCAAGAGCTTCATGCGCAGCCAGGCCGACCGCCTCGTGGCCGACATGGACCTCGTCAGCCGCGACGAGCACGATGCCCTGAAGGAGCGCGTCGCGGCGCTGGAGGCCCGGATCGACGCGTTGCTGGCCGGCCGGGACTGAGCCCAGCGCCCGCAGCGCCGGCGCGAGACCTCGCGCGGCGTTTGGACGGGGTGCGTAGGGTGCATTAGGCCGCAGGCCGTAATGCACCAGCCATGGCGCAAACGTGGTGCATTACGGCCTGCGGCCTAATGCACCCTACGGGCCTGCGTCACGTATCAGGTTCCAGCGTGAGCGCGTCCGCACCCGCGGCAAGCAGCCCACACCCCACCGCCACCGGCGCGCCCTCCGG
>JAIYAO010000118.1 GCA_027488965.1 Alphaproteobacteria bacterium
AGGTGACGAAGACCGCCTACCCCGATCCCACCGACGAGACGGGCAAGTTCGTCTGCGTGGACGTGAAGGCCCGCGGCCCTTTCCCCACGCCGGTGACGCTGGCGGCCATCAAGGCGGAGCCGGCGCTGGCGAAGATGGTGCTGGTGGTGAACTCGCGCCTCTCTGTCCAGCCGGTGACCGATGCGGAGTGGGCGAAGATCTGCGCCATGGGCGGGGTGACGTAGCGGGCAGGCCTCGGGGCGCCGGCGCGGGGGCTTTCGCGCGGCGTGACTTTGCATCGTGCCGCCGGCGACCGCCGGCATCGTTTGCAGAAAAAATGGCCGGCTGAAGCCGGCGGTACGGTCCTAGCTTGAATCCGTGAACGCCGGAGGCGTGAGCGGGCACGCCACCGGCGCGCCGATCACGGCCATCGGCGCGTCCGCCGGCGCCAGCACGTTGAGACACTGCGCGTGCAATCGCCCGCGCACCCGCCGGCCCAGATGCTTCAGCGCCGCAAAGGGATCGACCGCCAGCCACGCCATGAGATCGATCCGCGCATACACCGTGGCGAGGCTTTCGCCCGGATACCGCAGCCGCTTGCCCCGCACGCGCATCTTTTCCAGACCCCGCGCAAACAGGAAGAGCTGCACGCGATTGAACCCGCGCACGCGCTGCATCGCGCCCGCCGGCGCGCAGAGCGCAGCGAACAGGATGGCGATGAGGCGGGTGAGCGTGGCGATGGTCAACGAGCGGGTCCTTCCGTGATCGAACGAAGGCCGCATCTTACCACGGGTTTTCAGCTGTAGGATTGGACGCCCTTGTCCCCGCATCGCCGGCGACCGCCCGCTTCCATTTTTCCCAATGCTGTCAGCACTATGCCCGCACTGGCCTGGCTTTCCAAAGTGCGGACAAGGGCCTTCTATCCTTGAAAATGGCCGCTGGGATTCTCGTAGGGTGCATTAGCGCGCAGCGCGTAATGCACCATGCCGGCATCACCTGAAGCGGTGCATTACGCGCTGCGCGCTAATGCACCCTACGGGGCCGGGCGGGCCTCACGCAGGCGACGCCCGCCAGCCCAGCCAGCACAGCACCACGAAAACTACATTGCCGACGGCGTCGAGCACGAGGAACTCGTTGAACACCGGCTTCACGGCGTAGAAGTACCAGTCGAACACGAAGAACGGCAGCACGGCAATGCCGTAGGCGAGGAACGTGGCGCGCGTGAACGTGGAGAACGCCGCGAATAGCCCCGCGATGCACGCCTGTGCGCCGAAGCACGCCACCAGCAGCGTGGAGATTTCGTCATCGGGCCGGAAGGCTGGGCGCACCGTGAGGTCGATCACGCTCTGCGGCGCGGCGAGACACCAGCCGCCGAGGACGAAGAACACCGCGGCGATGCCGGACTGGATGGTGCGCGGGGTCATGATGGTCTCCGCCTAGTTCGCCAACGAACGCCACGCGTGGCCGGCGCCCGTTCGTAGGTTGGATGAGCGAAGCGTAATCCACCATGGATCGCACCCGGCGCGAAGAGGGTGGATTGCGCTGACGCTCATCCCCCTACAAATTGCAAGGTGTCGGCGGTGAGCGTAGCGGCGTTAGCGCACTTCCCAATGCGCCGGGTCCCGCCGGGCATGGAAGCAAGCAACGACAAAGCAGCCGTCCGGCGCCAAGCGATAGAACAGGCTGTAGGGAAACCGTCGCATCCGGGCGCGCCGGAGATCGCGGTGGAGTACGGGGAAGCCATCGGGGTTTGCCGCAATCAGCCCGACAACGCGATCCACCTCGTCGAGGAAGCGTGCCCCCAGACCTGAACCACGCGCCGCGTACCACGCATGCGCATCGACCACTTCCCGCCGCGCGACCGTCAGGAAGCGGACGTTCGCCGTCACGCGCGGGACCGCAGCTCCGCCTTGATGCTGTCCCAGTTCGCAGCTTCGCCCTTATCCTGCTCGAAGAGCAGCAGACGCCGGTCAAGTTCTTCGCGCTGCGAGTCAGGAACCGCGGCGTCGGCATCGGACAGACTGTCCCAAAGGGCGCCGATCAGCGAGAGGCGCTCCTCGGCGCTAAGGTCGGTGATGGCTTGGGCTAGCTTTGTCATCGAATGAAAATAGCGCGCCGGCCTCGTTTCGACAACCAGGCGGGGGTGAAACAAACCTGAACACCGGCGCCCATCTAATCAGTCCTGCACGCCCCAAGCTTTCGGTGGCTTTTGCTGCGCGGGCTTTCGACCTCCAGCGCCGTCGAGCCCGAGCGACCGCACGATCCACGCGCATCCAAAGGCAGCGACCGCCCCTGCGGCCACCATGGTCAGCAATCCGCTTACCTCGCTCCAGGATCGCGTCAGGAGCTTGAAGCCTCCATACAACAGCAGCACGCTCACTGCGCCCACAACGGGGGCAACAGAGACTCGCTGAAAACGTGGCGGTAAGTACGCGTAAATCACGCCAGCAAAGGTTGCATAGGGCAGCCCGAAAAACATGCCCAGCAGTCCTGCAATCCACCCGAATACAAGACTTAGCAGGAGTGCAATAGGATCCCCGCCGCTTTGGAAAAGCATGGCGCCGGCGCCGACGACGCTTATGCCCCACCCACCCAGCAGCCCGCCGCAAAGGACGAACACCCCGATGATGCCCGTGCGGTTCGGCGCCTCCGGGGTAGCTTCGGTGGCGTCTTCCAGGCTCACAGCGCCTTCGCGATCTCCTCCGTCATCTTCTTCGCGTCCGCGAACAGCATCATCGTGTTGTCCCGGAAGAAGAGTTCGTTCTCCACGCCCGCGTAGCCCGCGGCCATCCCGCGCTTGATGAACAGCACCGTCTTGGCCCTTTCCACTTCAAGGATGGGCATGCCGAAGATGGGGGATTTGGGGTCGGTCTTGGCCGACGGGTTGGTCACGTCGTTGGCGCCGATGACGTAGGCGACGTCGGCCTGCGCGAACTCGCTGTTGATGTCCTCCAGTTCGAACACCTCGTCGTAGGGCACCTGCGCCTCGGCCAGCAGCACGTTCATGTGGCCCGGCATGCGGCCCGCCACCGGGTGGATGGCGTACTTCACCTCCACGCCCTCGGCCTTCAGCTTGTCGCACATCTCCTTCAGCGCGTGCTGGGCCTGCGCCACCGCCATGCCGTAGCCGGGCACGATGATGACCTTGCTGGCGTTCTTCATGATGAAGGCGGCGTCCTCCGCGCTGCCCTGCTTGACCGGGCGCGCATCCTTCACGCCCGCAGGCCCGGCCGCGTCATCGCCCCCGCCGAAGCCGCCGAGGATCACGGAGATGAAGCTGCGGTTCATGCCCTTGCACATGATGTAGCTGAGGATCGCGCCCGAGGAGCCCACCAGCGCGCCGGTGATCACCAGCGCGTTGTTCTCGAGCGTGAAGCCGAGAGCCGCCGCCGCCCAGCCCGAGTACGAGTTGAGCATGGAGATCACCACCGGCATGTCGGCGCCGCCGATGGGCACGATCAGCAGCACGCCGATGAGCAGCGACAGCACCACGATGGTGAGGAACACCCACGTCACCGTGCCCTGCGTGATCACCATGTACACCGTCAGCCCGATGATGGCGGCGGCGATGAGGATGTTGATGACGTGGCGGCCCGGCAGCATGATCGGCGCGCCGCTCATGTTGCCGTTGAGCTTGAGGAACGCGATCACCGAGCCGGTGAACGTGATCGCGCCGATGGCCGCGCCCAGCGACAGCTCGATCACCGACGCGAGCTTGAGGCCGCCCTGCGGCAGCGAGATGCCGAAACTGTCGGGCGCGTAGAACGCCGCCACCGCCACCGCCACGGCCGCCAGACCCACCAGCGAGTGGAACGCCGCGACCAGTTGCGGCATGGCTGTCATGGAGATGCGGTTGGCGATCACCGCGCCGATGGCGCCGCCCACCGCCACGCCGCCGCCGATGAGGCCCAGCGTCATGGGATCGAGCTTCACGCTCAGCAGCGTGGTGACGATGGCGATGGCCATGCCCAGCATGCCGAAGAAGTTGCCCTGCCGGCTCGTCACCGGGCTGGAGAGCCCGCGCAGCGCCATGATGAAGAGCACGCCCGATGCGAGATACGCGATTGCCGCGATGTTGGCGTTCATTGTTCAGCCCCTTTGAACCGCAACCCTGTGGAGACGGCGTCGATCCAGCGATGGAGCGCCGCGCACACGAAAAAACCTGAGAACCAGACCGACAGGGCTTCCCCCGTGCGCCAGCCGTGGCCGCTGATGGTGAGGGCGAAGCCCGTGATGATGAGCGCGCGCGACCAGTCCGCCAGATCGGGGCGCCAGCGCGCGGCGACCATGCCGGCGGCGCCGAGGCAAAAGGCGAGGAGCGCGGCCAGCGTCCATGCGTCGAGGCTCATCGGGGCCCGCCCCTGCCGCCGCCCGCCATGCGCGCGCGCATCATGCCGCCGCCGCCGAGCAGCGAGATGAGCGGCAACGCGAGAAACGCGAGCGCGGCGAGCCACGGCTCCCAGCCCCACACGTCCTTCGCGCCGAAGAAGGCGATAATGCTGCCCACGATGGGAATGAAGGCGAGGGGCACGGCGATGAGCGTCGAGGGCGCAGGGCCCCAGTCGGTGACGGCCTGCATCTGGGCGGCCACCGCGAAGAACTGCAGCACGCCGATGGCGAGCCAGAGCGCGGCCACCGCGCAGCCGATGGCGCCCACCGTTCCGAAACTGATGGCCGCGCCCTGCATGCGCGCGCGGGCGGCGCGGAGATCCTCGGCCGTCATCTGCGGCGGCGCCGCCGCCGTGGCGGAGGCGCCCACCTCTTCCGGCAGCAGCGTGAGCGCGCGGCGCGCGGCGCGTTGCAGGTCCTCGTCGTCGGCCACGTCATGGCCGCGCGCCATGGGGTCGCCGGCGTAGGCGTCCACCGTGTAGGCCAGTTCCTGGACGGCGGCGGGCGTGGGCGCGCGCGCAGCCACCGCGGCCGCGAAGGCCTCGGCGAACCGCCGCTTGAACGCATCCGCCGAGAGCCTGCCCCCGACGTACGCGTCCACCAGTTCGCGCCACGCGCCGGGGGTCATCACGCCGCTCCGGCCCTGCTCATTTCGCGGCCACGGCGGGCTTTTCCTTCTTCTTGTACATCGCGAGCATGCGCGAGGTGACAAGGAAGCCGCCGAAGATGTTCACCGCCGCCAGCAGCGCCGCGAGCGTGCCGGCGCCCTGTGCGATCCAGGTGCCGACCTTGGCGTCTGCCGGGGGCTCCTCCGCGAGGCGCTGCAGCGCCACTTCGCCGTAGTGCTGGCGGCAGCCGCCGGCGAGGCCTTCGCGGTCCGCATCGGGCATCCACAGCGCCGGCGGCGCGAGCGATTTGTCGGCCTTGTCGAAAGCCTCGATGATGCCGCCGCAGGCCTTGTCGATCTCCTCCTTGGAGGGCCCGCCCGCCACCGCGCCCGCGGACGCCGCGATGATCGCGCCCACGATGATCACCGAGGAGATCGCGTTCGTCACCGACATCAGCGGCGTGTGCAGCGCGGGCGTCACGCTCCACACCACGTAGTAGCCCACGAAGATCGCCAGCACGAAGATGGCGAGGCGGAAGATGATGGGATCGACGGCTTCCATGATCAGGCTCCGGTGGAGGCGTTGTGACGGTCCTCCCTCCCCTCGATGGGGAGGGTGGCCCGCGCGCAGCGCGGGCCGAGTGGGGTGTTCGCAGTGAGGGTTGGGCGAAGAGCAAACCTGGCGACGGGGCCCATCTGAACTTCACGCTCGTGCAGCGGCGCGGACGCCCCACCCGTCGCGCCTACGGCGCGCCACGCTCCCCATCGAGGGGAGGGAGAAGGGAGCTGTGCGACGCCCCTCACGAGCCCGCCTCGTACGTCGCTTCCGCGCGGATTATGCGGCCCGACGCGTTGAGGGTGTGGTGTTCGGCGACGCGTTCGCCGCGGTGGTTGCGATAGATGACGGTGTGGCCGCGCGCGCCGACGCACAGGCTTTCCGGCGTGAACGTCAGCTCCGGCGCCCGCGCGAGCGCGCGCTGGAAGTAATCCCGCAGCCACGCTTTGCCCGACACCACGCCATCGGCCGCAAAGCCGAGCGCTGCGATGTACGGGGAGCTGAACTCCACGTCGTCATCGTAGAACGCAAGGATGCGGTCGAGGTCGTGCGCGTTCCACGCCTCGTACCAGCGCGCGGCGAAGGCGGCGTCGTGCATGGATCAGGCCGCCGGCGCCGGCGGGGGCGCAAAGCTCGGATGCACCACGGCGCCGTCCCGGGTGAGCAGCGCGCCCTTGATGATCTCGTCGTCCCACGCGGGCGAAAAGCCCTTTGTGTCCTTGTCCGTCAGCAACGGCAGGATCGCGAGCAGGTTCTTGGCGTAGAGCGCCGAGCTATCCGCCGGCAGCCGCGCCGGCAGGTTGGAGAAGCCCGCGACGAGCACGCCGCCGACGTTCACCACCTCGTCGGACTTCGACAGCGGGCAGTTGCCGCCCTGGCTCACCGCGAGGTCGATGATCACCGAGCCCGGCTTCATCGACTTCACCATCGCCTCGGTGACCAGCACCGGCGCGGGCCGCCCCGGAATGAGCGCGGTGGTGATGACGATGTCCTGCTTGGCGATGTGTTCGGCCACGAGCGTCGCCTGCTTGGCCTGGTACTCCGCGCTCATGGCCTTGGCGTAGCCGGCGGCGGTTTCGGCCTGCTTGAACTCCTCGTCCTCCACCGCGATGAACTTCGCGCCGAGGGACGCCACCTGCTCCTTCGCGGCGGGGCGCACGTCCGTGCCGGTGACCACCGCGCCGAGGCGGCGCGCCGTGGCGATCGCCTGCAGGCCCGCGACGCCGGCGCCCATCACGAAGCACCGCGCGGCCGCCACCGTGCCCGCCGCCGTCATCATCATCGGGAAGCCGCGCCCGTAGAGGTGGGCCGCCTCGATCACCGCGCGATAGCCGGCGAGGTTCGATTGCGAGGACAACGCATCCATGGATTGCGCCCGCGTGATGCGCGGCACGAACTCCATGGCCAGCGCCGCCACGCCCTGCTTCGCGCAGGCGTCGGCGCCGGCCTTGTCGCCGTAGGGGTTCATGAGCGCGATGACGCCTGCGCCCTTCTTCACGGCGGCCAGTTCTTCCGGCAGCGGGTTGCGCACCTTGAACAGCAGATCCGCGCCAGCGATCGCAGCGGCCGCATCGGCGACGATCTCTGCGCCGGCGGCGCCGTAGGCCTCGTCGGTGATGCTGGAGGCGATGCCCGCGCCCGACTCGATGGCCACCGCATGGCCCAGCGCGATGATCTTTTTCACGGTGTCAGGCGTGGCCGCGACCCGCGTCTCGCCCGGTGTGCGTTCCTTCACGACCGCAATGCGCATGTCGCACTTGCCTCCCTGCCCCAAATCAGCGGCGGACAGGACCATGCGTCGGCGCGTTCTGCAACCTCCGCGAGGGCTTCCCCGGAATTATCCTGCGCCGATGAGCGCCATGGTGATTGCGCCGCCGACGGCCAGCAGCACCGTGCTGAGGGCAAGCACCGCCCACCACACCCCGCCCATGTTCAGGAAGAAACCCGCCGCGACGCCCACCACGGCCCAGGCGATCAGGCCGGTCCACCAGCCGAGGCCCACCGCAAACGCCAGAACCACCAGCGCCAGCACCATGGCGAGAAACACGCAGGCCCATTCGGTCGCCTTCAGGAAACCGCTGAACATGGCGCGGTGGGCGGCCAGATCCATCTCGCCGTGATCGGGTCCGTGCGTCGCGTCCATCACCGGTCTCCAGAACGAATGACGGGCGTCTAGACTGCACCGTGGCGCCGCGCAACGGCGCTCACCGGCGCCAGCCCGCCAGCAGGCCCCGGATCGCCGCGACGAATGGCAGCGGCTGGTCGAGCATGAGGTGGTGGTCGGCGTCGGGGATGGCGAAGGCCGGCGTCCCCGGCGGCGCGGTGGCGCGCATGTAAGCCACGGTGGCGGGGGGCATCAGGGCGGAGCGGTCGCCCCACACCAGCGCCACGGGGCACGACGCCCGCTGCAGCAGCGGCGAGGGATCGCCCAGCTCCAGCCGCTGGAAGACGAACGGATCGAACCGCCAGGTGAAGCCCCCGCCCTCGGCCGGCCGGATCGAGCCGCGCGCGATGTGATCCACGTACCAAAGGTTCTCGCAGAGCTGTGCGGGGGCCAGCCGGAACCGGGCCAGCGCCTCGTCGAAGGTGGCGTAGACGC
Organism: Alphaproteobacteria bacterium; assembly: GCA_027488965.1. Taxonomy (GTDB): domain Bacteria; phylum Pseudomonadota; class Alphaproteobacteria; order Caulobacterales; family Aquidulcibacteraceae; genus VFBF01. The sequence continues at coordinate 8,131 of JAIYAO010000118.1, forward strand.
GGTTGGGCCGCGTGCGCGTGGGCGGACGGTCTCCCGCGGCGCCCGGCGGCTCGATGGGGCTGTCGACCACGATCATGGCGCTGAAGCGGTCGCCGTGGCGGGCGGCGGCGTAGACGCCCAGAAATCCGCCGAACGAGTGCGCCACCGCCACCGGCTTCACCGGCCCTTCGTTGAGGCCCGCCGCATCGCAGGCGGCCAGCATCTCGGCGGCGAACACCGCCGGATGATACGCCGCGCGCCAGTCCGACCCGCCGATGCCGGACCAGCTCATGGCCGCCACCCGCATCCCGTCGGCGGCGAACAGCGGGGCCAGCGGCGCCCACCACCCCGCATGCGCCCCATTGCCATGGAGCAGCAAAAGGCCGGGCCGCCCCCGCTCCCCCCAGGCGAGGACCTCGATGGCGGCGCCTTCGACGGTGACCGACAGCCGCTCCGGCGTCGCCGCAAGGCCGCGCTCGAACCACGCCGGCCCCAGGGGACGCGCGCCCCCCAGGTGCGCCAGCAGGCCGGGCGCGCGGGCGTCCACCGACAGTGGATCGTGGGTTTCTGTCATGGAGGGCGCTTACACGGCGGTCCTTAGCTTGCGCAATGGCCACTTGCCGCAGGCCGCGTTCACGCCGAAGAGAGCCCCATGTCGCTGCCCCTCCGCCTCGCCCTCGCCGCTTCCGCCGCCGCGTTCGCCACCCCCGCCTGGGCCGAGCGCGCGCCCGACGCCAAGGGCGCGCTGACGCTGGTGATCGAGAACGACAGCCTCTCCTCCGGCGCGGACCGCAACTACACCTCCGGCGTGAAGCTCACCTACGTGTCGCCGGTGGAGGTGATGCCGAAGTGGGTGCGCAACCTCGACGGCCTCACGCGGGCCGTCACCAACGCACGGCCGAGCTTCTGGGGCGTGGCGGTGGGCCAGTCCATCTTCACCCCGCAGGACATCTCCGCCAATCCCGCACCCGCCGACCAGCATCCCTACGCCGGCTGGCTCTACGCGCAGGTGCTGATCGCGGCGGAAGAAAACGTCATCGCCCGCCAGCCGCGCTACGTGGACCTGTACGAGCTGGAGTTCGGCCTCGTCGGCCCCTCCGCGCAGGGCGAACAGGCGCAGCGCAGCATCCACCAGACGCTGGGCGCCCCCGACCCCAAAGGGTGGGACAGCCAGCTGAACGACGAGTTCGCCTTCGCCGCCTCCATCGAGCGGCGCTGGCGCACCGAGCACGTGTTCGACGCCATCGGCCTCGAGGTGGACGCAGCCCCCGGCATCGGCGTCACCCTCGGCACCCTGCGCACGGAGGCGAAGGTCGGCGCGGTATTCCGCGTGGGCCAGAACCTGGCGGACGACTACGGCGCCCCGCGCGTGCGCCCCGGCCTCGGCGGCGTGGGCTACTTCAAGGCGACGGACGCCTTCTCCTGGTACCTGTTTGGCGGCCTCGACTTCCGCGCCGTGGGCCGCAACCTCTTTCTCGACGGCAACACGTTCACCGACAGCGCGCGCGTGGACAAGAAGCCCTTCGTGGTCGACGCGCAGGCGGGTCTTGCGGTCCAGACCGGCGACTGGCGCATCGCCTACACCTACGTCACCCGCACCGAAGAGTTCGAAGGCCAGGGCGAACAGCAGGACTTCGGCACGGTGGCGGTGAGCTGGCGGTTCTAGTGCCTGTGGGCGACGGGCGACGTTCGGTGACGTCGGATCTTATCGGCGCCCTCTCCGCGGGCTGGCGCGGGTACGCAATCATCGCGGCCATCGCGATCCTTGCGGTGCTGCCCGGCTTTTTCTCCATCCCGCCGCTCGACCGCGATGAGAGCCGCTTTGCGCAGGCCAGCGCGCAGATGCTGGAGACGGGCGACGTCGTGCGCATCCGCCTGCAGGACGAGGCGCGCAACAAGAAGCCCATCGGCGCCTACTGGGCGCAGGCGGCCTCCGTTGCGGTGTTTTCCGACGCGCAGGCGCGCGAGATCTGGGCCTACCGAATCCCGTCGATGCTGGGGGCGATCCTGGCCGCGTGCGCGGCGTTCTGGGGCGGCGCAACGCTCGTGGGGCGACGCGCGGCGTTTATCGGCGCGTGCCTGCTGGCCGCCAGCGTGCTGCTCTCCACCGAAGGCATGATCGCCAAGACGGACGCGCTGCTTGCGGGCTTCACGACGCTGGCGATGGCCGCGCTGGCGCGGGTGTACGCCGGCGCGTGGACGACCCCGTCCACGCCGCACGCCCCCATGCTCGTCTTCTGGGCCGCCCTCGCGGCGGGCGTTCTCATGAAGGGGCCGCTGACGCCGCTGGTGGTGGGCTTGAGCATCGCAGCACTCGTGGCGTGGGAACGGCGGTGGGCGTGGCTGAAGCCGCTGCTGGACTGGCGCGGGATCGCACTCGGCGCGGCGATCGTGGCGCCGTGGGCCATCGCCATCGCGTTGACGGACGGCACGTTTTTCGCCCAGTCGCTCGTCGGCGACATCGCGCCCAAGCTGATCGGCGGCGACACCCACCGCGGCGTGTGGCCGGGCGCGCATCTCGCGCTGCTGGCGTTCCTGATCTTTCCCGTGTCGCTGGGTCTTGCACCCGCCTTCCAGACCGGATGGCGGGCCGTGCGCGCCGCGCGCGACGATGCAGGCCTCGCCGGCGCGCGGTTCCTCGTGGCGTGGGCGGCGCCCATCTGGATCGTGTTCGAACTCGCCGCCACGAAGCTCGCGCACTACACGCTGCCGGCCTACCCCGCCATTGCATTGCTCGCGGGCGCGGGCGTGCTGGACTGGACGGCGCGCGGCGGCTGGCGGCGCTGGGCGCTGCTGGGCGGATTTGCGATCGGCGGGCTGGGCCTGGTGGCAGTGTGCACGTACGCGGCCACGCTGGCGCCGGGCGATGCGGCGAGTGCGGCGCGCCGCGCGGTGCAGACGCTGATCGTGGCCGGCGGCGCGCTCGCCATGGCCGCCACCGCCATGGCGCTGGCCCGACGCACGGAAGCCGTGGTCGCCGTCGCCATCGCCGCCGCGCTGGTGCTGACCTTCATCGCCCGCGAACGGATCGCGCCCGAGGCGCGCACCGTCCTGCTGTCGCGGGAGGTGATGGGCGTGATCGCCCGGGAGGGCCTGCACATCGCGCCCGACCTGCCGCTGCTGGCGGTGGGCTACCGGGAGCCCAGCCTCGTGTTCGCCGCCGGCACCGCCACGGTCTTGCGCCAGGGCGCGGACGCCGGCGCCGGCGCCCTGCCGGGCCAGACCACCGTGGTGGACGCCCGCGAGCGGCCCGCCTTCGAGGCAGCCCTCGCTGCGCGCGGCCTTGCGTTCACGCCGTCGGGCGAGGCCGTACGCGGGACGAACTACTCAAACGGCGAGCGCGTGACGCTGCAGACCGGGCGTGTCGGCGTGCTGGAGGAAACGCGGGGCTAAGCCCGCGCGATGCGCCAACGCCAGACGGGACCGACTTCGGGATCCGCGTGCGCGCTGTCGAACGTCATGCCGGCCTTGCGAAGCACCGCGTTGGAAGCGTTCTCCCCGGCGAGCGTGTGCGCAATCACGGCGCTGACTTTTGCATCGGCGAACGCGCGGGCGATCAACGCGCGGACGAATGCCGTGGCGAAACCGCGGCGCTGGAACGCCGGCGCGATCTCATAACCGATCTCCACGGCGCCCGCCGCATCCGGGGGCCCATAGAATCCGCCATTGCCCACGAGCGATCCGGCGGCGCGCGACACAATGAGAAATCCCGGCCAGGCAGGATCGCCGCCGGGGCCGCCGGGCGTGAACGCCTCCGGAAAATGCGGCCATCCCGCGGGGATGGATGCAGACAGCAGTTCAGCGAGATTTCCGCCGGTCAGCGCCGCCTTGTGCGCCTCTTGCACAGGGATCAGTTCAACATCACCAGCGAAAACGCTCATGCCGAACGCCCGGGCCGGGTCAGCGCCGCCGCACCAGCGCGCGCAGGAAGCCGCGCGCCATCAGCATGGCGCCGATCACCGGCGAGAGCAGCTTGATCGCCGCGCGCTCCGCCGGCGAGGCGGCGAACTTCTCGAAATAGCGCACGAGGCCGCGGGCCTTGTGGCCTTCCACCTTCGACCAGCTGGCGCGGCTGGTGGCGCCGAAGTGCAGCGCCTCGGCGCCCGGCTCGAACAGGACCGCGCCCCCCGCCTCGCCCACGCGGCGGCAGATGTCGATGTCCTCCACGTGCAGGAAGTAGCCTTCGTCGAATCCGCCGATGCTGACGAAATCCGCCCGCGGCATGAGCATGAGCGCGCCGGACACCACCGGCATCGGCACCACGGTGTCGGGCTTGGGATCGCGCTCGCGGTGGACGTCCCGGAAGACGGGCGACACGATCTCCAGGCTGCCGAGGCCCAGCATGCCCACGAGGGCCGTCCACGGAGTCAGCAGTTCGCGGCGCGCGCCGCGCTGTTCGCGGCCGCGTTTGTCCACAAGCCGGCCGCCGACGATCCACGGGGACCGCGCGCGCCGGCCGGCCTCCACCATCCGTTCCGCCGCGCCCCGCTGCAGCACGGCATCGGGGTTCACGAACAAAAGATGACGCCCCGTCGCCAGTTCGGCGCCGAGGTTGCACGCGCGGGCGAAACCCACGTTGCCCTGCCCCTGAATCAGCGTGACGTCGCGCCGGTCCGCCTGCAGCGCGCGCAGGGAGGAGGAGACGGGCGCCGGATTGCCGTTGTCCACGAGGATGACCTCATCGACCCACGGCTCCGAAAAAAGGCTGCGCAGGCAAAGCTCAAGGCTGTCGCCGGTGTGATAGGTGACGACGATGGCCGACACGCGCGCAGGCGCGGAGGCGTCGGCCGTCCGGGATCGCTGGGCTTTGGGCTCCATGGGCGAACCTAAGCGCAGCCCGCGCGCCGCGACAAGTAACGAATGGCTGCGCAGGCGCCGGGCCGACCCGCCGCCCCAAGGGGCTAGCGCAGGTCCGGCGGCGTGGCGTCCGCTGCGAGGCGCACGAGCGCCTCGTCGAGCGTGACCACGTCCTGCGCATCCCCCCCCAGCCGGCGCAGCGCGAGCTTGCGCTCCTCCGCTTCCTTTCGCCCGACCACGGCGATCACCGGCGTCTTGGCCAGCGAGTGCTCGCGGATCTTGTAGTTGATCTTCTCGTTGCGGGTGTCGATCTCCACCCGCAGGCCAGCGGCCTTGAGCGCGGCGGCGGCTTCCGCGGCATAGCCGTCCGCGTCCGACGTGATCGTGGCGATCACCACCTGCACGGGCGCGAGCCACATGGGGAACGCGCCGGCGCAGTTCTCGATGAGAATGCCGATGAACCGCTCCAGCGAGCCGCAGATGGCGCGGTGCAGCATCACCGGGCGGTGCTTGCCGCCATCCTCGCCGGTGAATTCCGCGCCGAGGCGCTCGGGCAGCACGTAGTCGTTCTGGATCGTGCCGCACGTCCAGGTGCGCCCGATAGCGTCCTTCAGGACGAAATCGAGCTTGGGCGCATAGAAGGCGCCGTCGCCGGCGGCGATCACGGGCTCCACGCCTGCCTTGCGCGCCGCATTGAGAAGCTGGCCTTCGGCCATGTCCCAGAATTCCTCCGTACCCGCCCGTTTCTCCGGCCGGGTGCCGAGTTGCACCTGTTTTGCCGTCAATCCGAAATCACTGTGGACGACGCGGACGAGGCGGATGAAATCGGCCACCTCCTCCTCGATCTGATCTTCG
>JAIYAO010000083.1 GCA_027488965.1 Alphaproteobacteria bacterium
AACTGGAACTCGGTGCGGAAGAGGCCCACCCCCTGCGCGCCCGCGTCGGCGATGTGCTGGACATCGAGCATCAGGCCCGCGTTGAGCAGCAGCGTGATCGGCCGCCCGTCCCGGGTCTCGGCGGGATCGTCGCGCAGGCGCGCGAATTCCTGGGCCTGCGCGGAGCGCAGCTCCAGCCGCTGTTCGTAGGCGATCACCACTTCCGGTTCGGGCCGCAGCCGCGCCTCGCCGCGTTCGCCGTCCAGCACGATGCGGTCCCCGGCCTCAAGCCGCGAGGACAGGTGGGCGATGCGCCCCACCATGGGGATGCCCAGCGCGCGGGCGATGATCGCCGCATGGGAGGACGCCCCGCCCTCCTCCAGCGCCACGCCCTTCAGCCGCTCGAGGCCGTACTCCAGCAGTTCGGCCGCACCGATGTCGCGCGCCACGAGGATGGCGTCCTCTGGCAGGCGGGGCTCGGCGGCGTTCTCCCCCGCCGCCAGCGCACGGAGCAGGCGGTTGTCGAGGTCCTCCACGTCATGCATGCGGTCGCGCATGTAGGGATCGCGGGTGGCGCTCATGCGCAGGCGATGCTCGCTGCGGGCGTTGGCGACGGCGGCGTCCGCCGACAGGCCGTTGCGCACGCCGCGCTTGAGGCGATCCTCCCAGCCGCGGTCGTAGGCCAGCAGGCGCAGCGTCTCCAGCACCTCGCGGGACTGGCCGGACAGCCGGCCGGGATCGCGCTCCACCAGTTCGTCCGCCGCAGCGCGCACGCGCTTCAGCGCCGCGTCGAGGCGTTGTTCCTCCTTGGCGGGATCATCGGCGATCATGCGGCCGAGCGGGGCGTGGGGCTCATGCAGCACGGCGCGGCCGATGGCGATGCCGTCGGCGAAGGCCCGGCCCACGAGGCGCTCGGGACGGCTGGGACGCACCTCCACTTCCTGCAGGCCCGACAGGTCGCCGAAGTTACCGGAGGCGACCATCTCCTCCAGCACCATGGCAACCGTCTGCAGCGCCTCCACCTCCTCGTCGTTGTAGACGCGGGCGGCGCGGTTCTGGACGACGAGCACGCCGAACACCCGCTCCGAGCGCACGATGGGCACGCCGAGGAACGAGTTGTACGGGTCCTCGCCCGTCTCCGGGCGGTAGGCGAAGCGCGGGTGGTTGGGCGCATCGGCGATGTTGAGCGGGCGGGCGGTCTCGGCCACGAGACCCACGAGGCCCTCATTCTCCTTCAGCCGCGTGCGGTGCACCGCGTCCTTCTTCAGGCCTTCGGTGGCGAACAGCTCATGGATGGTGCCGCGCTTCAGGTAGATCGAGCAGACGTCGGCCACCATGGTGGAGGCGATCATGGTCACCAGCCGGTCCAGCCGCGCCTGCGCGCTGTCGCCCACGCTCATGATCTCGCGCAGCTTGCGCAGGATGAGGCGGGCCGCGCCGGGGGCAGAGGCCGGGGTCATGGCGCGCTACGCCGCATCGAGGCCGTAGGCCGTGTGCAGCGCGCGCACGGCCAGCTCCACGTACTGGCTGTCGATGATCACCGAGATCTTGATCTCCGACGTCGCGATCACCTCGATGTTGATCCCCTTGGCCGCCAGCGCCGAGAACATCGTGCGCGCCACGCCCACCTGGCTCTTCATGCCGATGCCGATCACGGACACCTTGGCCACGTCGCGCTTGATGTGGATCTCGTCGGTCTTGATCTTCTCGTGGGCGGCTTCGAGGATGTCCTGGGCGCGGCGCGCGTCCCGGTCCGGGCAGGTGAACACGATGTTCTGCTTGCCTTCCTGGCGCGACTGGCTCTGGACGATCATGTCCACGTTGATGCCCGCATCCGCGAGACGGCCGAAGATGTCGGCCGCGACGCCGGGCGCGTCCACCACGCCGATCAGCGACACCTTCGCTTCGTCGCGCGAGTAGGCCACGCCCGAGACAATCTGCTTTTCCACGATCTCTTCCTCGTCGCACACGATGGTGCCGGCATTGCGGCCGTCGCTGGCCTCGCCCGGCTCGATGAAGCTCGACAGCACCCGCACCGGCACGCGCTGCGCCATGGCGAGCTCCACCGAGCGCGTCTGCAGCACCTTGGCGCCGAGGGAGGCCATCTCCAGCATCTCCTCGTAGGAGATCTTCTCCAGCCGCCGCGCCTTCGGCACGATGCGCGGGTCGGTGGTGTAGACGCCGTCCACGTCCGTGTAGATGTCGCAGCGCTCGGCCTTCAGCGCCGCCGCGACGCCTACCGCCGAGGTGTCCGAACCGCCGCGTCCCAGCGTGGTGATCCGCCCCTCTGCGGTGACGCCCTGGAAGCCCGGGATCACCGCCACTTCGCCTGCATCGATGGACCGGGCCAGATCGCCCTTCTCGTCGATGGCGTCGATCCGCGCCTTGGAGTGTGCGGCGTCGGAGCGCACCGGGATCTGCCAGTTCTGCCACGACCGCGCCGGCACCCCGATCTGGCGCAGCGCGAGCGCCAGCAGCCCCGTGGTCACCTGCTCGCCGGTGGAGACCACCACGTCATACTCGTCGTCGAAGCCGGGACCGCCCACGGTCCCGCCGTCGAGCCCCTCGCCGCCGGCGTCACGGGCGAGTTTCACCAGCTTGTCGGTCTCGCCGGACATGGCCGACACCACCACCGCCAGCCCGCGCCCCGGCCGGCTGGCGCGCTCGGCCGCCACGATCCGCGCCACGCGCCGGATCCGCTCCACGTCGCCCACGGACGTGCCGCCGAATTTCATTACAAGACGAGTCATCGGATGGCCTCATAGCCGATCCCCTGCGGGGAATGAAACCTGCGGCGCCGCGTCCAGCTTGACCCCGCCCGCCGCCGGGCCGAAGCCATCGCCATGAGCACCACCCTCGACACCGCCGAGATCGCCAAGTTCGCCGCCATGGCCGACGCCTGGTGGGACCCGAAGGGCGCCTTCGCCCCCCTGCACCGGATGAACCCCGTCCGCCTCGCGTTCCTGCGCGAGACGATCGTGGCCCACTTCGCGCGCCCCGATGCGGGACGGCGGCCCTTCGAGGGCCTGTCGCTGATCGACCTCGGCTGCGGCGGCGGCCTCGTCACCGAGCCGATGGCCCGCCTCGGCGCTGCGGTGACCGGCCTCGACGGCGCGCCCGAGAGCATCGCCGCAGCAAGCGCCCACGCCGCCGCCATGGGTCTCGCCATCGACTACCGGCAGGGCACGGCGGAGGACCTCGCCCGCACGGACGCCCGCTTCGACATTGTGCTCGCGCTCGAGATCGTGGAGCACGTGGCGGACATCCACGCCTTCTGCGATGCGGCCCAGACGCTCGTGGCCCCGGGCGGGCTCATGATCGTGTCCACCATCAACCGCACGCTTGCCGCCCGCGCGCTCGCCATCACCGCGGCCGAACGCATCCTGCGCTGGGTGCCCGACGGCACGCACGATTACGAGAAGCTGGTGACGCCCGAGGAACTGCGCGGCGCGCTGCACGGGCTTGAGGTGTCGGGGCCGTTTGGCTTGAGCTTCAACCCGCTGAGCGGGCAGTGGAAGCTGGGGGCCGATACGTCGATGAACTACTTCATGGTGGGGGCGAAACAGTCTCCCTCATCCTGAGCCTGTCGAAGGATGAGGCTTGGCGGCGCCGTCCCTGCTTTCTCATCCTTCGACGGGCTCAGGATGAGGAAATCAAATCCCACTTGTTCCCGCAGCAATCCTCGAACACCGCGACGCTGCCGTAGGCTTCATGCCGGGGCGCTTCGAGAAACCTCACGCCGTTCGCTGTGAACGCCGCGAAGTCGCGCGCGAAATCGTCGGTCCTGAGAAAGAACGCCACGCGGCCGCCGGTCTGGTCGCCCACGCGGGCGCGTTGCGCATCGTCCGCGGCCCGCGCCAGCAGGAGATGGGCGCCGCCGCCCTTCGGTGCAACGGTGACCCAGCGCTTGCCGGCGCCGAGATCGGCGTCCTCGACGAGATCGAAGCCGAGTTTGCCGGTGAAGAAGGCGATGGCCTCATCGTAGTCGGCGACGAGGAGAGCGACGGCGCCGATCAATGCCGGAAGTGCCGCATGCCGGTGAACACCATGGCGAGGCCTGCCGCGTCGGCGGCGGCGATCACCTCGTCGTCGCGCACGGAGCCGCCGGGCTGGATGACCGCGGTGGCGCCGGCCTGCACGGCCTGCATCAGGCCGTCCGCAAAGGGAAAGAACGCGTCGGACGCACACACGCTGCCCACCGTCATCGGGTCCTTCCAGCCCATGTGTTGCGCCGCATCCTCCGCCTTGCGGCGTGCGATGCGCGCTGAGTCCACGCGGCTCATCTGGCCCGCGCCGATGCCCGCGGTCTGGCCGTCCTTGGCGTAGACGATGGCGTTCGACTTCACGTGCTTGGCCACGCGGAATGCGAAGACGAGGTCGGCGATCTCCTGTGCGGTGGGCGCGCGCTTCGTCACCACCTTGAGGCCCGCCGCCGTGACGCGCCCGTTGTCACGCGACTGCACGAGCAGCCCGCCCGCCACCGTCTTTGCATAGAGGCCCGGCGCGCCGGGATCGGGCAGGCCGCCCGCCAGCAGCAGGCGCAGGTTCTTCTTCCTTGCGAACACCGCGATGGCGTCCTCGTCGGCGTCGGGCGCGATCACCACTTCGGTGAAGATGTCGGTGATGGCGAGGGCGGCCTCGCGGTCGAGCTTCCTGTTCACCGCCACCACGCCGCCGAAGGCGGAGACGGAATCGCATGCCAGCGCGCGCTGGTAGGCCTCGAGCACGGTGGCGCCCGTCGCCACGCCGCACGGGTTGGCGTGCTTGATGATCGCCACCGCCGGCCCGTCGTCGAACTCGGCCACCAGTTCATAGGCGGCGTCGGTGTCGTTGAGATTGTTGTAGGACAGCTCCTTGCCCTGCATCTGCCGCACGGTGGCGACGCCGGGGCGCGCCTCGCCGTTCACGTAGAAAGCCGCCTGCTGGTGCGGGTTCTCGCCGTA
>JAIYAO010000082.1 GCA_027488965.1 Alphaproteobacteria bacterium
ATGTCAGGGACGATCTCGGCCGTGGCGTCGCCGGCTGTGAGAAGCACACGCGTCGCCATCAGGTTCACGCCAAGCGCCGGTCGATATCGGCGCACAGGGCGGCGAGATCGAGGGACGGCGCGCGCGAGGCGGGCGTGCGGATGGCTTTCATGCGCTCGGTGAGCGCATCCGACATGGGCGCGATCGCCGCTGCGATGGGGGCCATCTCGGCCATGTCACCGTTGCAATGGCACACGAGATCGCAGCCCGCCGCGAGCGCCTTGGCGGAGGAAACCTCGACCGGCGCCTTCAGCGCCTTCATCGAGATGTCGTCGGTCACAAGCAGGCCCGCAAAGCCGATCTCGCCGCGGATCACGTCTCCGATGATGCGCGCCGATAGCGATGCCGGCAGGTCGGCGTCGAGGGCTGGATAGAGAACGTGCGCGACGGCGCCGGCGCCGCGGCCTGCTTTCCCGTGACGCCGTGGGTGCGCCGCATCGCTCAAGGGCGCTTCCGGTTCGCGGGACGCGAAGGGCGCCTGCCGGCGGCCCCGGATGGTTCGCCGCACAGCCTGCACGGCCTGGGCTGGCGCACGCCCTGGGCGGTGACGGACAGGCGCGCCGACACGGTTGCCCTGTCGCAGGACTACGCGCCGCCGGACTGGCCGTGGCGCGCGCGGGCGGACTGCACCGTGACTCTCTCCCCGCACGCGCTGCGGCTCGCACTCACACTGCACAATCTTGACGATGCGCCGATGCCGGCGGGGCTAGGGTTTCATCCGTTCTTTCCCCGGGCGCACGACACGCGCCTGCACGCATCCCTCGACGGCGTGTGGACCATGGACGCCGCAGGCTTTCCCGCCGCCCACGCCGATGTGCTCGACGCGTGGGACTGGCGCGATCCCGCGGGGTTCGCCGGCGCCGCCGTGGACAACGTGTTCACCGGCTGGCGCGGGCCCGCGCACCTCGACAGCCCCGCCACGCGCCGGCGCCTGAGCATCTCCGCAGCGTCCGTCTGCGACCATCTCATCGTGTATGCCCCGCCGGGCGCGGACTTCTGTTGCGTGGAGCCCGTCACGACGATGACGGACGCGGTGAACCGGCCCGAGCCGGCGGACCGCACCGGCCTGCGCACCATTGCGCCGGGTGCTGCGCTGTCCATGTGGATGCAGATCGCCGTGGCGGCGCTGCCCGCCTCGTGAGCCCGTTGTTGTACGTCGCCGTGAGCGATCGCGCGGATCATGCCGGCGCCGTACCGGTCGAGAGCTGGCATGTGGCTACGACGTGGGGGCCGGCCCGCTGCGGGGACACGCTCTCGCAGGCGGAGCTGGCGCGCTGCCAGTCCGTCACGTCGCCGGCGGCGTCTGCGCTGCATGTCTCCGCCTACGCCTTTCGCCGCGAGGTGCTGGCCCGCCGCGCAGGTGCGCCGCCCGCCGCCATCGCCTTCCCGCAGACCTATCGCACGCCGCTCGCATGCGGCGCCTTCGCGAGCCTTTCCCACACGCACGGCGCGGTGGCGGTGGCGTGCGCGGCGCGGGCAGTGGGCATCGACATCGAGACGGCGGCGCGCGGCGGCGATCCCGTGCGGCTGGCGGCGCGCTACTTCGCGCCAGACGAATACGCAGCGCTTGCACGTCTGGCGCCTGCGGAGGCGGCATGCGCCTTTTCGCGGCGGTGGACGGCGAAGGAAGCGCTGATGAAGGCCGCGGGCTGCACGCTGCGCGAAGCGCTCGCCACGTCCATCGGCGCCGATGCGCCCCTGCCGTTCACGCGCACGATCCTTGGCGCGGCCATCACGGTGTTCGCGCCCGCGCCCGGCTTCGTCTGCGCCGTGGCCCTCGCCTAGAGTCCGAGACCGCCGAACAGGGCGTACTTCACGTTCAGGTAGTCCTCCAGGCCGTACTTCGATCCCTCGCGACCCATGCCGCTGTCCTTCACGCCGCCGAATGGCGCCACTTCCGTGGAGGCGAGGCCCTCGTTGACGCCCACCATGCCGAACTCCAGCGCCTCCATCATCCGCCACGCGCGGCCGAGGTCGCGCGTGTAGAAGTAGCAGGCGAGACCGAACGTGGTGTCGTTGGCCAGCGCGACGGCTTCGGCCTCCGTCTCGAATCGGAAGAGCGGGGCCACGGGGCCGAACGTCTCCTCGCGGGCGATCAGCATCTGCGCCGTGGCGCCGGCGAGGACGGTGGGTTCGAAGAACGTGCCGCCGTTGGCGTGGCGGGCGCCGCCCGCAAGCACGCAGGCGCCCTTGGCGCGGGCGTCGGCGATATGCGCCTCGGTCTTCTGCACGGCGGCCATGTCGATGAGGGGACCCTGCTGCACGCCGTCCTCCAGCCCATCGCCCACCTTGAGCGCGCGCACGGCGGCGGCGAGTTTCTCCGCGAACGCCTCGTACACCCCCGCCTGCACGAGGATTCGGTTCGCGCACACGCACGTCTGGCCCATGTTGCGGAACTTCGAGATCATCGCCCCCTGCACGGCGAGATCCAGATCGGCGTCGTCGAACACGATGAACGGTGCGTTGCCGCCCAACTCCATCGACACCCGCTTCATGTGGGCGAGCGCCCTGGCGCCGAGGCTCTTGCCCACCTCGGTGGAGCCGGTGAACGTGATCTTGCGCACCGCGGGGTTCTCGCACAGCTCGTCGGCGATCGGCCCCGCCGCCCCCGTGAGCACGTTCACCACGCCCGCAGGAAAGCCCACCTTGTCGCACAGCGCCGCGATGGCGAGCGCGGAGAACGGCGTCTGGCTGGCAGGCTTGATGACCATGGTGCAGCCCGCAGCGAGGGCCGCAGACAGTTTTCGCGCGATCATCGAGTGCGGGAAGTTCCATGGCGTGATGGCGCCGACGACGCCCACGGGCTCCTTCGTCACCAGCACGCGTTTGCCGGCCCAGGGGCTCGGGATTGTGTCGCCATAGACTCGCCGCGCCTCCTCGGCGAACCAGCGGAAGAACGCGGCGCCGCCCGCGATCTCGCCTTCGGCTTCCGCGCGCGGCTTGCCCTGTTCGCGCGTCAACAACTCCCCGAGGGCGGCCTTTTCCTGCAGCAGGGCGTCGGCCAGCGCGAGCAGGAGATCGGCGCGCTCCTTCGCCAGCAGCGCCCGCCACGCGGGAAACGCGCGCGACGCCGCCGCGATGGCGCGGGCCGTCTCGGCGCGTCCGCACCGCGGCACATGGCCCAGCACCGCGCCGGAGACCGGGTTGGTCACCGCCATCGTCTCGCCGCTGTCGGCCCCGATCCACGCGCCGTCCACATAGCAGTCTTCCCTGCGCCACGCGTCGCTGATCATCGGGGGCTCCCATGGGTTGGCGGGCGTACCTATCGCCCGGGGCCGCCCAAGTCGACCGGGCGAGTTGCGTGCGGGCGCAGAGTCTGTCTCTTGGTCGCCCATCGGAGAGGGGCGGATGCTGTGGCTGCGCGGGCTCGTCCAGAGCCATCTCGACCTGCGGTTCGCGCCCGAGAAGGGCGTGGAGACGCGCGTCGTCGACCGGCCCGGGCTGTGGATGCAGCCGTCGGCGCTTTCGGACCTTGTGGCGGACGTGCGGGCGGTGGCGCGTGAGACGCTGCCCGACGGGGACCTCTCCTACGGCGTGCTCGGCGGCGACATGGAGCGGCTGAAGGCGAGCGTGATCACCCTCGTCTACGACCGCGAGAGCGGCCGGCCCATCGCGTTCAACGCGTTGGCGTGGATGCCGATGACCCTGCGCGGCCGGCCGGTGGACGTGCTGCACATGGGCCTCGTGATGGTCTCGCCCGCGGCGCGCAGCAAGGGTCTGTCGTGGATCCTCTATGGGCTCACCTGCTTCCTGCTGTTCGCCCGCGGCGGCATGCGCCCGATCTGGATCTCTAACGTCACGCAGGTGCCGGCGGTGGTGGGCATGGTGACGGAGAGCTTCGCGCAGGTGTATCCCACGCCCGACGATGCGCCGCAGACCTTCGAGCACCTGTTGATCGCGCGCCAGATCATGCGCGACCACCGCCATGTGTTCGGCGTGGGCCCCGACGCCGGCTTCGACGAGGCGCACAGCGTGATCACCAATGCCTACACCGGCGGCTCCGACGACTTGAAGAAGGCGTTCGAGGATGCGCCCAAGCACCGACAGGACAAGTACAACGCCTTCTGCGCCGCGCGTCTCGACTACGGCCGCGGCGACGACATCCTCCAGATCGGACAGGTGAACATGGCGGCGGCGCAGAAGTACGCGTTTGCGGAAGTCCCCCGCGCGTCCCTGCCTGGCGTGGCGCTCGGTGCGGCGTTCCTGGGCTTGCAGTCGCTGTTGCTGCCATTGCTGCACTGGCTCGATGCGCGCCGGCCATGGGGCACGTTGCGGCCCGCCGCAGGGCCCCGCACATGAACGCCTTCAGCTACGACGAGTTCATCACCCGCAACCTCGGCTTCGTGACGGCCGACGAGCAGGCGAAACTCCGCGCGGCGCGTGTGTTCATACCCGGCGTCGGCGGCATGGGCGGTGCGGCCTTCATGCTGCTGGTGCGCGCGGGCGTGGGCCAGTTCACCATTGCCGACATCGACACCTTCGAGGTCTCCAACCTGAACCGCCAGGTGTTCGCCTCGCTCGACACCGTGGGCCAGCTCAAGGCGGACGCCGCGGCGGCCGCCGCGCGCCGCATCAATCCGGAGATCGGGCTCGATGTGCTGGGCGGCGAGTGGCTGGACCGCATCGAGGACATCGCGGCGCGCCACCCCGTGATCGTCAACGGCACGGACGACGCGAAGGCCGGCGTGCGCATGTACCGCGTGGCGCGCGACAAGGGCGCGACCGTGATCGACGCCTACGCCGCCACGCTGCCCTCCGTCTATGTGGTGCGCCCCGGCGATCCGCGTCCGGAGGAGCGCATGCGCTACCCCACGGTGGGCAAGGACTGGCAGGCCATCGACGATGCCGACCGCATGGCCTGCCTCAACCGTGAACTGGAATGGGCGCTGACGCACTCCAACACCCACCGCTACGTCGATCTGGCCATCGCCGCCGACCTCGCCGCCGGCAAGCGCAAGCGGTTTTCGTTCGCGCCGATGGTGGTAAGCACCGGCGCGCTGATGGCCTACGAGGCGATCCGCCTCATCCTCGGCCACCCCGGCGGCGCCAACCACCGCGGCTATTTCTTCAACCCCCACACGGCGCGCACGGAGAAGCCGCTGCCGTGGCCGCTGTCGGCGGCGAAGGGGGCGCTGGTGCGCCGCTTCATGGCCAAGATGGGCGCCTGAGGTGGCCGGCGCGGCCGACGCATCGAGCGTCATCCTCAACATTCTCGCATTCGTGGGCGCAAGCGCCTTCCTGCTGTTTCACGCCGACGCGCGGCGTCGCTCGCCGCTGGATACGCGCCTGACGGGTGTGTTCACGCTGCTGATGGCGCTGGTGGCGGTGCGCGCGGTGCGGGTGATGTTCGACCTGTTCGCCCTGCGCCGCGTGGAGGAGGCGCTCGCCGCCGCCCTGCCGCTTGCGGCGCTGGTGCTGGCGGAAGGGCTCATGCGCCGCCATGCGCCCGGCTGGATGAAGCGCGCGATGCTGGCCGGCGCGATCGTTTTCGCCGTCATCGCACTCGTCCGCCCTGCGGCGTTTGACGTCGTGTTCGTGATTGCGCTGGGCGGCTTCGTCGCGGGCGGCCTCACCGCCACGGCGATCCTGCTTGTCCTGCGCGACCGGCGCACGCTGGCGCCGGCGGAGAACGCCGCGATCAGCGCGCTGGGCATCGGCCTTGTGCTGGCGCTGCCGTTCGTGGCCAGCGACTTCCTGCACGCGGCGGGCCTGTCGCCGCTGCGCGCGGGCGGGCTGGCCCTGCTCATGGTCGTCTATGCGGCCACGCGCCTTGTGAGCACCGGCGCCGATGGCCGCGCCGTGCTCGCGGATCTGGCGCTGGCCACGTTCGGCGCGGGCGCTGCGTTCTTCACGTTTGTGTCCATCATGGGCAGGCCCGATCCGGTGACGGGGCTGGCGTTCCTGTCGGTGATCCTCGGTCTCGTGCTGGTGATCCTCATCGTGCAGGGCCTGCGTGAGCGCGATGCGGCGCTTGGGCGCCAGTCGCTGCTGGCGGCGCTGGCGGAGGCGCCCTCGGGCCCGCTCGACGCCTTCATCGACCGGATGCTCGATTCCGCGGCGCTGGAGAGCGCAGCGCTCTTGGAAGGCCCGCGGCTGGCGGACTACGATGGTGCGGCGCTGCGGGCGAGTCTCGGCGCCCAGCCGGTGGCGAGCCTCGCGGACGCCCGGGCGCGCGGACCGGCGGGCGAGCCGCTGGTCGTCCTGCTGGAAGCTCATGAAGGGACCCATGCCGTGCTGGTCAGCGAAACGCCGCTTCGTGTGCTGGTGGTGAACATGCCCGGCCTCGGCGCCGGGCCGGACGTGACGCTGCAGCTCAAGCTGCTGCGCAAGCTCGCAGTCGCGGCGGACGCCGGACCATGAGCGACCCCCGCCTCGCCTTCGACATCGGCGCGCGCCTGTCCCTGGTGGGGGAAGCGAACGCGGCGCCTTCGGTGCACAACATCCAGCCCGCGCGCTACCGGTTCAGCGAGGACGGCGCCATCGCGGTGCTTGAGGATCGCCGGCGGCGGCTGCCCGTGGCCGATCCCGGCGGCGCAGACAACTGGCGCAGCCTCGGCGCCGCCGCCGAGGGGATGGTCATGGCGCTCTCCTCGCGCGGGATCGCGTCGAACGTGGTCTGGACCGAGGCCGATACCGCAGAGCCGCTGCGCGTGGTGGCGCGGGTGACGGCCGCCGGCGACGCCACGCCCGACAAGCTGCGCAGCTTCGTGCCGCGGCGCTTCACCTGGCGAGGCGCCTTCGCGCAGCGCGACGGCGCGGCCCTGAACGGCCTCGACAAGCTGCGCGACGCGGGCGACCTCAAACTCGTGGAGGAGCGCCACGCCATCGCCGATCTCGCCAAGGCCTACGACGCCGCCAACCTCGCCCTCATGCGCGATACCGCCTACCGGCTTGAATTGCGTTCCTGGATGCGGCTGTCGCGACTCAACGCCAACTGGTCGCGCGACGGGCTGAATGCGCAGGCAATGGCGCTGTCGGGGCTGGAGGCGTTCGGCGCCGATGTGGTGCTCGGCAAGCGTGCGTTCCCGATGTTCGACAGGATGGGCATCGCGGGGCCGCTGACGGGTGAAGCCGCGCGCGTGCGCAGCGCCGCGGCCATCGGCCTCTTTCACCGCCCCGTGGGCGAACACGAGTTCGACACCGGCCGGCGGTTCTACCGGCTGTGGCTGGAGATCACCGCCGCGGGACTCACGCTGTGTCCCATGTCGGTACTGGCGGATGCACCGGACAGCGCGCGCCGCCTCAAGGCGCAGTTCGGCCTCGACGACAGCCGCAAGCTGGTGAACGTCTTCCGCATCGGGTGCATGCCGGCGCGCGCCAAGGCGCCGCGCCGCGCACGTCTTCCCGCGCACAAGCTGCTGGTCTGATCTCAGAGCAGTTTCAGGTACTCGATCAGCGCATCGCGATCGCGCGCGCCGATGCCCTCGACGTCCTTCTCATGGCCGCGGTTGGACAGGCCGGGCTGGGTGGTGTCGATCAGCACGGGCGTGGAGAACGGCGCGTAGCCACGCGGATACACCTGCACGCCCGCCGCATCGCGCCGGCCGTCGATGCCCACGGCGGCGAAGTCGAGGCGATGGCCGCCGAGCAGGAATTTCTGCGGGCGCTCCGCCGGCGTGAGTAGCTGGCGCAGCGTCGGCACCGAGCCGTTGTGCAGGTACGGCGCGCTCATCCAGAGGCCGGAGAGCAGCGGCGCTGCATACTGCCCCGTGGTGCGCGCCACGAGTTGGTCGCCGTAGGCTGACCCGTTCACGGCGGCGGCGACGTCGGCGGAGAACGCGGCCGCACGGGCGGGATCGGTGTCGTAGGGTGCAAGCCGGTTGGGGAACGAAACGAGCTGCGGCGACGTCAGGCTCTCGTCGTACACGCCGTGGCAGGATGCGCAGCGGGCGGCGTAGAGCGCGCGCCCACGTGCGGCCTTTGCTGCATCGATGCGCCCGGGGAACCGCGGCGGCGCGTAGGAGTCGAGGAAGCGGAACACGGCGCGCGCGTCGCCGAGATAGGCGCCGACGCGGTCCGGGTGCACGCCCATGCTGGGCACGGTGAAGAAAGCTGTGACGATGGCCAGACCGTCGAGATGCGCGGGCGTGATGTCGGCGCGCTGCATGGTACGGTTTGCGCCGGCGCCCGCGGCGCGATAGGCGCCGTCGTACAGCAGCGAGGTGCGGAAGCCGCGCCCGCCGAGATCGGGGATGGCGGTGAAGCCGCGCTCGCGCGCATGGGCCTCCGCAGGCAGCACGCCGAACTGCATCTTGAGCGCAGCCACCCCGTTGGTGAGCCCCGGCGCGCCGTTCACGAACGGCAGCGGCCCGGCCCCGGCGGCGGCGATCTTCTCCATGCGCGCCGTCACGCGCGGCAGCACGAAGCTGCGCAGCGTCTTCATCTCGTCGGGCGAGGTGTCGGGAAACACCTTCGGGATGTCGGCGAGCAACGCCTCCGCGTCGGCGCCGTAGGCGGAGAACGCCGCGTACACCGCCTGCACGTAGGCCTCCAGATCGAGCGAGGTGTTGGGCGCGCCGAGCCACGCCTGCCCCGGCAACGGCGCGCCGGTCGCGTCGTACGTCACGCCCGCGTGGCACGACGCGCAGCCGAGATTGGCCGCCATGAGTTCGACGCGCGGCACGCGCCGTTCGATCATGCCGATGTTGAGACCGAGCGGCCCCTCAAGCGCAGGCGCCGCCGCACCTTTCGGCCAGTTGCCGATGGCGTCCGGGTACAGGAACCCGAACCGGCGCATCACGGTGCGCAGCGTCTCCGGCGCAAGCGGTGCGCCCGTGGCGTCATGCTCAGCGCGCACGAGCGCAGCACCCGCGAGCCGCCAGGGGACGGCATGGGTCTCCAGCGCGTCGGTGTCGAGGGCGCCGAAGTCCCCCAGCGCAAACAACACCGCCCCGCGCGCGGGGCGATCCATGGCGGGCAGGTCGTAGGCGGCGAGTGCGCGGGTGGGCGCCTTGCCGTAGCCGCGCAGGAAGTCGTGCACGCCGGGCAGGACGCACGCCGACGCCAGCAGCGCCAGCGCCACGGACGCAAGCACGCGCTTCATGAGGCGCCACGCCGGGCGAGCAGCAGCGCCAGCGCCATACCCACCGCCAGCACCGCCACGCCGAACAGCGCGCCCGCCTGCACGTACGCCAGCGCCGACCATGTCATCGCCAGGCTCGCCGCCGCAAACAGCAGCGGCAGGACGGGATAGAGCGGCGTGCGGAACGCCCGCGGCGCCTCGGGATGGCGCAGCCGCAGCACGATCACGGCGAGGCCGCTCAGGGCCATGAACAGCCAGAAGATGGGGGCGGTGTAGTCCACCAGCGTGGCGAAGCCCTTGTAGGCGGCGGCGAACGCCACAAGCCCCATGGAGACGACGCCCTGCGCGATGTAGGCCGCCCGCGGGATGCCGCGCGCCTCGTCCCATCCGCCCAGCCGCGACAGCGCGCTGGAGTCGTGCGCCGCCGCGTAGGTGATCCGCCCGTTGAGAATGATGGTGGCGTTGATGGACGTGAACGCCGCGCACGCGATGGCGATGGCGGTGAGCCACGCGGCGTTCGGCCCAAAGGCCTGCGCCATCAAGTCGGTCGCGGGCGCTTCACTTTTCGCCAGCGCTGCAAGGCCGAGGCCGCGCCAGAATGCCCACGCCGCCAGCATATAGAGCGCGGTGATCGCCAAGACGCTCACCACCAGCGCACGCGCCATGGCGGTCTTGCCGCCGCGCACTTCCGCCGAGAGCGAAGCCACCTCGTTCCAGCCGCCATAGGCCAGCAGCGCAAACACGAGCGCATAGCCGAAGCCCGCAGGCGCCGCCCCGCCGACAGCAGCGCTGGCGCTGAGCGGCGAAGCCCCCTGCATCACGATCCAGCCGGCCGCCGCCGCCATCATCAGCACGCCCGCCACCTCCAGGCCAGTGAGCGCGAAGTCCCCGCCGGAGCCGCCCTTCAGGCCGCGCATGTTGAGCAGCGTGAGGCCGCCCACCGACGCCGCGGCGTAGAGCGCAGGCCCCTGCGGCCCGAGCGGGACGACGGCGTTCATGTAGTCGCCGAACACGTAGCCCAGCAGCGCGATGGAGCCGGTGTTGATGATCGCGAAGCGCGACCATGCGAAAGCGAACCCCACGGTGCGCCCGTACGCCAGCTTGAGGAAGTGATAGTCTCCGCCCGCGTTCGGGAACGCCGAGGACAGTTCCGCGTAGCAGAGTGCGCCGACGAGCGAGACCACCCCGCCCAGCGCCCACGCCAGGAAGTACCAGTCCGTGGCGGGCGCGTTCTGCGCTACGAGCGCGGGGGATTTGAAGATGCCCGCGCCCACCACCATGGCGACGGCCAGCAGCACGACGTAGGTTTCACCCACATGCCGGCGCGGGGCCGGGCCCGTCGAGACCGCGTCCGCGCTCAATCGGCGACGAACCCGATGGCCTTGTGGGAGCCGTCGCAGAACGGCTTGGCCTTGGACGCGCCGCACCGGCACAGGAACACCGCCGATCCCCGCTGCACCACGCGCCCGCTGCCCGCACAGATCTCCAGATTGCCCTCCACCTTGAGCGGCCCATCCTTCAGCGGCGTCAGCGCCAGCGGGCCGTCGCGCACGGCGAGCATGTCGGTGGATTTGGACTCCGGCTCCCCCGTGGCGGCGAAGCCCGCGTCGTGATGGGAGCCGTCGCAGTAGGGTTTGTTCTTCGAGGCGCCGCACCGGCAAAGTGTGGCGCGCATGCCTATGGGGACGCCGTTCACGGTCATGGGCGCATGGACGGCGACCGGACCGTTCTCGCGCAGCCGCGCCATGTTAACCGGCGGCGCAGGCTCTGGCCCGCCGCCGTCGCGCCGCTCATACTGCACCGCCCCCGAGGGGCACGCGTGCGCCACTTCCACCAGCCGCTCGGTCGCGGTGTCGTCGGGACGGATCCAGGGCCCCTCGACGTTGGCGAGGAAGGTCTTCGGCGCGCCGGTGACGCACTGGCGCGAGTGGATGCATTTGGCGCCGTCGAAGATCACCGAGATCTTTGCGCCGTCGACACGTTCCGTGGTCATGGGCCGCTCCACCAAAGGACGGGCGCACCAAACACCAAAAGCCGGCGCGGTTGAAGGGCGCGGGGCCCGCGATCATGGCGCCGCCCACGGTTTGGGCGCCGGTTGGTCCCCGCCCCGGCGCATGGACGCACCGGCCTGCGCGAGCAGGACCGCCGGCGCCCCCGCCGGCAGCGGTGGCTGCGCTTGCGAGACCTGGCCGGCGAGGGCGCCGGCGGTCCTACTCACGTTCGGCCTACACCAATAACCGCCCAGGCTTTGCGCCTTGCGGTTTCGCGGTCGTGGCCCGTGGAGGGCCGGGGACGCGGGCGCCGCCCGCAGGTTGGTAGTGGGAAGAAGGCGAACGTCGCCCGCGTCCCCGCAATTGTTGTGCGCCGGCGCGACACGGCGGGGTATTGTGCGCCCCGAGGTGGCGGGCCGACGGCGTGCGGGGCGATGGTGTTCAGACACCGCTCCCCGGTCCCGCTGCGTTCGTCCCACCCTTGTGGGTCTGCACAGCGCTGTTCACGCTCAACCGCATCGCCCCCGCGCCGTTGAACA
>JAIYAO010000043.1 GCA_027488965.1 Alphaproteobacteria bacterium
AGGAGAGGATGAAATGCCCCTCCAGGAGGGCGCCCGCGGCGCGGAACTCGTCGAGGACTTCGGCTTCGGTCATGGCGCGGAGGTAGCAGCGGGCGGCCGGTTCGTCGACGGGGGCATCGCGCGCGCCCTCAGCCGCGCACCCGTTCGGCCTCGCGCACGGCCTTGCTCGCGCGCATGGCGGCGAGGATATGGGCCATGCGCCGCGTGTCCGGCACCTCGATATCGAACACGAGGTCGAAGAAGTCCGTCTTTCGCTGCACGGTGCGGATGTTGAGGATGTCGCCCTCGTTCTCCGAGATGATGCGCGCGAGGGCCGCAAGCACGCCGCGACCGTTCTCCACCGTGGCGCGGATGCGCCCGACCGCCAACGCATGGTCGCGCGCGTTCTCCGTCCATTGCAGATCGAGCCACTCGGGCCCCTCGGTCTCCAGCGCCGCAAGACGCTCGCAGTCGATGGTGTGGACGATGATGCCTTTGCCCGCCTCGTGCACGCCGACGATGCGGTCGCCGGGAATGGGCGAGCAGCACTCGGCGAAGTGCATGGTCACACCCGGCGTCAGCCCGCTGCCGCGCACGTAGAGGCGCGCCTTCTTCGGGTTCATGGGCGCGCGCACATGTTCCTGCTTGATGCGGTCCGCGAGCGCAGGAAATGCGGCCAGCGCCACATCGTTGGGCTTGAGCGCCCCTTCGCCGACCACGGCGAAAAGCTCCTCCACGGAAGGCTGGTTCAGCCGTTGCGCGGCTTCCTCCAGATCGGTCTCGGCCAGATCGTGGCCGTAGCGGTGCAGCGCGTGGGCGACGAACTCCCGACCGAGCTTCACGAACTCCTCGTGGCGTTGCAGTCGTTCCAGGCGCCGCTGCGCGCTCTTGGCGCGGCCTGTCTTGGTGAGCGAGGCCCACCCCGGGACGGGCGCCGGATCGGCTGCGCACAGAATCTCCACCACGTCGCCGTTGGCGAGTTGCGTGCGCAGGGGCTTGTCGACGCCGTTGATCTTCGCGCCCACGCACCTGTCGCCCACGTCGGAGTGCACGGCGTAGGCGAAATCGACCGGCGTCGCGCCCGTGGGCAGGTCGATCAGCTGGCCCTTCGGCGTGAATGCGAAGACGTGATCGTGATAGAGGTCGAGCTTGGCGTGCTCGAGGAACTCCTCCGAACCGCCGCCCTGTTCGGCGATCTCCAGCAGCGAACGCACCGCCGCGCGCGGATCGACGCCCTCCTGGCGCGCGCGCTCCGCATCGAAGCCGTAGGACTGGTTCTTGTAACGCCAGTGCGCCGCAACTCCCACTTCGGCGAACTCGTCCATCTCCTCGGTGCGCAGCTGGATCTCCACGCGCACGTTGCCCGGGCCGATCACCGTGGTGTGGATCGACTGGTAGCCGTTGGGCTTGGGATTGGAGACGAAATCCTCGAACTGCTGCGGCACGCAGCGCCACGTCTGGTGGATGAGGCCAAGCGCCGGGTAGCAGTCCTCCGCGCGCTTCACCACGACGCGAAACGCGAAGATGTCGGCGAGGTCGGAGAACTGCACGGCCTTGCGCTGCAGCTTCTTCCAGATGGAATACGGCTGCTTCTGACGGCCGTAGATGCGCGCCGCGATCCCGGAGTTCTGGAACGTCTCGGTGATCACCTCGGTGATGCGCTGGATGGCGTCGCCGCGCGCCGCGCGCAGCGCCTCCAGCCGCTGGACGATGGCCTGGTACGGCTCCGGGTAGGCTTCCGCGAACGCAAGCTCCTCCAGCTCGTTCGACATCCGGTCCATGCCGATGCGCCGCGCGAGCGGGGCGTAGATGTCGAGCGTCTCCTGCGCGATGCGCCGGCGGCTCTCGGGCTTGGGGTGGAACGCCAGCGTGCGCATATTGTGCAGCCGGTCCGCCAGCTTCACCAGCAGGACGCGCACGTCCTTGGAGATGGCGAGGATGAACTTCTGCAGGTTGGCGGCCTGCTTGTCCTGTTCCTCCAGCGTCTCAAGCTTCGACAGCTTGGTCACACCTTCGACGAGCTCCGCGATCGGTTCGCCGAACAGCTGCGCGATCTCGGCGCGGGTGGCTTCGGTGTCCTCGATGGTGTCGTGCAGGAGCCCCGCCACGATGGTGGACGTGTCGAGCCTGTATTCGGTGAGGATGCCCGCCACCTCGATGGGGTGGGCGAAGTACGGGTCGCCGGAATGCCGCTTCTGGCTGCCGTGCTTCATGGTGGCGTAGATGTAGGCCCTATTGATCAGGGTCTCATCGGCGCCGGGATCGTAGGCGCGAACGCGTTCCACCAGCTCGAACTGCCGCAGATACCGCGCCCGCTTCGGGGCGGTGGAGGCTTCCGGTCTGCCGCCATCCGCCGCCGGCATGACGTCAGTACCGTTCGTCGCGCTGGGCCTCGGCTTCGAGTTGCAGCGCCTTCAGGACCTCTTCCTCGCTCGTCTCCACGGGGGCGGCGAGCGCAAGCAGGTCCTGCTCCTCCTCGGCCTTTGCGGCGGGCTGGACTTCCTGGAACTGGGTGATGAGGCTCTCGCGCACCTCGTGGGGCGTCACCGCCTCCTCGGCGATCTCGCGCAGGGCGACCACGGGGTCCTTGTCCCGATCCCGGTCCACCAGCGGCGCGCCGCCGGACGAGATCGCCCGCGCACGATGCGCGGCGAGGAGAACCAGCGAGAAGCGGTTCGGGATTTTGTCGACGCAGTCTTCAACGGTGACGCGGGCCAAGAGATCGATCCAGTCTGGGGAAAAGGCGAACCCCCTACATAGCGCGCGCCGTCTCCCGGGGCAATGCGGCGGCCTCTAGGCGTCGCCGTCCAGTGCGGCGAGCAGCTCGCCGGCCGTTCTCCCAAGCACGGGATGGCGCCAGGCAGGCGAGACCTCCGCCAGCGGCTCAAGCACAAAGCGGCGCTGGTGGAGCCTCGGGTGCGGCAAATTGATCCCCGGTCCGTTCACCACCTGCCCCCCCAGGGCCAGAAGGTCGAGATCGAGGGTGCGGGGCGCATTGCGCGGCCCCCGCACCCGCCCGAAGGCGGCCTCCGTGCGAAGCAGCGCGGCGAGCACGCCTTGCGCCTCCGGGACCTCCGCGTGCAGAACGGCCACTGCATTCGTGAAGGGCGGGTCGGCGGGGTCTGGCCAGGCCTCGGTCACGCGGCAGGCCGAGACACGCAGGAGCTTCAGCCCCTCGCAGTCCAGGTGCGCCAGCGCGGCGGCCACGAGTGCGGCGCCTGCAAGGTCGCCGTGCACCACGTTGGTGCCGATCGCCACATGCGCCAGGCCCGCCTCATCGCCAGCAATGGATTGTACGTTTCCCATGTCGACCCAACTGCTCGATCAGATCATCTATCCCGAAGACCGCACCGCCCTGTTCATCGACGGCGCCAATCTGTACTCCGCCGCCCGCGCGCTGCAGTTCGACATCGACTACAAGAAACTGCTGGTGGAATTCCGCAGCCGCTGCCGGCTGGTGCGCGCCAACTACTACACCGCGCTGCTGGAGGACCAGGAGTTCTCCCCGCTGCGACCGCTGATCGACTGGCTCGACTACAACGGCTATGCGCTGATCACCAAGCCGGCGCGCGAGTACACCGACCAGTCCGGGCGTCGGCGCGTCAAGGGCGACATGGACATCGAGCTGGCGGTGGGGATGCTGGAGGCGGCCGCCTACATCGATCACGCCTTTCTCTTTTCGGGCGACGGGGACTTCACCGCCCTTGTCGCCGCCATGCAACGGCGCGGCGTGCGGGTGACGGTGGTGTCCACGGTGCGCTCCAGCCCGCCGATGGTGTCCGATGACCTGCGCCGCCAGGCGGACACATTCCTCGACCTCGCAGACCTCACCGGCGTGTTCGGCCGCCCGCCGCGACCGCAGGCCGGGCGCCATGACGAGGACGGCGAGGACGCTGGCCGGTGACGGCGCCGGAAGCGCCGCGCGACTGCCCGCTCTGCCCGCGGCTTGTGGCTTACAGGGCGGAGAACGCCGCACGGGAGCCCGCGTGGTTCAACGGCGCAGCGCCCTCGTTCGGCGCATCAGATGCGCGCCTGCTTGTGGTCGGCCTCGCGCCCGGGCGCACCGGCGCCAACCGCACCGGACGGCCCTTCACCGGCGACTATGCGGGCGATCTGCTCTACGCGACGCTGCTCAAGTTCGGCCTCGCGCGCGGCGTCTACCGGGCGGACCCCGCCGATGGGTTCACACTGGTGGACGCCATGATCACCAACGCGGTTCGCTGCGCGCCGCCGGAGAACAAGCCCACGCCCGCGGAAATCGCCACGTGCCGGCCGTTCCTCAGCGCCCGTATCGCGTCGCTGGAAAACCTCCGCAGCATTGTCGCGCTCGGCGCCATCGCCCATGACTCGGTGCTACGCGCCTACGCCATGAAGCCCGGCGCCGCGAAGTTCGGGCATGGCGTCGAGACGCCCATGGGCGGTGCGGTGCGGATGTTCTCCAGCTACCACTGCAGCCGCTACAACACCCAGACCAACCGCCTCACGCCGGCCATGTTCGAGGACGTGATCGGCCGCGCTCGGGACTGGGCAAACGCGCGGGCATGACCACTGCCGGCGCGCCGTGCCTGCGACGCCTCAGCCCCGCGACGTCAGCAGGGCGATTTCCGCAAGCACGATGGGCAACGACCACGCGCCCGGAGCTGCGAGGTAGCGCGGCTCCCAGTCGGGATCGAACTTTTCCTTGAACTTGCGCAGGCCGTCGAAGTTGTAGAACGCTCCGCCCTGTTCGTAGACAAGCCGGCCGAGCTTCGCGAACAGCGGCGCGTGCGGTTCCTCCGCGAGGCCCGAGAGCGGCGCCATGCCGAGATCGAAGCGGCCGTAGCCCGCGGTCTGCGCCCAGAGCAGGGATTCCGTGATGAGGAAATCCATGGTGCCGTGCGGCGCCGCTTCGGGATCGTAGCGCATGAGGTCGATGGCGGCCCAGGCCTTGTCATGCGTCGTCCACATGGTGGCGAAAGCGATGGGCTTTCCCTTCGCGCGCACCACGCCCACGGGGCCTCGGGCTATGAAGGCGGGGTCGAAACGCCCGAGGGAAAAGCTCTTTTCACCGCCCTTCTGCAGCGCAAGCCACGCATCGGAGACGCCGCGCAGGGCCTCATAGGCGCTCGCCGGCGCGCCGGGGGCCAGCAGATCGAACGTTGCGCCTTCGCGCTCCACAAGGCGCCGACGCGCGGTGCGCAGCGGCTGGCGGCGCGTGCCGACGAGATGGAAGGCGCGCAGGTCGACGACGGCGTTCTCGCCGATCTTCTCGAGCCGGAATCCCAGGTCGATCAGTTCCGGCAGAAGATCGGGCGGCGCGGCGTAGATCACCGCCCGCAGGCCGAGCGCCTCGGACTCGGTGCGGAACCGCGACAGCGCCTCCCGCCAGCTGGTGCGCCGACCGATCGGGGCGCCCAATGCGGCAAAGCTCGCACCGGCGCGCGCCGCCATCACCACGGCGGCGCCGTCGTCGGCGAATACGAAGCTCTTGTCGCCCAGCGCCGCCAGATGCGCTTCCGGACGCACGGCCTCGGCGCGCGCGATGAGGGCCTCCACGCGAGCGGCGTCGTCGGGGCCTGGCGCCGGCGGGTTGCGCTTGGCGGGGGAGAGCAAGGCCGACCACAACAGGATTGCGCCCAGCCCGAGCGTCGCTACCGCCGCGGCCCGCCCGGCGCGGCCAATGTGCGCATCGGTGAGCAGCGTCCACCACGGCGCGGTGGCGAAGCCGGGCCGCTCCGCCGCCCAGAGGATGGCGCCCATCAC
Source organism: Alphaproteobacteria bacterium (assembly GCA_027488965.1). Lineage (GTDB taxonomy): Bacteria > Pseudomonadota > Alphaproteobacteria > Caulobacterales > Aquidulcibacteraceae > VFBF01. The sequence continues at coordinate 5,722 of JAIYAO010000043.1, forward strand.
CGCGCAGGCGATCGCGGCTGCGATGGCGAGATAAAGCGGGCGGGAGGGAAACAGCGCAGCGAGGCCAGCATGCCGGTAGAACGCGCGCCGTGTCCCGAGCAGAAGCGCAAAACCGGCGAGACACGCCGCGCCCGCCGCCGCATGGCCGTGGCGCACGAACGCATAGACCGACAGGAACGCCAGCAACGCCGCCGCCCCGGCCCATGCGGTATCGAGGCGACGTCGCAGACCGAGCGCCAAAGACATCAGCACCACGCCGGCGATGCTGGCGGTGAACTGCGGCCACTCGTCGGCCATGGCCTCCAGCGCGCCAAGGCCCGGGATCGGCGGCGAAACGGCGGTGACGCCGGCCAACAACGCCAAGGCGCCGGACAAGAACGCCACGAAGGCCGCAAGCAGGGGCGCGCGGTCGTACATCGCTGTGGCCAAGGCCCTGCCCGGGCCTGGCGCAGCTGTGGCCGTCGCCTTCATGTCCCGACCTGCAGTCCAATGCGCCGCGCAGCAACTGCGGCAGGCGCGGAACAGCAGAGGATCATGCAACGCATCCCCACCGCCTCCGCTTCACCCGCGTCCCGCGGCCGCCTATTCGGCCGGCTTCAACGCCGCTTCCTCGCTCTCGTACCGCTCGATGTCGCGGGCCACGGCCTCCGGGCTGCGGGTGAAGCGCGCCAGCAGGTCGTAGAACACCGGCACCACGAACAGAGTCAGCATCGTCGCCACAGTCACACCGAATACGATGACGACCCCGATCGTCTGGCGCGATTCGGCGCCGGCGCCGTCAGCCAACATCAACGGGACAGCCCCGATAACTGTGGCGATGGAGGTCATGAGGATGGGGCGCAGGCGCAGGTCGGACGCCTCCAGGATGGCGTCGCGGATGTTGCGGCCCTCATCGCGGAGCTGATTGGCGAACTCCACCAGCAGGATGCCGTTCTTGGCCGCCAGCGCGATCAGGATGATGAGGCCGATCTGGCTGTAGATGTTGAACGAGTTGTCGAAGAGGTAGAGGCCGAACACGCCGCCCGCCACGGCCAGCGGCACTGTGAGCATGATGACCAGAGGGTGCACGAAACTCTCGAACTGCGCGGCGAGCACGAGGAACACGATCAGCAGCGCGAACGCGAATGCGAACACGATGGCGCCGGTGCTGTCCTTGAACTGCTTGGACGCCCCCTGGTAGCCGAGCGTTATGTTCTGCGCGCCGATTTCCGCACGTGCGGCATTCTCGATCTCCGTCAGCGCCGTGCCGATGGAGTAGCCAGGCGCCAGGGTCGCGTTGATGGTCACCGCCGCCTGCCGGTCGAAGCGGCGACGCTCGCCCGTTTCGCCCACAGTCTTGAAGGTGGCGACCGAAGAGAGCGGCACCAGCGCGCCAGTGGTTTCGGAACGAACGTACTTGTTGGTCAGGTCGGTGAGTTCCGACCGTTCGTCCCGCTCAGCCTGCAGGTAGACATAGTACTCGCGGCCGCGGTCGGTGATCGTGTTGACGCGGCGGGCGCCCATGGTGGCTTCCAGCGTCCGTCCGATCTGCTGCACCGAGACGCCCAGCGCCGCCGCCCGCTCCCGGTCGATATCGACGATGGCGCGAGGGTTGGTCGGTTCGTAGTTCATGCGTGGGCGAATGAGGTTAGGGTTGTCGCGCAGGCGCGAGACCACCCGGTCGGCCACATCGGCGAGTTCGGCGTAGTCCTGGCCGCCCAGCACCAGCGAAACATCGCCACCACCGCCACCGCCTCCGCCGGACAGCGGATTCTGCATGGACACCCGCACCACGGCGCCTGGAATCTCTCCGAGCTTGCGATTCATTTCACCGATGATCTCGTCACCCGTGCGGTCGCGCTTGTCCCAGTCTACAAGGAAGACGCGCCCGAAGCCCGAACTGAAGCGGTTGGCGCCCTGGTCGCCAAAGCCCGGCGCCACCACCAGGATCCGATTGGCTTCGCCGCTTTCCACGTAGGTGAGCAGGGTCTGCTCCACCTCATCCATGATGCGCTTTGTATACTCGTAGCCCGAGCCTTCCGGGGTCTGGACGCTGACCAGGAGATTGCCGCGGTCCTCGGGCCGGGTGAGCTCGGAGGGCAGCTGCTGGGTGAGGAACCAGCCGCCCGCGAGCACCGCCGCAAACAGCACGAACACTGCGGGCTTGAAGGAGAGCGCCGCGTCGAGCGAGGTGCGGTAGCTGCGGCGGATCACATCGAGCACGCCGTTCACCGACCGCACGAAGCGGTTCTCAGTCTCCACGGGCTTCAACAGCTTGGAGCACATCATGGGCGTGAGCGTGAGCGACGCGATCATGGAGATGACGACGACGCCCGCCACCGTCACGGCCAGCTCGATGAACAGCCGGCCCACATAGCCGCCCACGAACAGCAGCGGCGCAAACACGGCCACAAGCACCGCGGTCGTGGCTACCACCGCGAAGAACACCTGGCGGGTCCCGCGCATGGCCGCGACCGCCGGCGGCTCCCGATAGACGTCCATGCGGCGCTGGATGTTCTCAAGCACGACGATGGAATCGTCCACCACCAGGCCGATGGACAGCACGAGGGCCAGCAGCGTCAGCAGGTTGATCGAGAAGCCGAAGCCCGCCAGCAGCGCAAAGGCGCCCACGAGGCAGACGGGGATCACGGCTGCCGGGATCGCCGCCGCACGGAAGGACCCGAGGAACAGCACGATCACCAGGACGACGAGCACGACGGCTTCGCCGAGCGTCTCCCAGACCTTCTGGATCGCCTTGTCGATGAAGACAGTGGTGTCGATGGCGACCACGGCGCTCGTACCCGGCGGCAGGTTGGGGCTGAGCGCCTCCAGTTCCTTGCGCACGCCCGCCGCCACATCGAGGGCGTTGGACTTGGACTGGCGCACCACGCCAAGGCCGATCTGGTTGTTGCCGTTGCCGCGGAACAGGCGGCGCGTCTCTTCCGGCGCCAGTTCGATGCGCGCCACGTCGCCCAGGCGCACGACGGCACCCTCGCCCTGGCCTATGGCCATGCGGGCGAAATCCTCGGGCGAATTGAAGATGCGGTCGGTGCGGACGTTGTAGAGCCGCTCGTTGCTTTCCACGTAGCCGGCCGGCGTCTCGATGTTCTGGCTGCGCAGCGCAGTTTCCACATCGTTGACGGTGAGTCCGCGCGCCGCAAGCGCATCGGCGTCGAGCCAGATGCGCAACGCTTTGCGCTGGGACCCGCCCACACGGACGCTCGCGACCCCCGGCAGCGTCGACAGGCGATCGACGATGTTACGTTCGGCATAGTCGGTCAGGCCGACGAGATCGAGGTTGGTGGACTGCAGGTTGATCCAGATGATGGGATCGGCGTCGGCATCCTGCTTGCTGACCACGGGAGGATCGATGTCGGCGGGCAACTGGCCGCGCGCCCGGTCGACTGCGTTGCGGACGTCGTTGGCGGCGTCCTCCAGGTCACGGCTGAGGTCGAACTCGACACTGATGCTGCCACGACCGTCGCGGCTGCTGGAGTTGATGGTGTCGATGCCCTCGATGCCGGAGAGCTGGTCCTCGATCACGCGCACGACGGTGGTCTCCACCACCTGCGCGGAGGAGCCGCGATAGCTCACATCGACGCTGACCACCGGGCGGTCGACATCGGGAAGCTCACGCAGCGGCAGCGTCGTGAAGGCGATGCCGCCGAAGACGATGATGAGCAGGCAGACGACCAGCGCGAGCACCGGGCGGCGGACCGAGAGATCGGAAATGGACATGCCGGATCAGTCCGCCGCGCTGTTGGGAGTTTGACCGCCGGCGCCTGCCGGAAGGACGGGCGCAGGCTTGTCGGCCGAGGCCGTGTCCGTCACCGCGCGACCGCGCAGTTCTCTCTGGGAGTCCGGCTGGACCACGCGTTCGGCAGCGATCGGCGCAGCCGCCACGGGGGCCTTGGGCGCCGCAGCCGGGGCCGGTGGCGCTGCAGCGGGCGCGGGCGCGGCCTGCGGAGCTGGGGGTAATGCGGGCGGCGCAGACGCAGCCACGGGCGCAGCGGCCTGCGGCACCATCAACTTGACCGGCTGGTTCGGACGGGCGCGCTGGACGCCCTCGACCACGATCCTTGCGCCGTCAGTCACGCCGGACACGATCTCCACCACGCCATCCGACCTGCGCCCCGTGCTGACGAGGACCGGCACGACCACGTCGCGGCCATCGCGATTCTCCAGCGTGTAGAGGTAGCTGCCGTCCGACCGCTCCAGCACCGCGATCTCGGGCGCGGCCAGCGCCATGCGCGGGTTGGATCGCAATTCGACACTGAGAAGCATGCCGGGCTTCAGGACGCCGTCCGTGTTGGGAATGATGGCGCGGACGCGCAGCGTACGCGATTGCGTATTCACCCTGGTGTCCACGTCCGCCACGCGGCCGGTGAAGGTGCGGCCGGGGGCGGCGGTGGTGCGGGCGACGATGTCGGCGCCTGCGCGGGCCTGTCCGATCTGGCTTTCGGCCACGTCGAAGTCGAGCTTGATCGAGGACACGTCGTCCAGCGTGCCGATGGGATCGCCGGGGCGGACAAGCGCGCCGGGGCTGGCGCTGCGCAGCCCCATGACGCCGGCGAACGGGGCGCGGATGGTGCGGTCCCCCATGCGGGACATGCCGGCGCGGACACGGGCGTCCGCCTGCTCGTAGGCGGCGCGGGCGGCCTCGACCCGCTGGGCCGGGGCGAAGCCTTTCTCGCCCAGTTCACGGAAGCGGTCGTAGTCGCGCTTGGCGGCCTCGCGGCTCGCGCGGGCCTCTTCCAGGTCCGCCGACTGCTCGATGCTGGACAACTCCACGAGCACCTGCCCGCGGGAGACCCTGTCGCCGCTGTCGAACCGGATGGCGCGGATCACGTCGGTGACCTTGGCGCTGACCACGATGGATTCGCGGGCCTGCGCCGTGCCGATGGCCTGCACCACGTCGTAGAAGGGGCGAGGGGACACGACGCCGGCGACCACGGCGGGGGCGTCCGGGCCGCCGCCCTTACCCTTGCCGCCCTTGCCCGGGCCGCCGGGCTGGGCCTTGGCCGCCACCTGACCGCCGTCCTTCTCTCCCGACAGGACGGACTTGCCCAAGACCGCGGCGCCCATCAGGGCGATCACGAACACGACGACCGTCGCGAAGCCGAACCGTTTGAACAAGTCAGTCATGGGTGTCCGTGTCGCCGTTGAGGGCCGCATATGAGGTCGATGGACCGCTGCGTCCAGATTTCACTCACGGGCTGCGGACCAATACCCCAGAATGATTGTCGGTTCGATGACATCTCCGGCATCCGCCCTCACCCGGACGGACAATTGCAGCCCGCGGCCCGCCCGCGTGAAGCCCACAATACTCGCCTGAGCCTTGAGGGTTTCCCCGAATTTCAGGTCATCGTCGGCGAAGACCTGGCCGAGGAGCAGCCACGAGCGGCCGGCCCTGTGGCCATAAGTCGCCTCATAACGGGCATGGGAACAGCCCGGCGCGTAGCGGTAGGCGGCCTCGATGTTGACGAAATGGACGCCGGACCGGGTGGACGCCCCCCAGAGGCCCCGCGCCTCGCCGCCGGTTTCCGCGCACCCCTGGGCCGGAGTGGACCGCCAAGTCGCCCCGGCCTGCACGGCAGCCACTGTCCGCCGGCCCCGCCAGACGAGGGCCTTTACCGCCGCATCGGCCTCGTCTTCCTCGTTCCCGAGCGTGTCCTGGGCGTAGTAGGTCTTCACCACGAGCGCGTAACGGTCGTTCACCGGCCGTTCGAGGTAGGCGTCGGTCTCGTAGCCGCGGACGTCCCCGTCCTGGCGGTAGCCGAGCGTGGTGATGGCGCGGCCCTCCTCGGCCGCAATCCATGCGCCCGCCTGCGCCGTGCCCGGCGCGGCGAGCGCGAGCAGAAAGCCTAGGCGTCGTAGCCCGGCAGCGTACGGTCGAGCTTGCGGCGCAGGCCCGGCCAGGCGAGGCGATCGCTCATGGCCCCGAAGGCCGATGCCCCCTGGCCCGCAACCTTGTCGCGCAGTTCCTCGTCGCATTCGAGCAGGTCCCCACCGGCCTGCGCCATTACCTGCATCTTGCAGGCGCGCTCAAGGTAGAAAATGCGCAGGAACGCCGAGGCCGGCGAATTGCCCACCGCCAGCGTGCCGTGGTTGCGCAGCATGAGCAGGTTCTTGTCGCCGAGATCGGCCACCAGCCGCTCGCGCTCGTCGAGATCGAGGGCGACGCCTTCGTAGTCATGGTAGGCCAGATCGTTGCGGATGATCATGGCCGTCTGGCTGATGGGCAGAAGGCCCTTGCGCTGAGCGGACACCGCCACGCCCTGGTCGGTGTGGACGTGGATCACACAGGTGGCGTCTTCGCGCGCTGCGTGGATCGCCGAATGGATCGTGAAGCCCGCCGGATTGATGAAGTGCGGGGTCGGTTCGACGATGTTGCCCTCCAGGTCCACCTTGACCAGCGACGACGCGGTCATCTCGTCGAAGAAGAACCCGTAAGGGTTGATCAGGAAATGGTGATCCGGGCCCGGCAGGCGCATGGAGATGTGGGTGAAGATCATGTCGTCCCACCCGTAGAGCGCCACGAGGCGATAGAGCGCCGCGCAATCCACCCGGGCCGCCCATTCCTCCGCACTCACCTTTCCGCGCAGCGTCGGCATCGCCGATCCGTCCATGACGTACCTCCCTGTTTGTGCGAAGCGTGACGAACGCTCCGGATTAAGTCAAACCAGCACCCATGCGGATTCATTTCACCGCCAGCCCGCGCCCCGAGGCGCAGGACGCCCTCCGACGGCTCCGCCATACCTATGGCGAGGCGGGGGAGGCGGCGGCCGACGTGGTCGTGGCGCTGGGCGGCGACGGCCACATGCTCGATACCCTGCGCGCCCGCATGGGCGACGGCAAGCCTGTGTACGGCATGAACCGGGGCACCGTCGGGTTCCTCATGAACGAGTACGCCGAGGACGGCCTAGCCGACCGTCTCGCCGCCGCCGAAGCCGCCCACATCCGCCCCATCTGCATGCGCGCCACCACCGTGGACGGCCGGGTGGAGGAGCGCCAGGCCATCAACGAGGTCTCGCTGCTGCGCCAGACCGTGCAGACCGGCCGGGTCAGCATACTGATCGACGGCGCGGTGCGGATGTCCGATCTGGCCTGCGACGGAGTGCTGGTGGCCACGCCCGCCGGCTCCACCGCCTACAACCTCTCCGCCCATGGGCCCATCCTGCCCATCAGCGCCCGCCTTCTGGCGCTCACGCCCATCAGCGCGTTCCGGCCCCGCCGTTGGCGCGGCGCACTGCTGCCGCAGACCGCCCGTGTCCACTTCGACGTGCTGGAGCCGGCGCGGCGCCCCATGAGCGCCTCCGCAGACAGCCAGGAGGTGCGCGATGTGGCGCGCGTGGACGTCTGGGAGGACTCCGACACCGCCCTGACGATGCTGTTCGACCCTGGCGCTGCACTCGACGAACGGGTGCTCCGCGAGCAGTTCGCCTTCTAGGGCCCGGCCGGCAGGGCCGGCCCACGCAACGCTTCCTTATCAATAGGATGGCTACCCTGATCCTCCATCTAGGATGGCGTGCGGAGCAATCATGACGGCGGCGAAGGCGAAGACGCAGGTCACGGCGCCGCGCAACACGTTGCGCGACAAGATCGTGCCGCCGATGTTCGACGCCCAGGCGCTGGCCCGCGCCGAGGCCGCCCTGCAGGTGCTCAGCGTCGAGTTCGACTCCTGGATGGCGCAGGAAGTGGAGCGCATCGCCGCCGCCCGGGCGGCTGCACGCGCCACGGGGTATGCGGAACCGGAACTGGCCGCCGTCTACGCCTGCGCCCACGACATCAAGGGCCTCGGCGCCACCTACGACTACCCGCTCGCCACCCTCATCGCCGGATCCCTGTGCAAGCTGGTGGAGACGCCGGCCGCCCGCGCCCGCGCGCAGGCCCGCCCCGACATCGTCGATGCCCACATCGACGCCATCCGCGCCGCCTATGCCGCCGGCGTGAAGACCCGCGAGCATCCGGTGGGGCGCGAACTGCTGGCGTTGCTGCAGGTGCAGGTCGCGGCGTTGACGCTTGACCTACCGGCCTCCGACCTCGGCTAGGTGTTCGCCGACGTCAGCGGCTCACTGGTGACGGCATAGCCGGCTTCCGCCGGGATCGTCAGCACCATGCCGTCGCCTTCCCGCACGATCACAGGCTCCACGGTCACGATGCGCCGCGCGGCCGCCGCGGCGATGGCGTCCTTCACGCTGGACGACTGCGCCAGCAGCTCCACGTTCAGTCGTGTCGGGAAAATGATCTTGCGCCGCCCGGCCTCGTTGTCGGCCAGCGCGTCGGCGGGCGTGATCCAGCAGGCGTCCACGGCCTCCCGCCCATCGCAGGCCGCCAGCTGCTCGGCGGGCGTCTCGGCGATGTAGAAGTGCGTGTCGAACCGCTTGGGCATGCCCTGCGGCGTGATCCAGTGCGCAAACCGCACGAGGGCGTCCAGCGCCAGCACGAGACCCGCGCCCGAGATGGTATCGAGGAAACTCGCCTCGCCTTTGTCGATGGCCTCGCGCAGGCCAACGATCGGCGCCGTGTCGGCCGCCACCGCCAGCGGGCGCCCCACGCCGCGCCGGGCCGCCGGCCGCGCCAGCAGCACGCCCGACTCCTCGAACGCCTCCCGGATCGCGCAGATGCGCAGGGCCAGGTGATCGGGGTCGCTGTCGAAACCGTCGCAATGGGCGGCCCATGCGGGATTGCTGTCCTCCTTCCCGGTCTTGCCGCCCGGAAACACCAGCGCACCGGGTACGAAGTCGATCTGGTGGTGGCGCTCCACCATCAGCACCTCGAGCGCGCCGGCGTCGCGCACCAGAAGGATCGTGGCGGCCGGGATCAGCGACGGGTTGCTCATGACGTTTCCTTCCGCGGGCGGCATGTTTGGAGATCGTTTACCCTGCCCGCGCCCTCGTTTCTTAACGGCGCTGTGGTCAATTGCGAGGGTGTTTCAGGCCGGGCCTTCAGCGATGACCGTGGTTCCCTTTCCCCGTCCGCAGCCGCGTGCGCGCAGCGGACTGCGCATCGCGCCCCGGCGCGATCTGGTGACCGGCCTCGTCGCCGCCGGAGCCGTACACCCCGACGCACCGGATGGGGACCCCGTCGACCTGCTCCTCACCGCCCGCGGACTTTGGCGCGACATGGGCCAGACGTCGCCGTTGTCGGTCGCTCCCGGCGCCGCAGCCTATGGCGACGCTGCGGCAGCGGGAGATTTCACCGCCGCGCTCCTGTCGGCGGGCTTCGCGCCCCGCGGCGTGGACGTGGAGGTGGACGAGGCGGTTCTGGCAGGCGGATCGCTCGCGGGCGTCGAACGCCTGCGCGCCCGCGGCTTCGGCGTGGCCCTGCGGTCCGACGCGGCCTGCCCGCTGCCGTTCGGCCAGCGCACACGCACCCTGTTCACAGAAATCATCATGTCCGCGCCTACGCGGCTGGATCCATTTCTCGGCCTTGATGAGGCCGATCCGCGGCCCCTCGCGCGCCGGCTGCACGCCGCCAAAGGCCAAGGGATCATCGTGACCGCCACCGGCGTGGGCGATGCCGGGTGGGCGCGGGCGCTCGCCTCCGTCGGCTTCGACCGGGGCGAAGGCCCCTTCGCGGGCTAGCCGACCGCGCGCTCCGGGCGAGCGCCAATGGCGTCCAGCTTTTCCAGCAGATAGTCGAGATCGTCCTTCGGCACGCTCTGAAACAGCGTGAGCACCCGCTCGATCATCACCGCGCGAAACCGCATCCGATCTTCCTCGTCGTAAGCATGACGATCGATCTGGTGATACACATCCACCGCTGCACGGAACGGCGGGAAAAGACGTCCCGGCAGACCGGCCCGCTCGAACACCGCACGCAGGCCCAGCGGCCCGCCGTCATGAATCATCAGCCACGCGCGCTGGTGCGGCAGCCCGGACAGCTGCGCAAGGGCGTGCTCCACAAACTCCATGTAGCCGAGGCACAACGCCCGCATGATCAGCGCAGGCGTCAGCCGCCCGTGCAGGTTCAGCTGTTCGATGAAGCGCGGCAGGTCCTGCTGGTGCATGGCCTGCTCGATGAGGTCCACCGTGACCCGCTCCCGCGCGCTGGAGGCGAGGTCGATCGCCATCTGCGGCGGCAGGGCGTGGTGATTGACGAGGTGATCGAACATCTCGCCTGTCACCATCGAGACGAGCTTTTCGGTGACGGCGATCGGCAGCGAGCGCCGCTGGATCATCGTCTCCACGATCGCGGGACGGTCGGCAAAGCGCGTGAGCGCCATCTCGAGCCCCCGCTGGTCGAATTTCGCATTGTCGTTGGCCAGCGCACGCTCCACGGCGGCGGGCACGGCGTGGGTCGCGATCGCCGTAGTCAGCGTCGCAGACAGGATTTCGCGGGAGGAAATGGCCACCTGCCGCGCCGGCGGCGCAGAACGAAGGATCTCGACGAGGTCGGAATCCGACAGCACCGGCGATCCCTGCAGGATCGGCAGCGCGATGGAGTCCACGTCGCGCGCCAGCTGGTTGGCCACGTCGCGCGGCAGCTTCGGCGAGTTCTTCATGGCCACCGCCAACGCGCGGCGCACCAGCACGGCGGCGTCCTCCACCATGAGGCGCATGATGGCCTCGGCATGGGCGCGCTCTTCCGGCGAAAGTTCGGCCTGGTCGATGCTGCGGCAGATCTTGTGGGCGGCCTGTCCCCGGTCCGCCTCCGTGGGGCCCTTCATGAGCGTGCGGATGTCGCCCTCCGTCAGGCGGGCGCGCATGGTGACCACGGACATGACGATCCTTTTCGCGGGCGGCTGGGGCCATTCTCCGGTTGCAGCCTCGGTCGAGTTGCTTAACGAAGGCTTGAAGAAACACAGGTTTACGCACGATCCGGGAGGAACGCGGGCATGCTGCAGGGTCTGAAAGTGGTGGAGTACGCCACCTACATCGCAGCGCCCGGCTCCGGCGGCATGCTAGCGGACTGGGGCGCCGACGTCATCAAGGTGGAGCCCCCGGGGGGCGACCCGATCCGCCAGTTCTTCGACTCGATCGGGGCCGAGCAGGCGTCCAATCCCGTGTTCGACATGGACAATCGCGGCAAGCGCTCCATCGTGCTCGACACCGCCCACCCGGACGGCAAGGCCGCGCTGCAGCGTCTCGCGCGCGATGCGGATGTGTTCATCACCAACGTGCGACCCGCGGGCCTCGCCCGCGCCGGCCTCGACTATGAGAGCCTTTCGGCGCTCAACCCGCGGCTCGTCTACGCGAGCGTCACCGGCTACGGCCTCACGGGGCCGGACGTGGACCGCCCGGGCTTCGACATCACCGCCTTCTGGGCCCGCTCCGGCATGGCGACGCTGATGGCGCCGAAGGGGATGGACCCTTTCATGATCCGCACGGGCATGGGCGACCACATCACCTCGATGGCCACCGCCGCGGGCGTGCTTGCGGCCCTCGTCGCCCGCGGAACCACCGGCAAGGGCCGTCTGGTGGAGGCCTCCCTGCTGCGCGCGGCGAACTACGCCATCGCCTCCGACATGGCCATCGCCCACGCGTTCGGGCGCCTTGCCTCCACGCGACCGCGCACCGAGGCGGTGCAGCCGCTGGCCAACTTCTTCAAGTCCGCCGATGGGCGCTGGTTCGTGCTCAATCCCCGCCAAGGCGAGAGCGACTGGGCCCCGATCTGCCGTGCCATCGGGCGCGAGGACCTGATCGCCGACGCCCGCTTCACCCGCGCAAAGACCCGCCGCCAGAACACCCCGGCGCTGGTGGAGGCGCTGGACGCCGCCTTTTCGGCGCTCCCGTTCGACGAGATCGCGCGACGGCTTGATGCGGAGTCCCTTGCCTGGGCGCCTGCACAGACGGCGGTGGAGGCCACGCGGGACCCGCAGATGATCGCCGCCGGCGGCGTGGTCGACATCCCCGGTCGCGCAGGCGGCAGTACGAAGGCGCCCGGTGCGCCCGTGCGTTTCCCGGGCGCGCACGACGGCCCTCGCGGGCCATCCCCGCAGTGCGGCGAGCACACCCGCGCCGTGCTGGCGGAGTTCGGGTACGACGACACGGAGATAGAGGCCCTGATCAGCGCCGGCGCCGCGCGCGAAGGCGCGTGAGCTTCAGGTCCGGTTCTGCAACCGGGCGTAGGCGGCGGCGGCCTGCAGCGGGTCAACGCGCTCTTCAGGTTGCGGCGCAAGGATGTCGCGGGCGAGCGCCTGGAACATGGCCGAAAAGATCGCGGCAAGCGCCGGCCCATCGGCGCGGGCGATGTCGATGCGGCCGGCGCCGCCCGAAGTTGCGGTGATGGCGCCGTCCGCCGCCACATCGAGCCGCGCCAGCAGCGCACGGGCGGAGCGCGGCGCGCCGTTCTCCTGGAACAGCCAAGGGTTGGACGCCGCCTCGCGCGGAAACAGCGCCGACGCATCCGGCGCATCGCGCGCGGCGGCCTCGATCAGCCGCCCCGCACCCGCCGGACCAAGGACATGGGCGGCGTAGATTTCCCCCGCGCGCGGTGCGCGGCCGAGGCGGGCCTCAAGGCTTGCTGCGTTCTCGCGCGCCAGTTCGCCGGCCATGCGCGCGCTGATCTCGGGGTCGTAGCGCAGATCGAGGATCGCCCTGCGCGCGGCAGGATCGGCCACCCGGCCCGACGCGTCGATCTGGCGCGCGGCGCCGGCAAGGCCGTGCTCAGCCCCGTGCCGGCGGACCATGTCGAGCCACGTGCGCTCGATGAACTGGAACAGCCCCGTCGCCGACGAGGTCGGCGCTTTGGCGCTGGCGCTGTAGCTGCTCTCCCGCCGCGCCGTTTCGGCGAGCAACTGGAAGTCCACGCCGGTCTCGGCGCTGGCGCGCTCCAGCGCGGCGCGCACGACCGGGGGCATGGACACGCGATCAATCGCCATCCCCTCCCCTTCCGGCGCGTTGGTAAACGAAACCTTACCCGAAGCGCTCTGGGGCGAAGGGGGCCCAGATCGGCGCGACCTCCGCGCCGCGCACCATGGCCGAGATCGCTGCGCCGGTGATGGGCGCCAGCAGCCAGCCGTTGCGGCCGTGGCCCACGGCCACGAAACATCCTGCCGCGCCCGCCGGCCCCACCAGCGGCGCCCCGTCGGGCGACATCGGCCGCAAGCCTACGCCCGCCTGAGTAAACCGCTCCGAAAACCGCACACCCGGCACGGCGCGTTTGAGTTCGAGGTGCAGGGCGGCGAGCGCATCGAGGTCCTCATCGAGGTCGGCGCGGCCCAGCTCCATCGTGGCGCCGAAGCGGATGTCGCCGCCGTCGCGCACGAAATAGACGCGGGGCGTGCGCACGATTTCCGGCGTCGCCATCGTCGCCGGCGCCGTCACCGAACCGAGCGCGCCCTTCGCCGGCTTCAGCTTGCGCAGCGCCGGCGCAAACACCCGCAGCGCCGTGGGCGCCAGCGCGCCCGTGGCGATCACCACCGCATCGGCGGACAGGCCGCCGCCTTCGTCGAACTCCACGCCCCGGACAGCGCCCGCGCCGGTGACGATCTCCGCCACGTTGCGCCCGCGCAGGATCGAGCCGCCCAAAGTGGCGATCCGGGCGGCGAGCCCTGCGAGCATCGACGCCGGCGCCACCACGCCTTCGTCGTTCAACCGGGCCGACGCCACGACGCGGGCCCCGAAGAGCCGCGCGTCGAGATCGGGCGCCAGGCCCTCGAAGAACGCGGCGTCGCCGCCATGGGTGCGGGCGCGATCACAGGCGCGGCGCACGCGCGCGGCGTCCGCCTCGTCGTGGGCCAGCAGGAGGGCGCCGGGAAACCGGACGAAGCGCGCGAGGGCTGCGTCTGCCACAGCGAGTCCGCGCCACGATTCAAGGCCGGCCGCACACAGCGCGCTCAGGCGCCGATGATGGCCCGGCCCCTCGTGCAGGGCCTCCGAAAAGGCGCCGAGCAGGCCGGCGGCCGCATAGGACGCCGCACGCGGCGGGAAGTCCGGGCCAGTGCCCGCATCCGCCTCAACCACCGTGACCTCGGCCCCGTCGCGCGCCAGCGCCAGCGCACAGTGCAACCCGATGGCGCCCGCGCCGATGACGACGGTGCGCGGTCCGGAGCTGCGGCGTGGAGACGGGGGGCCTGTCATGGGTCCTCGACGGTGTAGGCGCGCGCGCACCGGGCCTCAAGCTTGTGACGCGCCTGCAGGGTGTGCGTCTTTACATCCGCGTTCAATCGCGGAATGCTTTGGGACGCGCGGGGGGACCTAGATGCGGCACGTGATCGGCGCACTCCTCTGCCTCGCCCTCCTGTGCGGCGCCCCGGCCGTTGCTGCGGCGCAGACGCCGGCGCCGGCGCCGGCCGAGCCCCCCATCGACTGCAACACGACCGTACCGACACGGGCGCTGACGAAATCCGAACTCCAGACGCTCCAGCTCTGCCAGGAAGTGACCAAGCTCCAGGAAGAGGTGGAAGCGATCAAGCTGTCGAACCAGACGACCAAAGGCCTGCTTGGCCGCCTCTCGCCCTTCACGAGCCTGATCTCCGCCTTCGCGACGCTCGTGGTCGGCATCCTGGGCGCGGCGGTAGGCTTCTTCTTCCGCAGCTCAATTGAGAAGATCCAGGCCCGCAAGCTGGAGCAGGACCGGATCATCGAGCGCGAGCGACACAACATACAGTTGTTCGCCAGTCTCGATAGCAGCAGCCGCTCGGTGCAGCTCGCCACGGTGTCGGCGCTGCTGAAGCGCATTGAATACGTCCGGTCGCAAAGCACAGACAAGACGTCCGCGCTGCTGGAGTGCATCACGGTCACCGACGTCATCACCTCCGTGCTGCGCGATCCGAACGCCGACGAGTCCGTCACCAAGTATGTCGCCGACGAGATCATCGACGCGCTGGGGGCGCGCAAATCGCCCAAGGGCAATCCGGACAAGGCCTGGCGCGCGCTGCTGCCAAGGAGCCTGGCGCCTTTCCCGCTGAGCGACATCAACTTCCAGCAGACCCGACTCCGCAATGCCTACTGGGCGGGCGTTCAGGCGAGCGGGGTGGACTTCTTCAAGGCGGACTTGCGCGGCGCCAGTCTCGCATTTGCCGATTTATCCAGAGCAGTTCTCTATGGCGCGGATCTGTCAGGGGCGACGCTGACGAAAGCCAACCTTTCGATGGCCAACCTCAAGTCCGCCAACTTCGTCGGTGCGCGGCTGGAAGGCGCCAATCTCTCCGGGGCAAGGAACATCGACGACGCGTCCTTCGACGCCACGACGACCTGGGACGCGGCAACCGTCTGGCCGCAAGGTTTCGACCCTGCAAGGATCGTAGGCGCCACCGCATGAAGCGCGATGATGAAGCCTCAGTGGTTGCGGGCCGGGTTCATGCACCTGAGTTGCTGCGACGGCCGATGGCGTTCTTCTCCTACGCGCGTCTGGACCTCACCCGGGTGCGCCCCATGGCAGCCGCGACACGTCTCCTCGGCATCCGCACGTGGCTCGATCTAGAAGACCTCCATCCCGGCGATCCGTGGCGCACTGCCGTCGCGCAGGCAGTGCGTGTTGCGGACCTGGTGGTCTGTTGCGTTTCCAAGGCGAGCCTCGCCAGTTTCTGGACGGGAGAGGAAATCGGCCACGCTCTGGAGCATGACAAAACCATCCTTCCCGTCGTTCTCGAACCGACACCAATGCACGCGCTGCCCGAGGCCCTCCTGCGGCGACAGGTGCTGGACGTTTCCACGATGGACGCCGAACAGGCGGCTGCGGCGTGCGCCGAGGTCGTCGCGCGCATGCTCGCGCGCGCCCCTGACACCCGACCGCCAGAGTGCGCCATTCATGTCCGGACCGCGGGGTACGCTGACGGGAGGCGCTCGCCGACGGTGCCCGTCGGATCGCTTGCGGATCTCGCCGCGGCGATAAAAAGCTTCGAAGGTCAGCCAGTCAGCCTCACGGTTGACCGTCACGCAGACGCCGTTCTCGCGGCCGCCGCGATCTCGGCGCTGGCGCACGACGGGCGGGACCGGCTGTCGGTAAACTTGCACCCGCAGCACGTGGCCCTCGAAGCCTTGCTGATGCAATTAGCGATCCGGTTTGAGCGGCTCGACGCGTAGAGTTCTTTTGGGGAAGGAGACGGGCTGAGACCAGCCGCGCACCACAGCCATGATCGCACGCCATACCCATGGTACCGCCTCCCGGGCTCGAACCGGGGACCCCTGGTTCCACAAACCAGTGCTCTAACCAACTGAGCTAAGGCGGCATCCGTCGGGGGCGGGAACCTAGTCCCGCCCGCTGGGGACCGCAAGGCGGACGGTGCGCGACGACGAAGCGGCCGCCGCCCGCATCCCGTCAGAACGGGATCTCGTCGTCGAGATCGGCGCTGAAGCTTTCGCGGGGGCCCTCGGCGACGCGTTTCTTGCCGCCGCCACCGCCCCCGCCGTAGCCGGCGGACTGGTCGAAGCTGTCATAGTCGCCGCCGCCGCGGGAGGCGCCGCCTTCGCTCTTGCCGTCGAGCATCTGCAGTTCGCCGCGGTACTTCTGGAGCACGATTTCGGTGGAATACTTCTCGACGCCCGCGTTGTCGGTCCATTTCCGGGTCTGGAGCTGGCCCTCGACGTAAATCTTCATGCCCTTCTTGAGGTACTGCTCGGCGACCTTGGCGATCTGGTCGTTGAAGACCACCACCCGGTGCCACTCGGTCTTTTCCTTGCGCTCGCCGGTCTGCTTGTCGCGCCAAGACTCCGAGGTGGCGACCGAAAGGTTCACCACCGGATCGCCGGAGCCCATGCGGCGGACCTCCGGATCCTTCCCCAGATTGCCGATCAGGATCACCTTGTTGAGACTGCCCGCCATAACCTTCGCTCCTGCACTGGTCCGACCTTCCGCCGGACCCCTTCCGAAAACCCGACCCCACCTGCCCTGTGTTGACGGCGAGATTTTGTTCTACGTATGTTCTCTCGCGTGGAATCAGTCAAGAAGGTTAACGCCCTCGCCCCGGGGGCGAAAGCATGGCTCCTGGCCCCAGTCTCCAGACCGACAGTCTCTTCCCGTGCGCGGGGCCGGACCGGAGACCGGCGGCACGGTCGACGGCCGCCCTCTTCCACCTGCCTGACCGCAACACTAGTTAACGGCGTCGGCCCGTACGTACCGGGACGGCGAACACAAGGCGCTCCATGACCGACGGCCTCACCCACATCCGCGTCCGCGGCGCGCGCGAGCACAATCTGAAGAACGTCAGCGTGGACATCCCGCGCGGCGAATTGGTGGTGATCACCGGACTGTCGGGCTCCGGCAAGTCCTCGCTCGCCTTCGACACGATCTACGCGGAGGGCCAGCGGCGCTACGTGGAGAGCCTTTCGGCCTACGCGCGCCAGTTCCTGGAACTGATGCAGAAGCCGGACGTGGACTCCATCGAGGGGCTCTCGCCCGCGATCTCCATCGAGCAGAAGACCACCTCGCGCAATCCGCGCTCCACCGTCGGCACGGTGACGGAGATCTACGACTACATGCGCCTGCTGTGGGCGCGGGTCGGCACGCCGTACTCGCCGGCCACCGGCCTGCCCATCGAGGCGATGCAGCCGGCGCAGATGGTGGACCAGATCATGGCGCTGCCGGAGGGCACGCGCCTCTTCCTGCTGGCGCCTGTCGTCCGCGACCGGAAGGGCGAGTACAAAAAGGAGCTGGCGGAGCTCCTGAAAAAGGGATTCCAGCGCGCCAAGATCGACGGCGAATACTACACGCTGGAGGATGCGCCCGCGCTCGACAAGAAACTCAAGCACGACATCGACGTGGTGGTGGACCGCATCGCGGTGAAGGCCGGCATGGAAACGCGGCTGGCGGACTCCATCGAGCAGGCGCTGCGGCTGGCTGACGGCATTGCTGTGGCCGAGTATGCGGACCGGAAGGACAAGAAGGGCGTCGCTGAGCGCATCGTCTTTTCCTCCAAGTTCGCGTGCCCCGTCTCCGGCTTCACGATCCCAGAGATCGAGCCGCGCCTCTTCTCGTTCAACAATCCCGCCGGCGCCTGCCCGGCGTGCGACGGCCTCGGCGAACAGCTTGAGTTCGATCCCGATCTCGTCGTCCCCGACAAGGACAAGAGCTTGCAGGACGGCGTCATTGCGCCGTGGGCGCGCGGCCCCTCGCCGCTCTACACCCAGACGCTCATGGCCATCGCCAAGCACTACAAGGCCTCGATGGCCAAGCCCTGGCACACGCTCAGCGCGGATGTGCAGAAGGCCATCCTGCACGGCACCAAGGACGTCATCGCCTTCGTCTACGACGACGGCCTGCGCCGCTACGAAACCAAAAAGGCCTTCGAGGGCGTGCTGCCCAACCTCGCGCGGCGCTGGAAGGAGACCGACAGCGCCTGGGTGCGCGAGGAGCTGGGCCGCTACCAGTCAGCGGCGCCGTGCCCGACGTGCAAGGGCAAACGGCTGAAGCCGGAGGCCCTCTCGGTGAAGGTGGCGGGCGTCGACATCGCCGAAGGCTCCACGCTCTCCATCCGCGAGGCGCGCGACTGGTTCGGCGCCGTGGACCGCAAGCTTTCGAAGAAGCAGAACGAGATCGCACAGCGCATCCTCAAGGAAATCAACGACCGGCTGCGGTTCCTCGTGGACGTGGGCCTGGAGTACCTCTCGCTCGGGCGCGCCTCGGGCACGTTGTCCGGCGGCGAGAGCCAGCGCATCCGCTTGGCGTCGCAGATCGGATCGGGCCTCACGGGCGTGCTGTACGTGCTCGACGAACCGTCCATCGGCCTGCACCAGCGCGACAACACCCGCCTGCTGGAAACGCTGAAGCGCCTGCGCGACCTCGGCAATTCGGTGCTGGTGGTGGAGCATGACGAGGAGGCCATCCTCACCGCCGACCACGTGATCGATATGGGGCCGGCCGCGGGCGTCCACGGCGGCGAAGTGGTGGCGCAGGGCACGCCGCAGATGGTGATCGATGCGCCCAAGAGCGTGACCGGCGCCTACCTGCGCGGGACAAAGGAAATCCGCATTCCCGAAAGGCGGCGCGCGTCGAAAAAGATGCTGCGCGTCATCGGCGCGACAGGCAACAACCTGAAGAACGTCACCGCCGAAATTCCCATCGGCACCTTCACCTGCATCACGGGCGTCAGCGGCGGCGGCAAGTCCACGCTCACCATCGAGACGCTTTACAAGGCGGCTGCTCGGCGTCTCAACGGCGCCGCCGACGCGCCCGCCCCCCACCAGTCCATCGAAGGCCTCGAACACTTCGACAAGGTCATCGACATCGACCAGTCCCCCATTGGGCGCACGCCGCGCTCCAACCCCGCCACCTACACCGGCGCCTTCACGCCGATCCGCGACTGGTACGCCGGGCTGCCCGAAGCGAAGGCGCGCGGCTACGGCCCCGGGCGCTTCTCGTTCAACGTGAAAGGCGGGCGCTGCGAGGCGTGCCAGGGCGACGGCCTCATCAAGATCGAGATGCACTTCCTGCCGGACGTCTACGTCACGTGCGATTCTTGCCGCGGCAAGCGCTACAACCGCGAGACGCTGGAGATCCTGTTCAAGGGCAAGTCCATCGCCGACGTGCTCGACATGACGGTGGAGGAGGCCGCCCAGCTGTTCAACGCCGTGCCGTCCATCCGCGACAAGATGGAGACGCTGACGCGCGTGGGC
This sequence comes from Alphaproteobacteria bacterium, assembly GCA_027488965.1. Taxonomy (GTDB): domain Bacteria; phylum Pseudomonadota; class Alphaproteobacteria; order Caulobacterales; family Aquidulcibacteraceae; genus VFBF01. The sequence continues at coordinate 25,203 of JAIYAO010000043.1, forward strand.
CTCGACTACGTCAAGGTGGGCCAGCAGGCGACGACGCTGTCGGGCGGCGAAGCGCAGCGCGTGAAACTCTCGAAGGAGCTGTCGCGCCGGGCCACCGGGCGCACGCTCTACATCCTCGACGAGCCCACCACCGGCCTCCATTTCGAGGACACGCGCCGCCTGCTCGATGTGCTCCATGAACTGGTGGAGAACGGCAACACCGTGGTGGTGATCGAGCACAACCTCGATGTGGTGAAGACTGCAGACTGGGTGGTCGATCTCGGCCCCGAGGGCGGCGACGGCGGCGGCCTCGTGGTCGGCGCGGGCACGCCGGAGGACGTGGCGAAGATCGCCGGAAGCTGGACCGGCCGCTACCTCGCCGAGACCATGGCGCGCCAGGCGGAGCGAAAGCGCGTGCTGCGCGCGCCGCCGAAGGCGGCCGCCAAGTCGCCCGCCAAAGTCGCCGCCAAACGCAAGTCCGCTGCGGGCTGAGCCCTACTGCGGACGCAGGCCGCGGTAGAGGTAGGCCGTCATGGCGGCGTAGGGCGCGTGGAAGAACGCAAGCCCGATGGCGGCGCTGAACCACGACATGATCCAGTGCGCCGGGCTGCCCGGCGTGCGCATGGCGGCTTCGCCGAACGCTGCGCCCACGACCACCGACGGCAGCAGCACCGCCAGCACGCTGAGCGCGATGCCGCCCAGCGCCAGCAGCACCAGGCACGCAGCGATGGAGCCCGAGTTGCCCTTCGTCCAGCCCCACGTGGTGAAGGCGAGCGCGCGGCCCTCCGCCACCGTGGCCGGCAGTGCGAGCGCCAGGCGCGCCGACAGCCACAGGAGACCCGCCGCCAGCAGCGCCAGCAGCACGAAGAACACCACGCGCCCGTCGTTGCCTAGGGCGGCGATGAAGGTGCGCGCGGCTTCCTCCGGCGGCAGGCCCTGCAGGCTTTCGCTGTCGATGCCCGCGCCCGCGAGCAGGAAGGCGAGCGCGCCCATGAGAATGAACAGGCCCACGAAAAACACGATCAGATAGAAAAATCCGATGGACAGCGTCACGCCCACCACGTTGCGCTCGTCGGCGCCCAGCCGCAGCGCGAGCGGATCGGCGCCGCGCGACAGCGTGCGCCGGTAGAACGCCGCCAGCACCACCGCCTGCACGATGAGGGCGAGCAGCGAGGCGATGAGCCCGCCGCCCAGATCGCTGCGCGCGGCCGCCACGTCCGACCACACCTCCAGCGGCGCCACGCCGAACGCGGCGGTCGCTGCGACGGGCACGATCAGCCGCCAGTCGCGCCCGATGAACGCAAACCCCTCGCGCACGCATTCCAGGATGGGCGCGCGGCCCTCGCGGGCGGGCGGCTGCGGCATCGACATGAACGACCTCCTCCCCGGCGACGGGGCCCCTGCTTTAGCCACACCCGCACGCCTGCGCCAACGGGGCGAGGTGGCGGCGCTCCAACGCACGCGCCCGCACCCAGCACCACGACCCGCCCATCCCTTGCGGGAACGGCGGCGTCGCACACCCTCCAGGCGGAGGGACGGGGCGCCCGAGACCGAAGCGCCAAGGTGCGATGGCTCGGGACCATCGCGGAAGACTGCACCCGCCACGGGCGCCCCGTTGCGATCGTTTCTCGCCGGCCCGGCCCCCGGATTTGATGCCTGCCC
>JAIYAO010000060.1 GCA_027488965.1 Alphaproteobacteria bacterium
CGGAGTTTCCAGAGATCGGGCGCAACCGCTGCGTCGTGGGATCGGTGACCTCGGTGTCCACCCACGACACGTACAGCTCGAACTGGCCGCCCTTTATCAGCGGGTCCACGGGCACCGTGGATTTCATCTGCACGATGGTGTTGCGCCCCTCGCCGATGTTGCCGGGCGCGTCGAAGAAGGCGCCGCTCACGGGATCGAGGATGGGCACGAGGTCGGTGGCGTCCTCCACCCGCTCGTGCGCAAGCGTCAGCATCACCGCGCCCTTGGCGCCGAACCGCTTGTCGAGCACGCCCTCCAGCCGCCACAGCGCCTGCGGGCGCAGGTCCGGATTGCCGGCGGCCACGATGTCGTCGGCCAGCGTGGCGGAGGAGGCGAAGTCCCCGAAGTCGAGCTGGCTCACGTCCCGGAACACCTTGAGGCGCACCTGGTCGCGCTTGCCGATCTGGCGGGAGGCCTGCAGGGAGGGCTTCCAGTAGGTGAGCGTACGGCTCGCGCTGGTGTCGCCGGACTGGGAGATGGTGGACGTCTCCACCGTGACCCCGGACTCCAGCGTCCAGCGAGGTGCGGCCTTCCACGTCCAGGTGACGAAGCCCTCCTGGCGGTCCTCTTCCACCGTCACGTTCGCCGACGGCAGCACGATGGGCGCGCCATCGCGGGTGAGCGAGAGCGCGGCTTCCAGCGTGTTGAACGCCGTCTCGCCGCCGAACTCGACGCGGTGGGCGTCGTTGATGGCCCATGCGGCGGTGGCGCGGGCGATGGTTTCGGCGGCGCGGTTGCGCGTGCGCTGGGTGACGATCCCGGTGGTGGCGAAGGCCGCGTCGCGCGAGAGGGTCTTTTCGTCGTTGGCGTACCAGCGCTGCGTGTCGAGGCCGATGACCTTGAACGTCCAGTCGCCGAAGCGGCGCTCGAAGTCGCCGCCCAGCTCGCGCTCGCGTTCGCGTTCGTCGATGGAGAGGCGGGAGGAATCGGTGATGTTGGCCGCGGGGTCGAACCCGAGCGATTCAAGGTCCGTGGCGAAGTTCCAGCGCTCGCCGGAGACGTTGAGGTTCAGCGTGCCCCCCAGCAGCGGCGTGGAGATCTCGGCGTTGGCGCCCGCCTCCCGGTAGGTGCGGGGCGTGAAGTCGGCGCGGGCGCCGGTGAGGGCGTTGTTCGCGTCGCGCAGGAAGCGGAAGCCGCGCAGCGGCCGCTCCTCGATGTAGCGGTTGGCGCCTAGCGTGTACTCCGCGGGGCCGAGCCTGTTGGTGTAGGAGGCCGAGCCGCGCACCTCCACGCGGTTGGAGGACGACCGCTCCAGCTCCGCCTCCCACGTGCCCGAGCCGCCGGCGGCGGCGTCGCTGCGCACCACGTTGACCAGCACCGACTGTCCCGACGCTTCACCCGTGGAGGCCGCGCGGATCAGTTCGATCCGCGTCACCTGGGCGGCGGGAATGCGGGCGAGGATCGATTCCAGGTCCTGGCTCTTGGCGCTGGGGCGCGCGCCGTCGATCAGCACGTTGCCGGCGCTGCCGGAGAACCCGCGGCGGTCGGAGCCCTCGTCGATGCTGAACCCCGGCACGCGCTCCACCATGTCGAGCGCGGACTGGGGGGCGTAGGCGGCGAAGAAGTCCGGCGTGAACACGACGCTGTCGTCGCTGGGCGGGCGCGGCGATGCCGATACGCCGTCAGCCGGACGCGGCTCCTGTGCGTGCGCCAGTCCGGTCAGCGCGAGCGCCGCCGCCAATGTCCTGTACACCGCTCTCTCCCCGGATGCTCCCGTTCTTATCGTGGAACGGGATGGATTTATTGATTATCGAGAAACCCCTCAATATGGCGACAGTGCGGCGGCAGGCCGTCGTCGCGCGCACATCCCAAAGATGCTTGCGGGAGCCCCCGTGGATGCAGAGCGTGCCGGGGAAATGGAGATCACCCGATGACCGCTGACAACGCCGAACAGATCGCCTCGTGGAACGCCGAGGTGGGCGCGCGCTGGACCACGCACCAGGAGCGGCTGGACGCGCTGCTCGCGCCCATCAGCGCCGCGGCGTTGGCGCTGGCGGCGGCCGCGCCGGGCGAACGCGTGCTCGACATCGGGTGCGGCTGCGGCGCCACCACGCTTGCGCTGGCCGATGCTGTGGGGCCCGGCGGGCGGGTGCTCGGCGTGGACGTGTCGGCGCCGATGCTGGCGCGGGCGCGGACGCGCACAGCGGCGTACCCGCAGGTGGACTATCTGGAGGCGGATGCGGCGCGTGCGGCGCTGCCCGGCGCCAACGATCTCCTGTTCTCGCGCTTCGGCGTGATGTTCTTCGCCGATCCCGTCGGTGCGTTCCGCGCCATGCGCGCGGCGTTGCGGGGCGGGGCGCGTGCAGCCTTCGTCTGCTGGCGTCCCTTCATGGAAAACCCTTGGGCGACGGTCCCTGCAATGGCGGGCTTGCGCGCGCTGGGCGTGACGCCGCCGCCGTCCGATCCGCTGGCCCCCGGCCCGTTCGCCTTCGCGGACGGCGCGCGTGTGCGGACCATCCTCGCCGACGCAGGCTACGACGCCATCGCCGTCGAGCGATTCGATACGCCGATGGTGCTCGGCGCCGATGCGCAGGATGCGGCGGCGCTTGCGATGGAGCTGGGGCCGCTGGGGTCGCTCGTGCGCACGCACGGGGGCGGGGCGGCGGTGCGCGATGCGGTGACGGCGGCGCTGGGCGCGCACGAGACGGCGCAGGGGATCGTGCTGGAGGGGTCGGCCTGGCTCGTTTCGGCGCGGGCGCCCTGAGACCGCAAAAGCCTTTGGATAAAGGGGTCCGGAAACAAGAACGCCGGCCCCTGGGGGCCGGCGCTCAAACTTTGGGGCGGTTGCGAAGCGCCTACTTCTTCTTCTTCGCAGCGGTCTTCTTGGCCGCGGTCTTCTTCGGTGCGGCAGCTGCCTTCTTCGGAGCAGCGGCCTTCTTCGCAACTTTCTTCACTGCAACTTTGCCCGCCATCAAGACCTCCCGTGTTGAGCGAATCGAGTCTTACGCAAATCCGCGCGCGACGAAAAGAAGGGGCGCACAAAAAACGTCATCGATGCGTCGCGTTTCAAAGGCCGCCGACGGTCAGTCCCTGGATGTAAAGCGTGGGTTGTCCGACGCCGACGGGCACGCTCTGGCCGCCCTTGCCGCATGTGCCGACGCCTTCGTCGAGCTTGAGATCGTCGCCCACCATCGTCACGCGTGTCAGCGCCGTGGGCCCGTCGCCGATCAGCGTGGCGCCCTTGATGGGATACTTTATCTGTCCGTTTTCAACATAGTACGCCTCGGTGCACTGGAACACGAACTTGCCGGACGTAATGTCCACCTGGCCGCCGCCGAAGTTCACCGCATACACGCCGCGCTTCAGCGCACGCAGGATCTCGCCGGGGTCCTTGTCGCCCGCGGTCATGAAGGTGTTGGTCATCCGCGGCATCGGCGTGTGCGCGTAGGATTCGCGCCGACCGTTGCCCGTGGGCGACACGCCCATGAGGCGCGCATTCATGCGGTCCTGCAGGTAGCCCTTCAGGATGCCGTCCTCGATCAGCACGGTGCGGCCCGTGGGCGTGCCCTCGTCGTCGATGGTCAGCGAGCCGCGCCGGTTCTCGAACGTGCCGTCGTCGATCACCGTCACGCCGGGGGCGGCCACCCGCTCGCCGATCTTGCCGGCGAAGGCCGACGTGCCCTTGCGGTTGAAGTCCCCTTCAAGGCCGTGGCCCACGGCTTCGTGCAGCAGGATGCCCGGCCAGCCCGGCCCCAGCACCACGTCCATTTCTCCCGCGGGCGCGGGCTCGGCGTCGAGGTTCACAAGCGCGATGCGCAGGGCCTCCTCGGCCAGCGCCTTCCAGCGGTCGGGCGCGATGAACACGGCGTAGTCCTCCCGCCCGCCTGCGCCGGCGGAGCCGCTCTCGCGCCGCCCGTCGCGCTCCACCGTCACCGACACGTTCACCCGCACCAGCGGGCGCGCATCCGCGAACGTCTCGCCGTCGGGGCGCACGATGTTCACAGCCCGGCGCGATCCCGCGAGCGACACGGTCGCCTGCACCACGCGCGGATCACGCGCCCGCACGTAGGCGTCGATCTCGGCCAGCAGGTCCGTCTTGGCGGTGAAGGAGGGCGCCGCGAGGGGATCGATGTCCTGGTAGAGCTTGACGTTGGTGCGCTGGGGCGAGGCGTCCAGCGATCCTTCGTGGCCGCGCCGGGCCAGCCCCGCGGCGTCGGCCGCGCGCTGGACGGCGGCCTCGTCGAGCACGCTCGAATGGCCGTAGCCGGCGCGCTCGCCCGAGACAATGCGCAGCCCGAAGCCCTTGCTGGCGTCATAGCTGGCTGACTTCAGCCGTCCATCGTCCCACAGGAAGCTCTCCGAGCGGCTGTCCTCGATGAACAGCTCCCCGTCATCGGCGCCCCTGGCGGCGTCGGCGAGGATTCGGCGGGCGGCGTCGAGATCGAGGGCCGCGCCATCGGGGGCGCCGCTGAGGCCGTCGGGCATGGGAGGTCTCCGGTTTGAGTCTGCCTTCAATGTAGGGCCGATCGGCGAAAGCGGAACGCACCAAATGCCGGGCGCGACAGTGCGCCGTTCCTCACCTAGAGTTCACCCGGATCAGGGGAGAGTGTCATGCGGTGGATTGCGCGGGTGCTTGCGGTCGCGTGCGTGCTCGCGGCGGGGATGGGACAGGCGCAGGCGCCCCCGCGGCGCGTGGCGCTGGTGATCGGCAACGCCGCCTACACGACCCCCGGCTGGGCGCTGGTCAATCCGGTGAACGACGCCACGCTGATCGCCGACCGCCTGCGCGGGCTGGGCTTCGAGGTCGATCCCGTGATGAACGCCTCCAAGGCGCAGATGGAGGCCGCCTTCGCCCGCTTCGGGGCGAAGCTGAAATCCTCGGGCGCCGATGCGGTGGGCTTCTTCTACTACGCCGGTCACGGCGCGCAGAAGGACGGCGTCAACCTGCTCGTGCCGGTCGATGTCACCGCGCGCACCATGGACCAGCTGCGCTACCAGGCGCCGCCGATGCAGTTCCTGCTCGACGACATGGCCGACGCGGGCAACGCGGTGAACATCATCATCCTCGATGCGTGCCGCAACGTGCCGCTGCTCGACGGCCAGCGCAGCGGCGGAAGCGGCGGTCTCGCCGAGTTCACGCAAGCCCCGCCCGACGTGCTGATCGCCTACGCCACCCGCGCCGGCTACACCGCGCCCGACAATCCGGGCGAGAGCAACAGCGTCTTCACCCGCACGCTGGCCGAGGCGCTCCAGAACGACGCGGGCGATCCGCTGGAGCTCATGTTCTCCGACGTGCAGGCGAAGGTGTTCGCCGCCACCGCCGGGGCGCAGCGGCCGGAGTACCGCTCCGGCCTGGTGCGTGCGCCGCGCTGGAGCTTCCGTCCCGGCGCCGCGCGCGTCTCCCAGCCGGCGCCGCTGGACCTCGAGCCGATCCCCGACGCGCGCACGACGCCGCGCCTGCTGCGCGGCACAGTGCTGGCGGCCGGCCACAGCCTCGGCGAGTTCGCGCAGTTCCGCGACTGCGCGGACTGCCCCGACATGATCATGCTCCCGTCAGGCCAGCTGAACATCGGTGCGCCAGCGACCGAAGCGGGTCGCCAGGCGAACGAAGGCCCGCAGCGCGTCGTCGGCGTCGACCGCTTTGCGATCGGCCGGTTCGAAGTGACGTTCTACGATTGGGACCAGTGCGTGAAAGGCGGGGGCTGTCGTTCCAACCCGCAACCGTCGGACAACGGCTGGGGGCGTGGAAGTCGCCCGGTGATCAACGTGTCGTGGAGCGACGCGCAGGAGTATGCCGCCTGGCTCTCGCAGAAGACCGGGAAGACGTACCGCCTGCCGAGCGAGGTGGAGTGGGAGTACGCGGCGCGTGGCCGCGTCACGCAAGCGCGTTTCTTCTGGGGCGCCGACGAAGCACGGTCCTGCCGCTACGCGAACACGGCCGCAGCCTGCGACGATGGCTTCGCCGCACAGACGGCCGGCGCGGGCAGCTTCCCGATGAACGCGTGGGGACTCTACGATGTCGCCGGCAACGTCGCCGAATGGACGGCCGATTGCTACGAGCCGCAGTATCCCGCCACCCTGGCTGACGTCGGCGCCGAGGCGCGCACGGGCGGCGATTGCGCCCGCCATCCCGTGCGCGGCGGCGCGTGGAACTCGCCCGTCGTCGACACGCGGTCCGCAGTTCGCCAGCCGGTGCCTGCGGGGCAGCGCGCCGCGACCATCGGGTTCCGGATCGCGCGCGCGCCGTACTGAGGCGGGCCTGCCCGTTCACGTCCGCCCCTGAAACAAAAAAGCGGGCCCCGCGGGGCCCGCTTTCGTTGAAGGGACTTTCCGGTTCAGAAGCTCTTGCGCAGCGTCACGCCCACCGTGCGGGGCTGGTTGGTGAGCACGCCGTAGCGGGCGCGCAGGCCCCGCTCGCGGTCCACCGCCAGTTCCGCGCGCTCATCGCCCACGTTGTTGATGAAGCCCGCCAGCTCCCAGTCCACGCCCTTCACGCCGGCGCGGATGTTGATCACCTGGTAGTCGGGCAAGTCGAGCGGGAAGGTGAGGGTGGCCACGGTCGGCGCGCCGATGGGGATCAGCGTGACGGTGCGCGGGTTGCCCTCCTGGTCGGAGACCTGCGTGAAGCGCTCGCCCACGAACTGGTAGGTGAGGTTGGCGAAGCCGCGCATGGTGTCGGTCACCGGCGCTTCGTAGGCGAAGCTGGCGGCGGCCTGGAACTCCGGCACGGTGGGCAGGCGGTTGCCGTCGCGCAGGCCCTGGATGGGGGCCCCGCCCGCGTCGGTGACGCTCGAGGTCAGCTCCGAGTTGTTGTAGGAGGCCGACAGCGCCACGTCGAACGCCTCCGTGAGCCGGTAGGACAGCTCCGCCTCCGCGCCGATGGAGCGGGCCGACGGCACGTTGGCGATGATCCGCGAGGAGCAGTTGCCGGCGTCGATGGTGGCCTGCAGGTTCTCGATGTCGGAGTAGAAGCCGGCCATGGAGAAGCTGCCGCGCCCGGCGCCGAGGCGCGCCTTCATGCCCGCCTCGTAGTTCCACGCCGTCTCGTTGGCGAAGGTGTCCTTGCGGATGGCGCCGAAGGTGGCGAGATCGGCCGCGCCGCACAGGGGCGCGTTGAGCGGATCGTTGATGCCGCCCAGCCGGAAGCCCTTCGCGGCCTGCGCGTTGAAGGTGAGGTCCTCGGTGGCCTTGTAGGAGAGGATGACGCGGGGAGCGACGTCGTCGTCCTCCACGCTGCCGGGCACGTCGATGGTCTGCACCGCAAAGAGGCCGTCGAAGGTCAGCTTGCGGTCTTCCTCGAAGCTGGAGTAGCGCACGCCCACCGTCGCATCGAGCTTGTCGGTAAGCGTCAGCGTGCCTTCGCCGAACACCGCATACTGCTTGAGGGTGTAGGGCACGGTGGAGAAGTAGAGGTGGTCCTCCGGAGCCCGCACGCCGGCGCTGGCGATACCCGTCAGCGCGGTGAAGCCCGCCACCGTCAGGTCCTGCGCATAGGCGCGGTCCACGTCGCTGTAGAAGGCGCCGACCACCCAGTCGAAGCGGTTCTCGCCGGTGGAGGCGAGGCGCAGTTCCTGCGTGAAGGTCTCAAGCTTGGTCGTGTCGGCCAGCGGCGCGTTGAGCGTGTAGACGGCCTCCGGCAGGCCCGCGGGGTCGAACACGCCCGGCTGGCCGGTGATGGAGCCGGTCAGCTGCGTGGCGTCGCGGTACACCAGCACGTCGCGGTCGGAGTACGTGGTCACGGAGGTGAGCGCGACCGGGCCGAAATCGTACTGGATGTTCACGTCCGCCAGCAGGAACTCGTCCTCGAAGCGCTCCTCCAGCTGCGTGAACTGCTGCAGGTCGCCCAGCGTCACGGCAGGACGTGTGGTGGTGAAGGGGTTGGCCAGGATGTTGAACCGGTCGATGCGGTTGAAGCCGTCGACGTCGATCTCCTGGTACAGCACGCGCGGCGTGATGGTCAGCGCCGGCGTCGGCTGGAACATGAGGCTGGCGCGCACGCCGGTGCGCGATCCGCCGTTCACGTCCTCGTTGACCCCGCCGCCAGGCTGGACGGCGTCGATGTAGCCCGGAAAGCCCGTGGCGAACCCGACGATCCGGAACGCCGCCTTCGAGCCCAGCGGGATATTGAGCATGCCCTTCAGCTCGCCGCCGAGCTCGCCCTCTTCCACGTAGTTGACGGTGCTCTCGATGGTGCCTTCGAAGCCCGCGGTGCTGGGCTGGTTGGTGATGTAGCGCACGGTGCCCGCCAGCGAGCCGGAGCCGTACAGCGTGCCCTGCGGCCCGCGCAGCACTTCAACCCGCTGCAGGTCGAAGAGGTCTAGATCGGGGGTGAACAGCGACAGCGAGATCACGCTCTCGTCGAGATAGACGCCCACCTGCTCCTTCACGCCCGGCTGGTCGCGCACGATCTGGCCGGCGGAGATGCCGCGGATGGCCACCTGGCTCTGGCCGGGGCCGAGGTTCTGCACGGAGAAGCCCGCGACGTTCTTGGACAGCTCCTCCAGCGTGGTCACCCCACGGTCGCGGAGCTGTTGTTCGGACTGGGCGTTCACGGAGAACGGCACGTCGAACAGGCCCTCGCTGCGCTTGCGGGCGGTCACGACGATCTCGTCCTGCTCCACCACGACGGTCGCGGTGGAGGTGTCCTGGGCAAAGGCGGGGGCGGCGGCGCATGCCAGCAGCGCCAGCGCGCTGACGGTCGAGCACGCGATACGGCGCAGATTGCGGATTTTCATGGTCTTCTCCCGGCGGTCGTGGGGCTCTCCCGGCCCAGTGTCGCGGCATCGTTAACCACTCCCGGGGGCGGGTAGAACGCATTTCGCGTCTGCGGGGCGCGACCGGGGGATGGTCAGGGGCAGGCCAGGCGGTCTGGCCGGGGCCGGGCCGGCCGCCGGCGCCGCGCTTGTCCCGGCCCCCGCCGCACGCCATGTCAGGAGGGTTGAGGGAAGCGCCCGCCATGGCCAGCACGCGGACGGAAGACCGGATCGTGGCCGTCCTCGGCCCGACCAACACCGGCAAGACCCACCTCGCCATCGAGCGCATGCTGGCGCACGGGTCCGGCACGATCGGCCTGCCGCTGCGGCTGCTGGCGCGGGAGGTCTACGACAAGATCGTCTGCCAGAAGGGCGCCCGCGCCGTGGCGCTGGTGACGGGCGAGGAGCGCATCGTGCCCGAGGGCGCGCGCTACTTCGTCGCCACCGTGGAGGCGATGCCGCTGGAGCGGCCCGTGGATTTCCTCGCCGTCGACGAGATCCAGCTGGCGACCGATCCGGACCGCGGCCACATCTTCACCCACCGCCTGCTGCACGCGCGCGGCCAGTCCGAAACGATGCTGCTCGGCGCCGACACGATGCGCCCGCTGATCCGCAGGCTGCTGCCGCAGGCGGAGATCGTGCGGCGCGAACGGCTGTCGACGCTGCGCTACGCTGGCGCGAAGAAACTCACCAAGCTGCCCAAGCGCACCGCCATCGTCGCATTCTCGGCGGAGGAAGTTTACGCCATCGCAGAGCTGATCCGTCGCCAGCGCGGGGGCGCCGCCGTGGTGATGGGCGCGCTCAGCCCGCGCACGCGCAACGCGCAGGTGGGCCTCTACCAGTCCGGCGAAGTCGATTTCCTCGTGGCCACCGACGCCATCGGCATGGGCCTGAACATGGACGTCGATCACGTGGCCTTCGCCGCGCGCGCCAAGTTCGACGGCCGTCGCAACCGCGTGCTGCGGCCCGACGAGGTGGCCCAGATTGCCGGCCGCGCCGGGCGCTTCAAGGATGACGGCACGTTTGGCGAAACCGGCGATTGCCCGCCGTTCGACGAGGAGACGGTGCTGCGCGTCTCCTCGCACGAGTTCGAACCGCACGTGGCGGTGGAATGGCGCAATGCCGATCTCGATTTCCACTCCCTCGCCCGGCTCATCCGCTCGCTGGAGGCGCCGCCGACGCAGCCGGGCCTCGTGCGCGTGCGCGGCGCGCTCGATGAAACAGCCCTGAAGCAGCTCGCGCTCGATCCGGAAGTCACCGATCACGTGGGCCGCGTCGATGACGTGCGCCGCCTGTGGGACGTGTGCCAGACGCCCGACTTCCGCAAGGCCACGCCCGACGAGCACGCGCGCCTGGTGGGCGCCTTTGCGCGCCACCTGCTGGGCAAAGGCCGCCGCCTGCCGCAGGACTGGGTCGGCAAGGAGGTCGACAGCCTCGACCGCACCACCGGCGATCTCGACACGCTGCAGGCGCGTCTCGCCCATATCCGCACGTGGACCTACGCCGCCAACCGGCCCGACTGGATCGACGACTGCGAAGGGTGGCGCGTGCGCACGCGGGCCATCGAGGACCGCCTGTCGGATGCGCTGCACGAGGTGCTCACCCAACGCTTCATCGACCGGCGCACCAGCGTGCTGATGCGCTCGCTGAAGCAG
>JAIYAO010000086.1 GCA_027488965.1 Alphaproteobacteria bacterium
ATAGCCACCACAGCCGCCGTCCGCGACGCACGCATCCCATTCCGCAAACGTCACCTCAAACCTGCCCGCCTCGAACGCCCGAACGCTCACCGTCCGCTGCGGGCCTTCGTTGGTTTGCCTGCCAGCCTCGCCCGCCGGCGAGCCCATCACGAAGGAGCCGCCAGGAATGCGCACCATCTCGGGCTCGAATGACGCCCGCTGCGCCGCAGATGTCCCGGCCGTATCTGTGGATGGCGGCCGCACCATCGTCGCCGGCGAGGGCGCCGGCGGTCCCGGAGGGCGGCGCTCCTTTTCCAGCGTCGCAATCCGCTCTCGCGCTTCGCGCAATTGGCGCTCTACTTCCGGGTCGGGCCCCGGGATGCGGGCGCCGGCGACGAGGTAGATTTCCGCGCCCGAAAGCGAGCTCGACGTGAACGGCAGCTGCGCCTGCCTTGTCTCGTCAAACACCGCGTCGGCGATCTTCCCGGCAGCGACGCGCAACTCCACGCCGGGCTCTGGCAAGTGACGCGCGAAGGCGCGCGCAAACGGGCTGCCCTGGCCGGCTGCACCGTCGGCGGCCAGTTCGCCGGGGGCGGCGGAATACATGAGCAGCGTCCCGCGCGCGCCTTCGCCGATGGGGGCGCCCAGACCGGGCGCGGCGTCGCGCGTCACACGACCGGTACGGCGCATGCGGCCCGCGAAGGGATTTTCCCGGCAGGCGTCAAGCACCACGATCCTTGTGCGCGCGCCGGCGGCGGCCTGCACCAAGAGGTCCGCGTCGATGGCCTGGAAGGCCAGTTGGCCGTCGTTTTCGAGCGCCGCGTCCGTGGGGATGAGCCAGTTGCGCCCATTCACCTCGATGCCATGGCCGGCATAGTAGACGGCGGCCACCTCAGCCCCTTGCGCGCGCGTCTGGAACGCGCCCAGCGCCGTGCGGAAGCCGGCAATGCCCTGGTTGGTCTTCACGTCGATGACCGAGAAGCCCGCACGGCGGAGTGCTTCGGCGACGAGGGTGGCGTCAACGGTGGTGTTGGGCAGCGGCGCGTAGCCGGCATAGCTGGCGTTCGCCACCACCAGCGCCACCCGCCTCGGGGCCTGCTGGGCGGCGCCCATGCCCGCCGCCAGCACGAAGCACGCCGCCAGGATCGTGAGCGCCCACCGCATCGCCTTCTCCCTCACCGTATCCAAGCTTAGCCGGAATTCAGGAAATGGGGAGGGGCGGGCTGGCCCCGGAAACGCCGACCGCCCGTACGGCCGGCAACCTGCCGGCAAACCGTGTCAGGCGGACCCGCCGCCGGGCCGGGCGGGTGGCCGGCGGCCTGTACGTGCGATTTGCACACCGGCGGGCCCCGTTTGCACACTGTTTCCGGCCGATTTGCATACCGTGAAAAACGGTATGCAAAAATCTCAGTGCTGGCTCTTCGGCAGGCGCACCACGAGGCCGTCTAGGTCCGCGGTCACCTTGATCTGGCAGGAGAGCCGGGAGGTGGGCTCCACGTCGTTGGCGAAGTCGAGCATGGACTGCTCCATGCCGGTGCTCTCGCCCGTCCGTCCGGCCCAGGCGGGGTCCACGTAGACGTGGCAGGTGGCGCACGCGCACGCCCCGCCGCAGTCCGCATCGATGCCGGGGACGTTGTGCTTGACCGCGCCTTCCATGACCGTCTGGCCCGCCGGCACCTCGATCACGTGCTCCTTGCCGCTGGCTTCGATGTAAGTGATTTTCGGCATACGGTCCTCAGTTTGAAGCAGCCAACCCTACTGGGAGGCCAAGGCGGCGGTCATGATGTCCTTGAAGGGCTTCGACATATCGGAAAGCGCGGCGGGCGCAACACTTGCCCCCTTCTCGATGAGCCGCTTGCCGCCGAGGAATTCGGCCCCCCGGTTCACGGCGTCGAGGGCGATGAGCCGCCCTTCCTTCAGATAGAAAAGGGCGAAGGACCGCTCCGCCGGCGACCCGCGCAGGACCGTCTCGTCGTAGCCGTTGAATAGCCCGGCGATCTGCAGCTTGAGGTCGTACTGGTCGGACCAGAACCAGGGGACTTCCTCCGCCGGCGGCGGCTGGCCCGCGATCATGGCGGCGGCGATCTTGCCGCCCTCGATGGCGTTGTGGACGCTCTCCAGCCGCCCCTCGCGGCCATAGTGCACCAGCGGCCGGCTCACGCAGTCGCCCACGGCGTAGATGGCGGGGTCGGAGGTGCGGGCGAAGCGGTCCACGGTGATGCCGTTGTGCACGTGCAGGCCCGCCGCTTCCGCCAGTGACGTCTCGGGGATGATGCCGATGCCGGCCACCACGATGTCGCAGGGGATTTCCTCACCGTCCACGAGGCCCACGGCGCGGACGCGTTCGTCGCCCTTGATCACCGCCGCCTGCGCCGACAGGGCAAACCGCACGCCGGCCGCGGTGTGCACGTCCAGGAAGAAGCCCGACATCTCCGGGCTGGTGACCCGGGCCAGCGGGCGGGGCGCGGCCTCGATCACCGTCACCTCCAGCCCCATCTTGCGCACCACCGCGGCGGTCTCCAGGCCGATGTAGCCGGCCCCGATCACCACCATGCGCCTCGCGGTCCCGAGCTCCGCGCGGATGGCGTCCACGTCGGCGGCGGAGCGCAGCAGGTGGACGCCCGGCAGGTCGGCCCCGGCCACCGGCAGCGCCCGCGCGCGCGATCCCGTCGCCAGCACCAGCGTCTCGTACGGCAGTTCGCGTCCGCCCTGCAGCCGCACCCGCTTCTGCGCGCGGTCGAGCCAGACCACCGGCGCGCCCTTCAGCAGAACGATGTTCTCCTCCGCGTAGGCCTCTTCCGGCTTCAGCAGCAGACGCTCCAGCGGCAGCGCGCCGGAGAGGTAGGCCTTGGACAGGGGCGGGCGCTGGTAGGGCGGCAGCGGCTCCTCGCCGATCAGCGTCACGGGGCCCGCGTAGCCCAGCTGGCGCAGGCGGATGGCCGTCTCGCCGCCGGCCTGGCCAGCGCCGACGATCACCACGCCTCCTGCCGTCGCAGCCTCGCTCACGGTCTTGCTCCCGGTCCTCGCCGCCTTGATGGGACGCATCGGGAACCGGCGCAAGCGGACGCATCGCCGCCCCGCGGGGGCGTCGCCGCAGCGACAGCCGCCGAATCGGGGGATGATATGTGCGCCCGGATGGACGGCGCGGGGCGGGACGCGATACGCGGGCGGGGCAAGTGGAACCGGAGACGATGAGCGAGATCGGGCCCGAAGGCGCCAACGGCTGGGATGCCGGCATGTCGCGGGAGGAGGCGCTGCGGCGCCTGCTCGACGCCACCGGATTTGGCGGCGCCCATCGCGCGCCGCTGGCCGGGGACGCGTCCACGCGCCGCTATGAACGGCTGTACGCCGGCGATCGCCAGGCGATCCTGATGGACGCCCCGGTGCACGCGGAATCGCCGCCATGCCCGCCGGACGCCACGCCGCAGGAACGTCTGGCGCTGGGGTGGAACGCCGTGTCGCGGCTGGCCGCCTCGCGCGTCGACGCGTTCGTGGCGGTGTCCGATCACCTGAACGACCTCGGCCTTTCCGCGCCGTTGATCCTCGGCGTCAACGCGCCGGCCGGCTACGCCGTGGTGGAGGATCTCGGCGAGGGGCTCTTTGCCCGCGTGATCGAGGCGGGCGAGGACGAGATCCAGCTCTACTGCGCCGCCGCCGACGTGCTGGCGCAGGTGCATGCCGCCCCCGTGCCCGATGCGCTGCCCGGCCCGGTGGGGGACTGGCCGCTGCTCGACTACGACTCGCTTGCGCTGCAGGCCAATGCCGATCTCTTCGTGGAGTGGGGGCCGCAGCTCGCGCCGGAAATCCGGATCGACGACGCCGCGCGCGCGCGCTGGGAAGCCGTGCGCGACGGGCTGATCGCGGAAGCCATGGCCATGCCGCGCACCTTCACCATCCGTGATTTCCACGCCGAGAACCTCCTCTGGCTCCCGGACCGGGACGGGGTGCGCCGCGTCGGCCTGCTCGACTTCCAGGACGCCGTACGCGGCTGGCCCGCGTGGGATTTCGCCATGCTGCTGCAGGACGCCCGGCGCGACGTGAGCTTCGTCGCCGCCGAAGCGGCCATCGCGCGCTACCTGCGCCGCACCGGCATGCCCGAGGCGGTGTTCCGCCGCCAGCTCGCGGTGCTGGGCGCGCTCAACGCGCTGCGCATCCTGGGCATCTTCGCTCGGCTCGTGGCGCGCGACGGCAAGCAGCGCTATCGCCAGTTCATGCCGCGCGAGTGGGGGCACCTGTCGGCCAACCTGCGCCATCCTGAGCTGGGCGAGTTGCGCGCGCTCCTGTCGGAAGTGGCCGCGCCCTACGTGGAGGCCGCATGACGCCGATCACGACCGCCATGGTGCTGGCCGCAGGCCTCGGCACGCGCATGCGCCCGCTGACGCTGAACAAGCCCAAGTGCCTCGTGATGGTGGGCGGGCGCACGCTCATGGATCACATGCTCGATCGTCTCGTGGCGGCGGGCGTCACCCGTGTCGTGGTCAACGTGCACGCCCATGCCGATCTGCTGGAAGCGCACCTGCGCGGCCGCCGCGACGTGGAGATCCTCATCTCGGACGAGCGCGCGCTGCTGATGGATACCGGCGGCGGCGTGCGCAAGGCGCTGCCGCTGATCGGCGACGCGCCCTACATCCACTGTAATACGGACTCCATCTGGGAGGAGCCCAACGGCTCCGCCATCGCCCGTCTCGTCGCCGGGTTCGATGCCGCCACCATGGACGCGCGCCTCATGCTGGCGGACATGGACGCCTGCCTCGGCTTCGACGGCGCCGGCGATTTCACGATGGATGAGGCAGCGCAGATCCGCCTGCGCGGGGCCGCGCCCGCTGCGCCGTTCGCGTGGACCGGCGTGCAGGTGGTGAACCCGGCGATCCTCGCGGACGAACCTGTCGAACCGTTCTCGTTCAAGCGCTTGTGGGAACGCTCGCAGGCGGCCGGCCGCCTGTTCGGCGCACCGCTGGGCGGATTCTGGATGCACGTGGGCGATCCCGCTGCACGCGACGAAGCGGAAGCCCGGCTCGCGCAATCGAGAGCGCCGTCTCCTACATAGGCCGTGGGAGGCGCCTGCATGACTGCCGGACTGTTCGATGGCCCAGCGTCGCGCGTGCGCACCATCCCCGCCTCGGCGCCGTTCCTCGACACGCTGGTGGATGCAGTGCTGGCCGCCATCCCGCGCGACGACCCGTTCGCGCTGGCCGACGCCATCATCTTTCTGCCCAACCGCCGCGCGAGCGGCGGGCTGGTGGAGGCGTTCGCGCGCAAGCTCGGTGGGGCGGCGCTCCTGCCCGCCATCCGCGCGCTGGGCGATCTCGACGACGATCCCGATGTCTGGGGACCCGAGCCCATCGCGCTCGACGTGCCGCCGGAGATCATGCCGCTGCGCCGCCGCTTTGAACTGGCCGCCCTCGTGCGGCGGCGCGATGCGGCCGAAGGCGGCGTGGCCGATCCCGTGCGCGCGTTGGCGTGGGCCGACGAACTGTGTCGCCTGCTTGACGGCGCCGCCACCGTGGGCGCGGTGGACTGGAGCCGGCTCGACACGCTGGTGGCGGAACGCGATCTCGCCGCGCACTGGCGCCGGTCCGCGGATTTCCTCAAGATCGTCTCCACCTACTGGCCCCAGCGGCTGGCCATCGACGGGCTGCTCGATCCCGCGCAGCGCCGCGCCATCCTGCTGGAGCGGCTGGCGGCTGCCTGGGCGACGACCCCGCCGCGGGGCCCTGTCGTCATCGCCGGCTCCACCGGCTCCGTCGCGGCCACGCGCACGCTGATGGCGGCGGCCGCCGCGTCGCCGCAGGGCTGCGTCGTGCTGCCGGGCCTCGATACCGAACTCGATGAGGCGGCGTGGGCCCGCATCGACGCGCAGCATCCCCAGCACGCGCTGAAGGACACGCTCGAAGCCCTCGGCGTTGCGCGTGCGGACGTGGCGTCGCTCGTTGCGGAGGAAAGCCCGCGCGCGGCGGCGCGGCGGCGTCTCGTCAACGAGGCGCTCGTGCCTGCGCCCACCACCGCCGACTGGCGCGATCGCCTGGCCGGCCTCGGCGGCGCAGCGCTGGTGCGCGAGGGCGCCGGCGGCCTCACGGTGCTGGAGGCGAAGAACGAGGACGAGGAGGCGCTGGTCATCGCCTTGCTGCTGCGCGAAGCGCTGGAGACGCCCGCGCGCACGGCCGCGCTGGTGACGCCGGACGCGGGCCTCGCGCGCCGCGTGGCCGTCAAGCTCGCGCGTTGGGACATCGTTGCGCAGACCACCGTGGGCGCGCCGCTCGCGGACTCGCCTCACGGCGTGCTCCTCGGCCTGCTGGCGGACCTGTTCGTCGATGACGCAGACCCCATCGCGCTGCTGGCGCTCGCACGCCACCCGCTCGTGCGGCTGGGATACGCGCCGGCGGAGAAGGCCGCCGCCGTCGAGGCGCTGGAACGCGATCACCTGTGCGGGCCGCGCACATGGGCCGATCTGGCCGATCTCCGCACGCGCACAGGGGCGCCGGTGGTGGATGCGCTCTGCGATGCGCTGGCCCCGCTGGCCGATACGCGCGCCGGTGCGCTCGATCTCGCGCGGCTGGCCGAGGCGCTGGCGGACGCCGCCGAACGGCTCGCTGCGGGCGAGGGCGAAAGCGGCGCGCGTGTCCTCTGGTCGGGCCCGTTGGGCGAGGCTGCGGCCGGCGTGCTGCGCGACATGGGCGAGTGCGGCGGCGATCTGGGCGCGCTCGATGCGCACGACGCGCCGCGCGCGGTGGCGCTGCTGCTCGCCGCGCGGGAAGCGCCGCCGCCGCGCGGCGGCCATCCGCGCCTCGCGATCCTCGGGCCGCTGGAAGCGCGCCTGCAGCGCCGCGACCTCATGGTGCTGGGCGGGCTGGTGGAAGGCGTGTGGCCTGCGCCGCCGCCGGAGGATGCGTTCCTGTCGCGCGGCATGCGCCACGACCTGAAACTGCCCGACACCGACGCGCGCATCGGCCTCGCCGCCCACGATTTCGCCCAGCTCGCCAACGCCGCCGACGTGGTGATGACGCGTCCCGCGATGCGGGAGGGGGCGCCCACGGTCGCCTCGCGCTGGCTGTGGCGTCTGGAGACGCTGGCGCGCGCCAGCGGCGATGCGCACATCCTGGCGCCGCACCCCACGGCCGATCCGCGCGCCTGGGCCCGTGCGCTCGATGCGCCGCGCGCCAGTGTGAAACTGCAGCCGCCGCGCCCATGTCCGCCGCCGGAAGCGCGCCCGAAGACGATCAGCTTCACCGAGGTGGAGACGCTGATCCGCGATCCCTACGCCGTGTACGCCCGGCGTGTGCTGGGCTTGCGGGTGCTCGACGCGCCCGGCCTCGACGCCGACGCCCGCCACCGCGGCACCGCGATCCACAAGGCGATCGAGCACTTCGCCGACGGCGACGATCCCGCCGTGCTTCTGGCGCTGCTCGAACAGCATCTGCGTGCGGCCGGCTTCGACAGGGCGCGCCTGCGCACCGAACGGCCGCGCCTGCAGGCGTCCGTCGATGCGTATGTCGCCTGGAACCGTGCGCGCATCGCCGCCGGCATCGTCGCCTACCGCGAGATCGACGGCGCGCTAGATCTCGGCGGCGGCCGCAGCATCCATGGCCGCGCCGATCGCATCGACATCCGTCCGGGCGGCGCAGCGGAAGTGATCGACTTCAAGAGCGGCGCGCCCCCTACGGGAAAGCAGGTGCAGTCGGGGCTCTCGCCACAGCTGACGCTGGAGGCCGCGATCATGGCGCGCGGCGGGTTCGACACGAAGCCGGAGAAGATCGCGCCGGCGACGCCGGTGGACTCCCTCTTGTACTGGCGGTTCGGCGGCGCAGACCCGGGCGAAACGCGCCTCAAGCTCGATACCGATGTGGCAACCGCCGCCAACGAAGCGCTGGCGCGGCTGCAGCAACTCGTGGCGCGCTACGGCGACGGCAAGCAGGCGTATCTCTCCAAGCCGCGCGTGCAGTTCTCCAACGCCTGGAGCGACTACGACCATTTCGCGCGCCGCGCCGAGTGGGGCGATGCGGAGGACGGCGAATGACCACGCCCTACGCCCGCGCCAGGGAAAACCAGCGGCAGGCCGCCGATCCCGCGCAGTCGGTGTTCGTCACCGCCAACGCCGGCAGCGGCAAGACGAAAGTGCTGGTGGACCGCATCGCGCGGCTGCTGCTGGCGCGCCATGCGCCGTCGGCGTTCCTGTGCATCACCTTCACCAAGGCGGCGGCGGCGGAAATGCAGCGGCGGCTTTTCGAGCGGCTGGGCGACTGGTGCGTGATGGACGATGCGGCGCTGACGGCGCAATTCGCCGACCTCGGCGAACCCGCGCCGGATGCCGCGCGTCTGGCGGAGGCGCGCGCGCTGTTCGCACAGGCGCTGGAGACGCCGGGCGGCCTGCGCATCCAGACGATCCACGGGTTCTGCGAGCGGCTCATCGCGCGGTTTCCACTGGAGGCGGACGTGCCGCCCGGGTTCGAGATCGCCGACGAAGCGCGCGCTGCGGCGCTGATCGCGGCGGCGTGGGCGCAGGTGGCGGCGGGGCGCGACGGCGGGCTCGATGCGGCGCTGGATCGTCTGGGCGCGCGGTTCGATGCTCAAGCGTTCGACAAGCTGCGCACCGCGCTCGCCGGCAATCGCGGAGACCTGCGGGCGTTTGTGGCGGCGCACGGGGACCTGGCCGGTGCAACCGCCGCGCTGACGGCGCGGCATGGCGCGCATGCGTCGCCCGCGGATATCCGCGCCGCCGCGCTCGCAGCTGTGGACTGGGAGACGCTCGCCGCGCTGGAATCCATTCTTGCCGGGAGCACGGCGGCCAACCGCAATGCAGCGGCGCGGATCGCCGCCGCACGGACGGAAAGGACGCTCGAGTCCACGCTCCGCATTTTCCTGACCGCCCAAGGCGAGCCTTACGCCAACTTCGTCACGCAGGCGATCGTCGCCGCGCACGGCGCGCTGGTGAACGCGTCCCTGAAAATCGGCGATGCCGTGATCGCCGCCCGTGACCGCATCCTTGCGGCGGAACGGGCCGCCGATGCGTCCGCCGCACTCGTCATCGGCCATGCGCTGGCCGTGGCGTACCAGGCGGCCAAGGCGAACGCCGGCGCGCTCGACTTCGAGGACCTGATCGAAAAAGCTGCAGCGTTGCTGGGGGATTCCGACGCCGCGCCGTGGGTGCTCTACAAGCTCGACGGCGGGCTCTCGCACATCCTCATCGACGAAGGCCAGGACACCAGCCCCGCGCAGTGGCGGCTGATCGAGCCTTTGCAGATGGAATTTTTCGCCGGAGCCGGTGCGCGCGGCGCGGACCGCACGGTGTTCGCCGTCGGCGATCCCAAGCAGTCGATCTATTCGTTCCAGGGCGCCGACCCCGCGCACTTTCTGTCTGAATCGCAGCGGCTTTCGGCGCGTGCGGCGGCGGCGGGGCGCCCGTTCGTGGCGCCGGCGCTGGAGATGTCGTTCCGCTCGGCGCCGGAAGTGCTGGCGGCGGTGGACGCGACGTTCGCGGGGCTCGATCTCGCCGATGGCCCGCAATCGGGAGAGGTGGTGCGCCACGATCCCTTCCGCGATGCGCACGTGGGGCGCGTGGAGTGGTGGCCGCTGGCGCCGCGTCCCGCCAAGGGGGACGCCGACGCCTGGGACGCCCCGCTCGACAACGACCGTGAAGCCACCGCCGCCGCGGTGCTGTGCACGGAGCTCGCGAAGCGCGTGTCCACGTGGATCGCCGACGGCGAGGCGGTGTGGGACGGCAAGGCGCAGCGGGCCATGGCGCCGCGCGATGTGCTGGCGCTGGTGCGCAAGCGCGGGCCGCTGTTCCGGCAATTGCTGAAGGCGATGAAGCGGGCGGGCCTGCCCGTCGCCGGCGCCGACCGCATGGTGCTGGCCGACGAGATCGCCGTGCAGGACGTGCTTGTGGCCGCGCGCGTGGCGCTCAATCCGGCGGACGATCTGTCCCTCGCCACGTTGCTCAAGAGCCCGTGGATCGGCCTTGTGGACGACGACGCCGACATCCATCCCCTGGCCTTCGGGCGCGCGAAGGGCGAGCGCGTGATCGATCGCCTGCGCGCACATCCCGATCAGAAGTATGCGCACGCGCGGGCGTTCGTGGACGATCTGGCAACGCATGCGGGCGCCCATCCCCACACCTTCGTCTCGCTGCTGTTCGAGCGGGTGGATGCGCACGGCGTGTCCGGCTGGGAGGCGATGCTGGCGCGGCTCGGCCATGAAGCGCGCGACCCGATGGAGGAGCTGGTCGCGCGGGCGCTGGCGGCAGGCAGACAGGGACCGGCCACGCTCCAGCATTTCGTGCACGCCATCGCCGCCGATGCCGCCCAGATCAAGCGGGAGACCGCCCAGGGCGAGGACGCCGTCCGCGTCATGACGGTGCACGGCGCCAAGGGGCTTGAAGCGCCGGTGGTGCTGCTCGCCGACACCACGGGCGCGGTCGATGCGGAGCCGAAGGGCGGCCTCTACATGACCGCCGACGGCCCCGTGCTGTCCGTGGCGAAGGGCGCGCGCGATGCGGTCGTCACCGCCGCCATCACGGCGTCGGACAGCGCCGGGCTGCTGGAGCATCGCCGGCTGCTCTACGTGGCCATGACGCGCGCGCGCGACCGGCTGATCGTGTGCGGCGCCACGCACGGCGGCGGCAAGGAGGGCGCGGCGGCCGACTCCTGGTGGGGGGCCGTGCGCGAGGGCATGGCCCGGGCGGGCGCCGTGGCCTGCGAGACGCCATTCGGCGAAGGGCTGGCGCTGGGCGAGACGGCGCGTGTCGCGCGGGCGGATGCAGCGCAGGCGCCGCCGCCCCCTCTGCCGGCGTGGGCCCGGCGTCCGGCGGCGGCGGAAGGACCGATGCCGGAAGCGGTGTCGCCCTCCCGGATCGCCGCGGAGCACGGCCCCGTGCTGTCGCCGCGGGCGGACGGCCGGGCGCGGTTCCGGCGCGGGACGCTGATCCATGGACTGCTGCAGCGCCTGCCGGACGTGCCTGACGCGCGCCGGGCCGCGGCGGCGGAGCGCTGGCTGCAGGCGCGCGGCGTGGCCGACCGGGAGGCCGCGGCCCTTGCGGCGGAGGCGCTCCGCGTCCTGGAGGATCCGCAGTTCGCCGCCGTCTTCGGCCCCGGCAGCCGCGCGGAGGCGCCCATCGTGGCGACCCTCGAGAGCGGGGCCACCGTGCGCGGCGCCATCGACCGGATGGTGGTGACGGCCGAGGGCGTGCTGCTGCTCGACTACAAGACCGATCGCCCGCCGCCGGCGCGCCCGGAGGATACAAGCCCCCGGATCCTCGCCCAGATGGCGGCCTACCGGGCGGCGGTGCGGCGGATTTTCCCCGGCCGGCCGGTCCGCGCCGCCCTCCTGTGGACCGACGGCCCCACCCTGATGCACCTGCCGGACGCCCTGCTCGACGCCGCGCCCGGCGCGGACGCGCGTTGTTGAAGGCGGCCGAATCCTCCTTACATCCTAGAAACTTCGCCCGTTTCAGGGCCTGTGCCCCGAGGAGCCCCCCATGGCCACCGCCAAAGTCACCGACGACAGCTTCGACTCCGACGTCCTGCAATCGCAGAAGCTGGTGCTTGTGGATTTCTGGGCGGAGTGGTGCGGGCCGTGCAAGCAGATCGGCCCGGCGCTGGAAGAGATCGCCAACGAGATGGGGGCGAAGGTCGAGGTGGTGAAAATCAACATCGACGAAAACCCCATGACGCCCTCGCGCTACGGCGTGCGCGGCATCCCCACGCTGATGCTGTTCAAGGGCGGCAAGGTGGCCGCCACCCGCGTGGGCGCGATCCCGAAGTCGAAGATCGTCGAGTGGCTGAACGAGACGGTCGAGGCGTAAGCGCCACAGGTCGTGGGTAGGACCGCCGGCGCCCTCGCCGGCATACGGTGGTCCCGCTTGCAAGACTTGGCCGGCGAGGGCGCCGGCGGTCCTGCTCGCAGAGGGCCGCGCCTAGTCGACCCCGCCGCTTACCGCCAGCACTTCGCCCGCCAGATAAAGCGAACCACAGATCAGGATGCGCGGCGGCGTTGGCGTCGCGGCGCACGCCTGCGCGAGCGCTGCATCGAGTGTCGGCGCCGTTAACGCGGTAAGTCCCGCGGTGCGCGCGACTTGCGCAAGGTCCTCAGGCGCGCGTGCAGCGTCGGCGCGCACGGGCACGGCGATGAGCGCTGCGGCCTCCGCGGCGAGCGGGCCGATGAAGCCCGCCGCGTCCTTCGTCGCCAGCATGCCGCACACCAGCACCACCGGGCGCGGGCTGCGCGCACGCAGCGATGCAAGCGCAGCGG
Organism: Alphaproteobacteria bacterium; assembly: GCA_027488965.1. Classification (GTDB taxonomy): domain Bacteria; phylum Pseudomonadota; class Alphaproteobacteria; order Caulobacterales; family Aquidulcibacteraceae; genus VFBF01. Next base: position 12,223 of record JAIYAO010000086.1, read on the forward strand.
CGATGGCGCGGGCGCCGTGCGGGTTGTGGCCGCCGTCGAGCCAGAGTTCGGCGCCATGCGCGCGCGCAATGGCGGCCAGCGGCCCCTGCGTCACCGGCTGCATGCGCGCGGGCCAGCGCGCGGTGGCGACGCCGGCGGCGACCGCGCCATCGTCGAAGCCGAGACCGTCCCACGCCAGCAGCGCCGCCACCGCAAGCCCGGCGTTCTCGAACTGGTGGGGGCCCTCCAGCGACGGCGAGGGCAGATCGAGGAAACGGCCCTCCGTCTGCACGCACAGGCGCCCGCCCGCGGCCCACGCATCCCACTCCACGCCGCAGCGCAGCAGCGGCGCGCCTGCCAGCTCTGCGCGCGCCGCGATCACGGCCATGGCTTCCGCGCTTTGGCGCGCGATCACCGCCGGGGCGCCGCGCTTGATGATGCCGGCCTTCTCGCCGGCGATGGCGGTGAGCGTGTCGCCCAGCAGGGCAGTGTGGTCATAGTCGATGGGCGCGATCACCGAGGCGGCTGGGCGTGCGATCACGTTGGTGGCGTCG
>JAIYAO010000110.1 GCA_027488965.1 Alphaproteobacteria bacterium
AACACCGTGCACGACTGCCCTCCCTGCGGAGGCGATGGAAGCAATCTAACACAAGTTGAGTGGTGTGGGATAAGCTCGCCCCCTTTTTCCGGGGCGTTACGCCGTCGCGAACCCGGAACCCATACGCGCGGTGATGCGGGAAAGGCTGCAACGACGGCGCTTCTCGCAGGCGCCGCGGCGCGTATGGGTTCCGGGTTCGTCGCGTGCCGCGACGCCCCGGAGGGAGGTGACCAGCGCCGTAAACGTGGACAGGCGGCTAGCGCGCGAAGGCGCGGACGGCGGCGATGATGTGGTCCTGCGTCGCTTCGTCGAGGTAGGGGTGCATGGGCAAGCTGACGACGGTGCGCGCCTTCGCCTCCGTCACCGGCAGGCCGCCGGGCGCGCGCGAGAGCGGCGCATACGCCGACTGCATGTGCATGGGCACGGGGTAGTAGACGGCCGTCGGCACGCCCTGGCCTTTCAGCGCGTTCGCCAGCCCGTCGCGGTCGGCCACCTCGATGGTGTACTGCGCCCACGTGGACACCCCGCCCGCGATCACCTCGGGAACCTGCAGCACGGCGTCGCGCAGGCCAGCGTTGTAGCGCTGCGCCACCGTCTGCCGCAGCGCGATCTCGTCGGCGAAGATCGCCAGTTTCTCGATCAGGATGGCGGCCTGCAGCGTGTCGAGCCGGCTGTTCATGCCGATGCGCGTGTTCATGTACTTCGGGTCGTGCGCAAACGTGGTGGCCTTCACGTCGGCCGCACTCGCCTTGCCGTGGATGCGCAGGGAATCCATCACGTCCCAGAGGGCGGCGTCGTTGGTCTGCACCGCGCCGCCGTCGCCGTAGCACCCAAGGGGCTTGGCCGGGAAGAACGAGGTGGTGACAGCGTCCGCCCACGCGATGGGGTGCTTGCCGTCCAGCGTGCAGCCGAAGCTCTGCGCGGAGTCGGCGATCAGCTTCATGCCGTTCTTGCGCGCGATGGCGGCGATGGCGGGATAGTCCGCCGGCTGGCCGAACAGGTCGACGGCGATCACCACCTTGGGCGCGAGGCCTTCCGCGCGCGCGGCGGCGATGGCGGCCTCCAGGTGCGCGGGATCCATGTTGTAGGTGTCGGGCAGGACGTCGACGAACACCGGCGTCGCCCCCACCCACGGCAGGACCTCGGCGGTGGCGGCGAAGGTGAAGCTCGGACAGAACACGGCGTCGCCCGGCCCCACGCCCCACGCCATCAGCGGCAGTGCCAGCGCATCGGTGCCGTTGGCGCACGAGAGCGTGTGCTGGGCGCCGGAGAACGCCGAAAGCTGCCGCTCCAGCTCCGCCACATCGGGGCCCATCACGAAGCGGCCGTCCGCCAGCACGCGCGCGATGGCGGCGTCGATCCGGCCGGCGATGCGCTGGCGCTGGGCCTGCAGGTCGATGAAGGCGATGGTCATGGCGCGGCATCCGGTGCGACGCGAGGCGGGCGCCTGCGTCCGGTCGGCGCGGTGTAGCGGCAATTGGGCGGGCGGGAAGACAAAGATTTCTTCCGATTGTTTCAGGCCGGGCCTGGCTAAAGCCGCCCCGCCGCGTCTTCCAGCCGGTGCAGCAGCCCCCACAGCGTGGCGCGCTCGGCGGCGGTCAGGTCCTCCAGCAGCTGCGCCTCCAGCGCCAGCGCCAGCGGCGCGATGCGCCGATAGACCGAAAGCCCCGCCGGCGTGAGCGAAAGCTTCTGGCGGCGCCCGTCCGCACCGTCGGCCACGGCCCGCAGGCGCCCCGCGTCCGCCAGCGCGCGCACCGCCCGCGAGACCGCCACCTTGTCCATGGGCGTGGCTTCGGCCACCTGCGTGGCCGTGAGCCCGGGCGACGCGCCCAGCAGCGCCATCACCCGCCACTCGGGTATGGTGAGGCCGAACTCGCTCTCGTAGCGCTGCGCTATGGCCCGCGAGACGGTGTTGGCCAGCACCGAGAGGCGGTAGGGCAGGAAGGCCTCCAGCCGCAACGGCGCCTCCGGCGTGCGCGCGTTCGGCCGGGAAGCCGGGCGGTGGCGGGCGGCGGTTCTTGCGCTGGACATTCGTTTCAATTGAAACTATCCCGGCATCCTGTCAATCCGTTCCGGGCGCGCGTGCGCCCCCCTTCGCCGGAGCGCCCTCATGGCTGACCTGTTCGACAACCCCATCGGCACCGACGGCTTCGAGTTCGTCGAGTTCACCGCCCCCGATCCGACGCTGCTGCAGACCTACTTCGAGCAGCTTGGCTTCACCGCGGTGGCCAGGCACCGTTCCAAGAACGTGCTGCGCTTCAAGCAGGGCGACATCAATTTCATCGTCAACATGGAGCCTTCGGGCCAGCCCGCGGAGTTCCGCGCCGCGCACGGGCCCTCCGCCAACGGCATGGCGTTCCGCGTGAAGGATGCGCAGCATGCGTTCGCCGAGGCGCTGAAGCGCGGCGCCAAGGCCGTGGACATGCCGCTCGGCGCCATGGAGCTCGACATCCCCTGCATCGAGGGCATCGGCGGCGCGTATGTCTATCTGGTGGACCGCTACGGCGCGCAGTCGATCTACGACGTGGACTTCCGCCCCATCGAGGGCGCCGACGAGACGAAGAACAGCGTCGGCCTCACGTATCTCGATCACCTCACGCACAACGTGTTCCGCGGCAACATGGCCACGTGGGCGGACTACTACGAGCGCATCTTCAACTTCCGCGAGATCCGCTACTTCGACATCGAGGGGAAGGTCTCGGGCCTCTTCTCCAAGGCGATGACCAGCCCCTGCGGCAAGATCCGCATCCCGCTCAACGAGTCCAAGGGCGATCCCGGCAAGGTCGACCAGATCGAGGAGTTCCTGCAGCGCTACAAGGGCGAGGGCATCCAGCACATCGCGCTCGGCTCCGATGACCTGCTGGCCTCCGTCGACAGGCTGCGCGCCCGCGGCGTCGAGCTGCAGGACACCATCGACACGTATTTCGACCTCATCGACAAGCGCCTGCCGGGCCACGGCGAAAACGTCGCCGAACTGCGCAAGCGGCGCATCCTGCTCGACGGCGCGCCGAGCGAAGGTCAGGGCCTGCTGCTGCAGATCTTCAGCAAGGAGGCGGTCGGCCCGATCTTTTTCGAGTTCATCCAGCGCAAGGGCAACGAAGGCTTCGGCGAAGGGAATTTCAAGGCGCTGTTTGAGTCCATCGAACTCGACCAGATCAAGCGCGGTGTGCTGAAGGAGACAGCGTGATGGGCCATCTCGGGTTCCTTCTCCCCCGTGAGGGGGAGAAGGTGTCGGCGCAGCCGACGGATGAGGGCGCGAGTTTCACCAGGCTGGCGCCCACGCCGGCGCCACGTTCTCTGCCTCACCCCCTCATCCGGCCTTCGGCCACCTTCTCCCCCTCGCGGGGGAGAAGGGTTGCAGGTGCGATGCTTGCGCTCGCGCTCTCCGCCTGCGCCACCGCCCGCGAAGAAGCGCCCGTCCCGCAATGGTCCATCGCCATCCACGGCGGCGCCGGCGTCATCGAGCGCGCGGCGATGGATCCCGCCACCGACAGGGCCTACCGCGCATCCCTTCTTGCGGCGAGCGAAGCGGCCGGCGGCGTGCTGCGCAACGGCGGCACTGCGCTTGACGCCGTCGAGACTGTCATCCGCCTCATGGAGGACGATCCGCTGTTCAACGCCGGCCGCGGCGCGGTGTTCACCGCCGAGGGCCGCAACGAACTCGACGCCTCGATCATGGACGGCGCCACGCTGAAGGCCGGCGCCGTCGCGGGCATCACGCGCACGCGCCACCCGATCACGCTGGCGCGCGCGGTGATGGAGAAATCGCCCCACGTCATGCTGATCGGGGAGGGCGCGGAGACCTTCGCGCGCGCGCAGGGCATCGAGGCCGTGGCGCCCTCGTACTTCTTCACCGAGCGCCGCTGGCAGGCGCTCGTGGCGGAACTCACCGCCCGCGGCGCACCCATCCCGCCGCGCCCCGCCGGTGCGCCCGCGCCGGATGTGCGGTCGATGAACGCCCCGCTCGACGAGCGCAAGTTCGGCACCGTCGGCGTCGTCGCGCGCGACCGCGCCGGCAACATCGCCGCGGGCACGTCCACGGGCGGCACCACCGGCAAGCGCTGGAACCGGGTGGGCGACACGCCCGTGATCGGCGCGGGCACGTACGCGCAGAACGGCGTGTGCGCCGTCTCGGCCACCGGCACCGGCGAATACTTCATCCGCCTTTCGGTGGCGCGCAGCATCTGCGCGCGCATGGAGCATCTGGACGAAAGCGCGCAGGAGGCCGCCGACCGCGTGATCCAGGCCGATCTCACCGCCATCGGCGGCGACGGCGGCGTCATCGTGATGGACGGCGAGGGCGAGGCCGCCTGGAGCTTCAACACCTCGGGCATGTACCGCGCGCGCTACGCCGATGGCGGCACGCCTGTGGTGGCCATCTACAAGGATGAAGAATGACCAAGCGCAACTGGATCCCGGTAAAGGGCGCCGAAGGCCGCCACTCGCGCCAGGCGCACGCCGACATGCCGGACGGCACGTTTGAGCGCGAGGCGTCGAAGGAGGGCTTCTTCGGTCCCGCGGCGTTCTTCCATCATCCGCGCCCGCCCACGGGGTGGTCGAACTTCGAAGGGCCGCTGCGGCCGCGCGCGTTCGATCTCAACGGCCTCAACGAAGCGCAGGGCTCGCCCTGGGATGCGCCGGTTGTGCTGAAGAATGCGGCCACCGAGGTGCGCTTCTGGAAACTGGCGCACGAAATGCCGTCGCTCGCGCGCAACGGCGACGGCGACCAGCTGCTGTTCATCCACGAAGGCTCCGGCCATCTCTATTGCGACTACGGCCATCTCGCCATCGCGGCGGGCGATTACGTGTACCTGCCGCGCGGCTGCATGTGGCGCATCGCGCCCAACGCCCCGCTCACCGCGCTGATGATCCAGGCCAGCAACACGCATTTCACGCTGCCCGATCGCGGCCTCGCCGGCCCGCACGCGTTCTTCGATCCCGCCATGCTCGACACGCCGAAGATGGATGACGTCTTTCGCGCGCACCAGGCCGAGGACGGCGAGACGCGCGTGCTGATCAAGAAGCGCGGGCAGGTGAGCACCGCCACCTTTCCGTACAACCCGCTGGACGCCGTGGGCTGGCACGGCGATCTCGCGCCCGTGCGCATCAACGTGAAGGACCTGCGCCCGCTCGTGTCGCACCGCTACCACCTGCCGCCCAGCGCCCACACCACGTTCCTGTCGGACCGCTTTGTCGTCTGCACCTTCTGCCCCCGCCCGTTCGAGACCGATCCCGGCGCGCTGAAGGTGCCGTTCTTCCACAACAACGACGACTACGACGAAGTGCTGTTCTACCACGCCGGCGACTTCTTCAGCCGCGACAACATCAAGGCCGGCATGATGACGCTGCACCCCTCCGGCTTCACGCACGGGCCGCATCCGAAGGCGCTTGCCAAGATGCTGAAGCAGGACAAACCCGCCACCGACGAATACGCCGTCATGATCGACACCCGCGACCCGCTCGACGTGGGCGAAGATGCCCACGCCGTGGAGTGGGCGGGGTACGTGGACAGCTGGAAGGGGAAGTAGGCCATGCACAAGAACACGATCTGCGTCTGGTACGACAAGGACGCCGAGGCTGCCGCGCGCTTCTATGCGAGCGTGTTCCCCGACAGCGCCGTCACCGCTGTGCGCCGCGCGCCGGGAGATTATCCCTCCGGCAAGGAAGGCGACGTGCTGACGGTGGAGTTCACCGTCTGCGGCATTCCCTGTCTCGGACTGAACGGCGGGGATGCGTTCCGGCACAGCGAGGCCTTCTCCTTCCAGATCGCCACCGAGACGCAGGAGGAGACCGATCGCTACTGGAACGCCATCGTGGGCCATGGCGGGCAGGAGAGCGCCTGCGGCTGGTGCAAGGACAAATGGGGCGTTTCCTGGCAGATCACGCCGCGCGTGCTGACCGAGGCGATGGCGGCCGGCGGCGATGAGGCCAAACGGGCCTTCGCAGCAATGATGGACATGGGCAAGATCGACGTCGCCGCCATCGAGCGCGCGCGGCGCGGCTGACGTCACGATGGCCCAAGCCCCGCGCAGCGGCGACAATCCTTCCCCGCGCAACGGCGACAGGTTCGCCCGCGTCGAAGCGTCTTCGCTCGCCGACTGGCGCGCGTGGCTGGCGGCCAACCATGGCCAGGCGGACAGCATCTGGCTCGTGGTCACGAAGGCCTCGGCCGGGGGCGCCTTCACGCTGTCGGACGCCGTCGATCAGGCGCTCTGTTTCGGCTGGATCGACAGCCTGCCGCGCAAGCTTGACGCCACACGCACCATGCTGCTGTTCTCGCCGCGCAAGCCGGGGTCCGGTTGGTCTGCGGTCAACAAGGCCAAGGTCGAACGGCTTGCGGCGTCAGGCGAGATGGCAGGGCCAGGGCTTGCGAAGATCGCCGCCGCGAAGGCCGATGGCTCGTGGGCGAGGCTCGATGCGGTCGATGCGCTGCAGGAGCCGGCCGATCTCGCCGCAGCGCTCGATGCGTCGCCCCGGGCGCGCGCGGCCTGGGATGGATTCCCCCCGTCCGCGCGGCGCGGCATCCTCGAGTGGATCGGCAACGCGAAGACGGCGCCGACACGCGCAAGGCGCATCGCCGAGACGGTGGAGAAGGCGGCCCGCGGAGAGCGGGCGCTGCAGTGGAGGAAGCCGGATCGAGCCTGACGAGCGCCGCGCGCAGCCTATTGCGGCATCCACGTCGCGTCTTTCGCCTCGTCCATGGTGAACGGCGGCTCGACGGGGAACTGGCCGAGATCGAGGTCCGTCTCCGTGGACGCATCGCGCCGGGCCCGGCGGTAGGCGCCGGTGAAGGCATCCTCTTCCTTCGGCTGCAGCCCCGGGTTGCGCGCCAGCAATTCCGCCAGATCGTCGCGCTGGTTGGCGATGGTGTTTTCCCAGCTTCGGCCGCGCCGGTCCGGCTGGACGATCCACTTCAACAGGTGCGCCAGCAGCACACGGTACCGCGCCACGAGTTCCCGTTCTTCCGACGCCCCCAACGTCTCCAGCTCCCCGGCAAGATTGTCCCAGTCGAGCTCGTTGGCGGAGCGCCGCTTCAGTGCGCTCGCCTGATCGATCGCCCACGTGTAGAAATCGGCGTCGTAAGTCCGGCTCATGGCGGCAACGTATCAGAAACGCGCATGCACGATAACTCCCCCATGATCCCCGTCACCGACACTCTCGCCATCGATCCCGACGAGATCGAGATGACGTTCATCCGCGCCTCGGGGCCGGGCGGGCAGAACGTCAACAAGGTGTCGTCGGCGGTGCAGTTGCGGTTCGACGTGGCGGCCTCGCCCAACCTGCCGGGGCCCGTGAAGGATCGCCTCGGCGCGCTGGCGGGGACGCGGCTGACCAAGGATGGCGTCATCGTGCTGACCGCCGACCAGCACCGCACGCAGGAGCGCAACAAGGCAGACGCGGTGGCGCGTCTGGTGGATCTCATCGCGCGCGCAGCCCACGTGCCCAAGCCGCGCAAGGCCACGCGGCCCACCAAGGCGTCTGAGGAGCGGCGGGTGGACACCAAGGTGAAGCACGGCGCCACCAAGGCGCGCCGCAGCGGCCGCATCGACCTCGACTGAGCGTCAGGCGAACCCGTAGGCGTCCATGGCCAGGATGCCGTGGCTGAAGGAGCCGTGCAGGCGCCGGCCCGCGCCGCCCGCGCCTGCGCCCAGCGCCACGAACAGCGGCAGAAAGTGCTCGGGCGTCGGGTGGTTCCTGCGTGCGAACGGCGCGCGGCTCTCCCAGGCGAGCATGGCGGTGATGTCGCCCGCCGCCACCGCCTCCTGCACCCACGCGGCGAAGGCTTCGGCGTAGGGCTCGGGCGCATCCGCGGGCGCGCGTGCCTTGCCGAAGAAATCGTGCAGGTTGTGGGTGAGGGAGCCCGAGCCGAGGATGAGGACATTCTCGTCGCGCAACGGCGCCAGCGCCTTGCCCACAGCGAAGTGCCAGCCGGCGTCACGCCGGCTGTCCACCGACAGTTGCACCACCGGGATGTCCGCGGCGGGCGCCATGAGCATGAGCGGCGTCCAAGCGCCGTGGTCGAGGCCGCGGGCGGCGTCGAGGTGCGGCGCGAAGCCGGCGTCGGTCAGCAACGCTGCGGCGCGATGGGCAAGCGCGGGGTCGCCCGGCGCGGGATAGCGGAGGCGGTACAGGGCTTCTGGAAAGCCGCCGAAGTCGTGGATGGTGGGGGGCGTGCGCGTTTCCGTCAGCGTCGGTCCCGGCGCATCGAAGTGGGCGGTGGCGACGACGATGGCGTCGGGGCGCACGGCCGTTTCACCCCAGTGGACCAGGAAGTCCCGCGCGGGCGATGGATCGACCACGATCATGGGCGAGCCGTGGCTGACGAAGAGGGCGGGCTGGCGTGTCATGTCACGGACGTGGCCCCACGTAGCGCCGCAGGGTAGCCCGTCGGCGGAAACGAACCGTTCAGTAGCCGTTGAGGGCGGCGTAGCGGTCGCGGTGGAAGCTTGCGCCGCCGTAGAGCGCTTCCGCCACGCGGGCGCGCTTCAGGTAGAGCCCCGCGTCGTGCGCGTCCGTCATGCCGATGCCGCCGTGCATCTGCACCATCTCATTGGACACCACATGCAGCGTGTCGGAGGCGCGCGCCTTGGCCAGGGACACGAGTTCGGCGGCGTCCTTGCGGCCCTCGTCGAGGGCGGCCAGCGCCGCGATCACGCAGCTCTTCGTCAGCTCCAGCTCCACCAGCATCTTGCCGGCGCGGTGCTGCAGCGCCTGGAAGGAGCCGATCAGCTGGCCGAACTGGGTGCGCGTCTTGAGGTAGTCCGCCGTCTGCTCGAACGCCTGCGTGGCCTGTCCCAGCATTTCCGCCGCGATGCCGATGCGCGCGCAATCGAGCACGTGCTCCACATAGGCGGCGGCGTCGCCCGCGGCGGGCGTCAGCACGGCGAGAACCTGCGCGTCGGTGAACGCGATGTCGGCGGCGCCGCGGCCATCGACCGTATGCAGCGCCGTGCGGCTCACGCCGGCGGCGGTGGCGTCCACCAGCGCGAGCGTGAGCGCCTCGCCGTTGCGCGCCAGCACCAGCAGCACGTCGGCGGCGTGCCCGTCGGCGACGAACGTCTTCTTGCCGCTGACCTTGCCGCCCTTGAGCGTGGTCTTCGTTCTCGCCGGCCCGTGATGGGGGCCTTCGTCCACGGCGAAGGCCATGACGACGGAGCCGTCGGCGATCTTCGGCAGCCACTGCGCCTTGGCGTCCGTGTTGCTGCTCGCGGTCAGCGCCACGGCGCCGATCATGGCGGTGGACAGCAGCGGCGAGGGGGCCAGCGTGCGGCCGCACTCTTCGAGGATCAGCGCCAGCCCGCGCCGGTCGAGGCCTGCGCCGCCGAAGTCCTCGGGCACGAGGATGCCCGTCCAGCCCATGGCCGCCATCTCGGCCCACAGTGCGCGGTCGAAACCCTCGCCCGGGCCGGCGTCGCGCACGGCGCGCATGTGGGCGGCGGGCATCTTGTCCTGCACGAAGCCGCGGGCGGCGTCCTGCAACATGCGGTGTTCGTCCGATAGCGTGAACATTGCGGCCTCGATGTCTGGCGTAGGGAACTACAGCGCGGGCTCCACGCCCGTGAGGGCGGCGCACCGTTTGGCGAAGTTGGTGAGCCGGCCCTCGGCGTCGACGCCGGCGTCCACCGTGGCGTCCCGGAAGGCGAGCCGCGCCGTCTTGGAATCGCCCAGCGCGATCAGCACCTGCGGCGTCAGCGAAAATGTGGTGACGATCAGTTTGGCGTCGTCCGGCCCCGCGGGCGCCGCCATGCCCTCGAACTGCACGGCGCCCAGTTGCAGGGATGCGCGTTCGCCCGCCTGCGGGGCGGCGTCCACCGGGTTGGCCACCGTCACCTGCAGGCCCTTGGTCTTCTGCAGGCACTGGATCAGGAAGCCCTGGGTATCGGGCGATTCCTTGAACACCACGCCCGCGCCGGCGGGGCTGTCGGCGTCCAGCCAGCCGTACTCGTGCACGATCTCGGCCTTCGGCGGCGCCTTCGCCTTGTCGGACGCGGGCTGGCCGCACGCACACAACAGCAGCGCCGCTGCAAGCAGGATGGTTTTCCCCACGATCGCTCCGCGCGTGTCTACTGGTGATCGCGCAGGCCAAGCACGCGCTTGGCGATGACGTTGAGGTTGACCTCGGTAGTACCGCCTTCGATGGAGTTGCCCTTGGAGCGCAGCCAGTCCCGCGTGGCCTTGAGCGCGCGGGGATCGAAGCCTTCGCCGCCCCAGCCCAGGCCCCGGTTGCCCAGCGCCTCGATGGTGAGTTCGGACTTCTGCTGGTTGAGCGTGGCCGCAGCCACCTTGAACATCGACGCCATGTGGCCGACGTCGCCGCCGGCCTTCGCCTCCTCCGTCGCCCGGCGCACGGTGAGGCCGAAGGCGCGGTCGAACATGCGGTGTTCGGCGATGCGCGCGCGCAGGTCGGCGTCCGCCAGCTTGCCGTTCTCCAGCCCCACGTACTCGACGGCGATGTCGTCGAGCGTCAGGCCGCCGGCGCCGCCGAAGCCGGAGGCGGAGATGTTCTGGCGCTCGTACATCAGCAGGCGCTTGGCGATTTCCCATCCGCCGTTGACCCGGCCCACCAGCTGGTCCTTCGGCACCTTCACGTCGGTGAGGAACGTCTCGCAGAAGGGGGAGGAGCCGGAGATGAGCAGGATCGGCCGCGTCTCCACGCCCGGCGTCGTCATGTCGAACAGGACGAAGGAAATGCCCTCGTGCTTCACCGTGGCATCGGTGCGCACGAGGCAGAACATCCAGTCGGCCTCGTTGGCGTAGCTCGTCCAAACCTTCTGGCCGTTGACGAGGTAATGGTCGCCCTTGTCCTCGCACTTCGTCTGCAGGCCCGCGAGGTCCGATCCCGCGCCCGGCTCCGAATAGCCCTGGCACCAGCGGATCTCGCCGCGCACGATGCCAGGCAGGAAGCGCTTCTTCTGCTCCTCGTTGCCGTACTCCAGCAGCACGGGGCCGAACATCCACAGGCCGAAGGAGAACAGCGGCGGGCGCGCCTTGATCTTGCGGAGTTCGTCCTGCAGCACCGCGTTCTCGGCCGCGGTCAGGCCGCCGCCGCCATAGGCCGCCGGCCACGTGGGGGCGGTCCAGCCTTTTGCGCCCATCGCGTCGAGCCAGGCCTTGGACTCCGGGTTCTTGAACCGGCCGTTGCGGCCGCCCCACGGCACCTCGTCCTCGGGCATGGGCGTGCGCATGGAGGGCGGGCAGTTGGCTTCCAGCCAGGTGCGCACGTCCTTTCGGAACGCCTCCAGGGCGCCGGGGCCGTCGGCCATGTGGGTCTCCTCGGGTCTTGTGGTGGGCGGAGCCTAGCGCGCCGCTCCCATGCGCTCAATGTGTTCTGGCCGGTCCGGTGGAGACGCCCATCAGGTTGACGAGGTGGACCACCATCAGCAGCGCCGCCACGCCGGCCACGATGATCACCGGACGCCACGGGATGAGGCGCGGGTTGAGCGGATCGGCCGGCTGTGCGGCGCGCCAGGAGCCGAAGGCGAACAGGCCCGCCGCTGCGGCAAGCACGATCAGGGTGGTCGTCAACGTCATGCGGCAGGGGTCTCGCGCGCGGTCAGGCCGTGGTCGGTCTTGGCCCAATAGTGGGGACGCACGAGGATTTCCACTGTCGCGGCCAGCGCAGCGAGCGACGCGAGCGGCCAGTAGACCGGCATGGTGAGCGCGCTCAGCGCCAGGCGCGGATTGCGCTCGATGGCGGCGGCGAACAGGGCGGCAAGCACGGCGGTGGCGTAGCCGGTGATGACGAGGATCCAGTCCATCGGCGTGATCCGAGCGATGTCGGGGGCTACGGCGGCGGTCAGCAGCCAGCCCAGCAGCGGCGCATGCGCGTAGGCCGCGGCCAGCCCGCCGCCCAGCACCAGCTGCATCCACAGGAACCCCCGAAGGCCCATCTCGCGCGCTGTGCGCACCGGGTCGCGCATGAGCACCAGCCACGTCTGGAGGTGGCCCTTGATCCAGCGGGTGCGCTGCCGCAGCCACGGCCGCAGCTGCGCGGGCGCTTCCTCCCAGGTGGGCGGCGCGATGGCGCCGATCCGCCAGCCGCGCCGCGCGAGCCTGTAGGCGAGGTCGGCATCCTCGGTGACGTTGTAGGGATCCCAGCCGCCCGTGTCCTCCAGCGCTTCGCGGCGGAAATGATTGCTCGCCCCGCCCAGCGGCAGCGGCGCGCCGATCCGCGCCAGCAACGGCACGATGCCGCGGAACTGGATGGCGTACTCGGCCGCGAACTGCGACGCGATCCAGCTTGCCTTGCCGTTGTCTATCAGCAGCGGCGCCTGCACCGCGCCGAGGCGCGCCCCGCCGCGTGCGAAGGCATCGAGCGCGGCGCGGAGCTGGCGCGGGTGGGGGGCGTCCTCCGCGTCGTACACCGAGACGAAGGCGCCGCGGGCGCCCGCCAGCGCGTAGTTCAGCGCCTTCGGCTTGGTGCGCGGCCCGCCCGCAGGCACCGCGACGATCTCAAATGCCGGCGGCAGCGCAACCGCGCGCAGGGCCGCAAGCGTTTCCGCATCGTCCGCCTCCACCACCAGCTTCACGTCCAGGCGTTCCGCCGGGTAGTCGAGCCGCGACAGCGCCGCGATCAGCGCAGACACGGACGCCGCCTCCCGGTGCAGCGGGCACAGAATGGTCATGACGGGCAAGTCGTCGTGCCAGCCGGGGCCCGGCGCATCGTCGCCCGCCAGCGTCGCGCCGGCCGCAAACAGGCGCAGCACGATGGCCGAACCGAAGAGAAACAGCGCCGCGAACCGCGCTGCCGCGCCGGCGGCGTCCGGGGCCTCGGTGAAGGCCAGCCAGACGGCCGCCGCCAGCAGGGCGAACACGCCGAGCTGCGCCCAGGTCAGCACGCGGCGGGCCGACATGGCGGGAAAGCGCCGGTCGAGACCGCGCACCGCCGCGTCCAGCCGCTGCTGTTCCGAAGGCGTCCCCCCGGCGCTGTCGTGCGCCATGCCGTCCCCTCACGTCCCCATGCGGTGAAGCTGGCACGACCGTCCGCGGCCTGACAAGCGGTCTGCGATTGCGTTTGCCCGCGGGGCGGGGCACATCGCGCCGCCATGGGGCTGTTGATCCTTCTTCGTCATGCCAAGGCCGAGCGTGAAAGCGAGGCGCCGAGCGACCGCGCCCGGGCGCTCACCGCCCGGGGTCGCGCCGACGCCGTCAACGCCGCCGCCGCGTTGCGGGACGGGGAGTTCACGCCCGCGGCGGTGCTCGCGTCCTCGGCGGTGCGCACGCGGGAGACCGCCGTCATCGTGCGCGACGCGCTGGCCGTGCCCGCGCCCGTGACGCTGCTGGAGCGGCTCTACCTCGCCGAACCGGACACGCTCTGGGAGGCGGCCCGCGCCATGACGGTGGGGCGCGTGCTGCTGGTGGGGCACAATCCCGGGCTGGAAACCCTCGCGGGAGACCTTATCGCGCGCAGCGGCGATAGGTCCGCGCTCGCACGCGGGCTGCTGGAGGACTTTCCCACCGCGGCGTGGGCGGCTTTCGATGTCACGGACGATCCCCTGGAATCCGTGGCCGCGCGCTTTGTCGGCGGCTGGTCGCCGAAGGGCGGCTGACAGACGAAGTCAGCCGGGACTTGCGTCCCGGCTGCCTCGCCTTTCTTGAGCGTTTCCGATGCTGTGAGTAACGGCGAGTCGCGGTTAACGAAACCTAAAGAACGGTCAGCATGCGGGCCACCAGCGGGTGGCGCACGATGTCCTGTTCCTCAAGGCGGATGACGGAGATGTCCTTCAGCGTCTGCAGCTTCGCAGCCGCTTCGCCGAGGCCGGAGAGTTCGGGCAGCAGGTCGGTCTGCGCGGGGTCTCCGGTCACCACCATGGTGGAATGCCAGCCGAGACGCGTGAGCAGCATCTTGATCTGGCCGAACGTGCAGTTCTGCGCCTCGTCGATCACCACGAAGGCGTTGTTGAGCGTGCGGCCGCGCATGAAGCCCACGGGCGCGATCTCGATCTGGCCTTCCGCCATCATCGATTTCAGCGCCTTCGGGGAGAGGCGGTCGGAGAGCGCGTCGTAGAGCGGGCGCAGGTAGGGGGCCAGCTTGTCCTCCATCGCGCCGGGCAGGTAGCCGAGCGACTCGCCCGCTTCCACCGCCGGACGCGACAGCACGATGCGCCCGACCTTGCCGGCCTCCAGCGCCTCCACCGCTTTCGCGATGGCGATGTAGGTCTTGCCGGTGCCCGCGGGGCCCAGCGCCATGACGAGGTTGTTGGCGTCGATCGCCGCCATCAGCTTTTCCTGGCCTTTGCTCTTGGCCTTGATGGTCTTGATGTAACTCTGGTCTCGGGCGGCGCTGTCGTTGGCGGGGTTCCAGCCGCCGTGCACCACCTGTAGGCGTCCGCGGGGATCCTCGCGCGTCGCGCTGCGTGCGTTCTCACGAGTCGCGCGTTTCACTGGTCGCTTGGCCATGGACCCCTCCTGGGCTGGTGCTGAAAATGAAAACGCCGCCGGCCTGGGGCCGGCGGCGGGGTGATCGAAGAACTGGTCGAGAGCGGCGGAGTCGACGACGGGCGCCGGTGCGGCGCCGGGTCGGCGAGGGCGGGGCGCGCGGGACGCGCGGGGTGACCCCACGGGCGATCTCCTCTTGCGGGTCCGCTTGATGGCTTTCCCGT
This sequence comes from Alphaproteobacteria bacterium, assembly GCA_027488965.1. Lineage (GTDB taxonomy): Bacteria > Pseudomonadota > Alphaproteobacteria > Caulobacterales > Aquidulcibacteraceae > VFBF01. The sequence continues at coordinate 14,604 of JAIYAO010000110.1, forward strand.
GTGCCCATATGAGGGCGATGCTGGTTAACGGCGCGTTGCGGACCAGTGAATTTTTTGCGACTGCGAAGGACGCTTCCATGCCCGTCTACCGCCTGGCCGACGCCGATCTCGAGGTGGAGGACGCCGATGCGTTCTGGATCGCGCCCACGGCGGTGGTGATCGGGCGCGTGGTGCTGAAGCGCAACGCCAGCGTGTGGTTCGGCGCGGTGCTGCGCGGCGACAACGATCCCATCATCATCGGCGAGAACTCCAACATCCAGGACGGATCGGTACTGCACACCGATTCTGGCGCGCCGCTCACGGTGGGGCCGAATGTAACGGTGGGTCATCAGGTGATGCTGCACGGTTGCACCATCGGCGCGAATGCACTGATCGGAATCAAGGCGACGGTGCTCAATCATGCGGTGATCGGCGAGAATTCGCTTGTGGGCGCGCACGCGCTGGTGACGGAACGCAAGGTGTTCGAATCGGGCCAGCTCATCACCGGCGCGCCCGCGCGCGTGGCGCGGCCGATGACGCCGGAGCAGATCCAGATGAACACGTTCTCCGCGCAGCACTACGTGGAGAACTGGAAACGCTACGCGCGCGATCTGCGCGAGCGGTGACGCCACGTGAACTTCACAGCGCGGCGCCAGGAGCTATGGTCTCGCGGTCGCGACCAGCGCCCCGCAGGGAGAAACACCGATGCCCGAGTTCGCCACCACCGAGAAGGAAGGCCGCCTCCTCATCGTCACGATGAACCGGCCCGACGTGATGAATTCGCTGCATCCGCCGGCGAACCTCGAACTTGAGCAAATCTTCAACGACTTCGCCGCCGATCCCGATCTCTGGGTGGCGATCATCACCGGGGCGGGGGATCGTGCGTTCAGCGCGGGCAACGACCTGAAGTATCAGGCCATGGGCGGCCAGATGACGCGCGTGGCCACGGGCTTTGCGGGGCTCACCAACCGCTTCGATCTCGACAAGCCCGTGATCGCGGCGGTCAACGGCGTGGCGATGGGCGGGGGCTTCGAGATTGCACTCGCGTGCGATCTCATCATCGCCGCCGAGAACGCCACGTTCGCGCTGCCGGAGCCGAAGGTGGGGCTTGCGGCGCTGGCGGGGGGGCTGCACCGGCTGCCGCGCCAGATCGGGCTGAAGCGCGCCATGGGCATGATCCTCACCGCGCGGCGTGTCAGCGCGCAGGAGGGCAAGGAGCTGGGCTTCGTCAATGACGTGGCGCCCGCCGGCAAGGCCCTCGATCTGGCGAAGGCGTGGGCCGCCCAGATCCTCGATTGCGGGCCGATGTCGATCCGCGCGTCCAAGCAGGCGGTGCACAAGGGCCTCGATCAGGCGAGCGTGCAGGCCGCGCAGGACGAACAGTTCAGCTATCCCGCCGTCGGCGCGCTGTTCCGCAGCGAGGACTTCAAGGAAGGCCCGATGGCGTTCGCGCAGAAGCGCAAGCCGGAGTGGAAGGGCAAGTAGCGCCAGCACTGCAACGGCGCCGCGACAGCAGCGGCTCTGGCGTCGCTCTGCGGTCGGCCTCATATGAGGGGCGCGACAGGAGTGGCGCCGCAGTGACTGGTCTGCCCGAAGTTCCCGAAGACCGCGCGCCGCCCTCGCGGCTTGCGCGCATGCCGAAGGTGGTGACGGGTCTCGCGCTGCTGATGATCCTCATCCAGGGGGCCATGAGCTTCCTTGCGCCGGGCGTCCAGCCGGAGATCATCGAGCGGTTCGCCGTCACGCCTGCGCTGCTGCTGACGCTCGCGGGCGTCGGGCGCTGGGCGGATGTGGCGGCGGAGCTGCTTGGCCATGCCCTGCTGCACGGCGGGTGGATCCACCTGTTCTTCAACCTCACGATCCTGCTGATGGCCGGGGAGGTGGTGGCGGAGCGCTACGGCCGGGACTTTGGCGGCGTGCTGCGCTTTCTGGCGCTGTTCGCCGTCTCGGCGATCGCGGGCGCGCTGACGTACGTGGCGATCAATCCCGCGTCGGACATGCCGATGGTGGGGGCCTCCGGGGCCGCATGCGGCTTGTTCGCAGGCTATCTCATGGCGGCGCGCGCCGACTGGCGCCAGGCGCTGCGCGATCCCGCGGTGCTGCAGTCCGGCGCCTACTTTCTCGTCGCCAACGTGGGACTGGCGGCGGTGGCGCGGATCTGGGGCGTTCTGCCCATCGCCTGGGAAGCGCACCTTGGCGGGTTCATCGCGGGCGCGCTGGCGTTCCCGGTGCTGGCGCCGGCGCGCGCGCTGCGTGAGCCGTGGCGCTGAGCCCGGTCAGAACCAGGTCAGGTCGACGCGTTTGCCATCGACAATGAGACCTTTCGTGCGCGGCGCGCCGTCCTTGCCGATGGAAAGGATGGCGAACAGGCGGGTCTCGCCGTCGGGCACGTCGCGCATGGCCGTTTCGAGCGCCACCGCTTCGTCCTGATCGGCGTGGAAGCGCTCCACCGCCAGCCGCATGGTGACGTTGCCGGGCTGGCCTGTCTTGACCTCGGTGGACGGCGGCGAGGGAGGATTGCAGGTGGCCGCGCCGCGGACGACTACGTCGCCCAGGGGCGCTGCGGCGGCGCGGGCGCCCATGACGGCGGCGACCACGTGACGATCGCCCGCCTTGCGCAGGGCGATCCAGCCGTCCGCGCCGCTCTCGATATCCGTCGGCGGGCAGGCGCCGCCCAAGGGGATCGCATCGTCGAAGCTCAACTGCACGTAGTGGCCGGTGAGCAGGGCCCGCGGATCGACGGGGCGCATCGCCACGATCACCTCCGTTCCCGCCGCGCGCGCCGCGCCTTCCATGAGTACGAGTCCTATTAGCGCCGCGATGCAGACGGCGCCGGCGGCGATCAGGCGCTGGGGCAAGCCGAACTGGATCATGGCTTCGCCTTTCCGCCGGCGCTGCGACGCAGCACAAGGCCCGTGACCATCGCTGCAAGCGCGCACACGAAGAAGAGGCCGGCCGCGGCCAGCAGGTTCACGCCCAGATCCACCAGCAGCGTCATCGCCGCGCCGATCAGGAAGAGCACCCCCGCCGCGGTGATCAGAGCGTGGCGGTCATGGCGCCCCAGCGCCACCGCGGCGCCGGCCGCCGCCAGCCAGACCAGCCGGTGCGGGATCACGGCGCCGCCGCGCAGGTCTGCGCCGACACCCGCAGCGACAAGGTAGGCCAGCGCGCCCCACACGGCCCAGCCGTAAAGTACCGGGAAAACGCCCGTGTCGTCGGCGGCGCCGCGCCAGCGCGCCAGGGCCGCGAGGCCGACCGTGAGCAGCGCCGCCGTGAGGAACCACGCGGTCTCTGCGCCGGAGCGCCCGCACAGCCACGCCACGGAGATGAACAGGGCAAGACCCGCCGCGTGCGCCAGGGGCGCCGAACGCCAGGACCAGGCGGCGGCGACGCCCACGAGCGCGGCCGCGAACAGCCGCCAGAGGTTGTCGCCCAGCAGGAAGCCGTCGCCGAGGCCGATCAGGGCGAGCGACACGATGGCCGCGCCCGTGGAGCGGCCTGCCAGCGCGATCAGCGCGGCGGCCACGCCCGCGCCGATCAGTGCGTGTGCAGGTTTCCCGGCGATGTCGAAGATCTGGCCCACAAGGCCCACCGCGGCGGCGAACACGAGCGCGGCGACGGTGGCGAGGCCGTTGGACAGGGCAGGGCGGTGCTTGAGCGCCGCCCACGCCGCGCCGCCGATGGCCAGAATGAACAGCGCCAGCACCAGCACGAACCGCAGCAGGCGCGGCATGCCATCCCAGTTGGCCGCCACCAGCGCCACGCACGCCAGGCCCAGCAGCACGGCGCCGATGTAGGCCAGGGCGGCGGCCGCATCGAGCTGGGCGGGCGCCTTCACCATGTCCAGCATGGCGGCGCGCCGCGCGGCATCGACGTGGCCGGCCGCGATCCAGCGATCAAGATCGCGCTCCAGGCGCTTTCTGTAGGCCATGCGGGTTCTCCGGGCCCGACCGTAGCGGGGAATGGCGTGGGAGGCGATGCGTGCAGGCCGCCGCGCCACGGCGATCCGCCTTGCGATGTGCACACTTGTCGCAGGGGCGATGCGGGCGCATCCTTTTCGCCCGGAGCATCGTCCAGGAGGCCTCCATGATGATCGCGCAGATCCTCGGCGCCAAGGGATCGGTCGTCCATGCCGTGTCCGCGGAGGCGTCCCTGACGGACGCGGCGCGGGAACTCACAGATAAAAAAGTTGGCTGCGTGATCGTCCTGGACGCCGAGGGCGAGATCCAGGGGATCCTATCGGAACGCGACATCGTGCGGGAGATCGCCCGCCGCGGCGCCTCGGCGCTGGACGACACCGTGGCCTCCGCCATGAGCCGGGCGGTGGTCACTATCTCGCCGGACGAGACCATCGAAGACGGCTTGGCGCGCATGACCGACAGGCGCTTGCGGCACCTGCCCGTGCTGCGCGGCGGCGCGCTCATCGGGCTCGTGTCCATCGGCGATCTGGTGAAGCGCAAGATCGAGGAAGTGGAGGTGGAGGCAGCCTCGCTGCGGGCCTACATCGCCACGGGCTGATGGTGATTTTTCCATCCTCCGGCGAACCGCGCTGCAGTGAACTTCGATATCGGCGCTTGATTTTAACCAGCGAGGGGGATATCTGGACTCCTCTCACGGCATTGGAAGCTTGAGAACGCGGTCTCCGCGTGACCAGCTTCCGTTCCTGAGCGCCCCAAATTCGATGTTCGGTCGATCTGTTTTTCGCCTGTCGCGGGTTGTGTGGCGCTTTTGAAAATGTCGTTGACACCCTGTTAGGGGGCGACTAGAAGCGCCCCTCCCGACGGCGGGGCCCCTTCCGGGGTCGCAAGAACCGGGGCGGAAATCGAGGCTGGAAGCGGTGCTTCCGATCAGAATTTCCGGTGATCTTTGACATCGTTATTGGAGAAGAGAGACGCAGGCGGCGGTTCGCCTGTCGTGTGGGTAATGCCCACACAACAGAAACCGACGGTTTGTGTTTCCTTTAAAATGGATAATCGACCATGCGATCCCGGCCTCGGCCGGAGGATCATGGGCGGTTTCCCGTCAAGAAGTGAATGCAAGATGCTACGTTAGTAGACGTCGGGATCAACTCAACCTGAGAGTTTGATTCTGGCTCAGAACGAACGCTGGCGGCAGGCCTAACACATGCAAGTCGAGCGCCCCGCAAGGGGAGCGGCAGACGGGTGAGTAACACGTGGGAACGTGCCCGAAGGTACGGAACAACTCCGGGAAACTGGAGCTAATACCGTATGTGACCGAGAGGTGAAAGATTTATCGCCTTCGGATCGGCCCGCGTCTGATTAGCTAGTTGGTGGGGTAATGGCCTACCAAGGCGACGATCAGTAGCTGGTCTGAGAGGACGACCAGCCACACTGGGACTGAGACACGGCCCAGACTCCTACGGGAGGCAGCAGTGGGGAATCTTGGACAATGGGCGCAAGCCTGATCCAGCCATGCCGCGTGGATGATGAAGGCCCTAGGGTTGTAAAATCCTTTCGTCGGGGACGATAATGACGGTACCCGAAGAAGAAGCCCCGGCTAACTTCGTGCCAGCAGCCGCGGTAATACGAAGGGGGCTAGCGTTGTTCGGAATTACTGGGCGTAAAGCGCATGTAGGCGGGTCGTTAAGTCGGGGGTGAAAGCCCAGAGCTCAACTCTGGAACTGCCTTCGATACTGGCGACCTGGACCCAAGGAGAGGCGAGTGGAATTGCGAGTGTAGAGGTGAAATTCGTAGATATTCGCAGGAACACCAGTGGCGAAGGCGACTTGCTGGATTTGTGGTGACGCTGAGACGCGAAAGCGTGGGGAGCAAACAGGATTAGATACCCTGGTAGTCCACGCCGTAAACGATGGATGCCAGCCGTTGGACAGCTTGCTGTTCAGTGGCGCAGG
>JAIYAO010000195.1 GCA_027488965.1 Alphaproteobacteria bacterium
ATGCGCTTCGGCATCGGCATGAACACCGACCACACGCTGGAAGAAGTGGGCCAGCAGTTCTCCGTGACACGCGAACGCATCCGGCAGATCGAGGCGAAGGCGCTGCGGAAGCTGAAGCATCCGAGCCGGAGCAGGAAGCTGCGGAGCTTTTTGGACAATTGAGGCTAAGTCGCCGGGATCAAAAGCTCCCTGAGCGTCCTGTTCCCAGCGACATTTGGCTTCCAGTCAAGCAAGCCCTCGACTGCCTGCGCAATTCCATACTGCTCGACTTTGATTTGACGTTCCTCATACTTTTCGCCGGCATCGCGAACCTCGACTCTGCGATACTCGGTGACCTCTGCGCTGTAGGATCCGACACATACACCGACTAGCCTGTTAGCTTTCGGCCCATCGGCCACAAAAAGAGGTGAGCCACTCATACCAGCGGTAATTGGAAAGTTCAGTTCATACGCCGAGGGGTGCCGCCCTAGCGCAGGCAACTCGTTCTCCGCGATTGGCCTCTGCACATACCCTTTCAATGTCCTCAAATGAACATTGAATTTGTCGGGCGAAGCATTGAGCGCCGTTTCCGGATAACCGAGCGCTGCAACATCTTGCCATCCCGCAATAGCTTTGGACGGCGGCGCACTAAACCAACTGCGAGAATAGAAGTAGGTTCGACCAATCGCGATGTCATAGGGCTCCGGCGCATAGTCGTAAGCTTGAATCACTGACAATCTGCTTAGCTTTGGATCAGCGTGATCCTTGACGACCAACCCCACCAAATCCGACGTCTCTTTTCGCCTCGCTTCAACGCTTCTGAGAACGTGTGCCGCGGTTAAGAAAAGACCGTCTTTGCCTATAAAGAACGCCGTCCCTTCCAACCTTCTCAGAATTGCAACATCGCCTTGCCGTACGAACTCGCAGACTGGCACGACGTAGTCTTCTAAGAGCCCATCGCGCGCGTGTCGGGTATCGCTACTTCTCATGTTCCACACGTTACTCGAGACAATACAGAAGTCACTCCACACTCATCCGGTGCAGCGAATTGCGTATTGCTCCATCCACCCTACTCTCTCACCGAGGCCACCCCATGCCCACCAAGCCCACCACCGTCGACCGCTTCCTCGCCCTTATCGCCGACGCGGGCGACGTCTCCGCCCGCCCAATGTTCGGCGAGTACGGCGTCTATTGCGACGGCAAGATGTGCGCACAGGTCTGCGACGACACCGTCTTCATCAAGCCCACGCCCGAAGGCCGCGACTTCGCCGGCAAGATCGCCGAGGCGCCGCCCTACCCCGGCGCGAAGCCCGCGCTCAAGCCGTCCGCCGCGCAACTCAAGGACGCCGCCTGGCTGAGCGAACTCGTCGCCATCACCGCCTGCGCGCTGCCCGCGCCGAAGAAGAAGGCAGCGAAGAAAGCGTCGGCGAAGAAGCCGAAGGGCGGTTGAGCCTGCAATCGGTGACAGTCACCTTTGCTTGCGGTACATTGCACCCATGTCTACCGCCCTCACCATCTCCCTCACCGGGCCTCTCGCCGACGACGTGCGCGCCGCGGCGGAGGCGCGCGGAATGTCGCCGGAGGACTACGTTCGCGCCCAGCTCGCCGTCGATATCGCGATGGACGCGGATGACCTCGATCTGGAAGAGGATCTCCGTCGCCTTGATGAGCCGGGAGAGAACATCTCCCTCGAAGAGGCCTTCGCCGAACTCCGGGAGCAGGTCGCGGCGCACCGCGCCGGCAAGTCCTGATCGGCAGACATGGCGCGCGTGGTCGAACTTCGCCCTGCGGCGCGGCGCGACCTCCGACGTCTCGGCAAGTTCCTCGCACGCATGAGCACACTGGCCGCCGAGCGGCGCATCAACTGGCTGACAGACGAACTGCTGACCCTTGGGGAGCGCCCGGAACGCGGTCGCCCCCTCGGCAAAGGCCTGAACGAAGTCGTTCTCCGCTATGCCCGCGCGCGGTACGCCGTTCGCTATCGCGTGACACCCGATCAAATCCTCATAACCCGCATCTGGCACGGCAAGGAAAACCGCCCCCGGTAGGACGCCACCAACGGACCCCCGCACATGCCCAAATCCACCGACCTCCTCCCCACCCTCGCCGCCCGCTTCGCCGCCCACCCGCACCGCCACGCGGGCATCGCGTGGGCCGCCGTCGAAGCGCGCCTGACTCCCAAATCACTGAAGACGCTCGCCGAGATGGAGCGCACCGGCGGGGAGCCAGACGTGGTGGGCCGCGAGGGCGAGGCGTTTGTGTTCGCCGACTGCGCGGCGGAAAGCCCGGCAGGCCGGCGCAGCCTGTGCTTCGACCGCGCCGCACTCGATGCGCGCAAGGAGAACAAGCCCGCGGGCGCCGCGCTTGAGCTCGCGCACCACATGGGCGCGGAGATGCTCGACGAGGCGCAGTACCGCGCGCTCCAGGCGCTGGGCGAATTCGACCGCAAGACATCGAGCTGGGTGCGGACGCCGCCCGCGATCCGCAAGCTCGGCGGCGCGCTGTTCTGCGACCGGCGCTACGACGCGGTGTTCGTCTATCACAACGGCGCGGAGTCCTACTACGCGGCGCGCGGCTTCCGCGCACGGCTGCTGGTGTGACGAGGCGCCGGCCGCCAGTACCGCCGGCGCCCCGCCGGCATGCGGTGGTGCGCGGTAAGGAGCATGGACGACCCCGTCCATGTCTGACCGGCGACGCCGCACGCGGACGAGGTCGTCCGCGCTCCGGACCTTCGCCGCCCCCTACTCCACCCGCACCGCCGTCACCACGATGGGCGTCACCGGCAGCTTGCCCGGAAACGGGCCCTTCACGGGATCGCGCGCCACCGCGGCCATGCGGTCGAGCACGTCCATGCCGGCGGTGACTTCCCCGAACACCGCGTAGCCGGTGGTGTTGGGCGGGGCGGCGGGATCGGCGTTCAGGTGCGCGTTGTCGGCGAGTTCGAAATAGAAGCTCGTACTGCCGCTGTTGGGATCATCGCCATGCGCCAGCGCCACGCGCCCGCGCCCGTGCCGGTTGGTCGCCGTCTCCAGCGCCACCGTGCCCGTGCCCGGCGGCGGCGGGCGGTACGTGAGGTTTGCGTCGAGATCGCCCAGCTGGATCAGGAACCCCGGCTCCACCCGGAAGATCGCCGCGCCCACATAGTGGCGGCTTCGAAACAGGCGCAGCATGTGCGCTGTGGTCTTCGGCGCGCCCACGGGGTCGAGCGTCACGGTGATCGCGCCCATGGTGGTCTCGAACGTGACCCGGGGCGGCGACGGCGTCTGCGCCGCGGCGGTTCCCGCCAGCGCGACGGCGAGCCCGGCGATGAGTACGGCGCGGCGCAACATGGGCGTCTCCTGTGATGCGCCGGCACTGTGCCGCGCAGCGGGCCGGTGCGGAAGCCGCCCCCGCAGCCCCACTGGACGCCCCCGCCCCCGCGCGCCATTCTCCGCCCATGGTGACGACGCGCTGGGCCAGACACCCCGACCCGAAGGCCGCCATGATCGAGGCGGCGACGACGCTGTTCCGCCGCAGGGGCTACGAGGGCGTGGGCGTGGCCGAACTCCTGGCCGTGTCCGGCGCGCCGCGCGGGTCGCTCTACTTCCACTTTCCCGGCGGAAAGGAGCAGATCGCGCTCGAGGCCGTCCGCAAGGCGAGCCAGGCGGTGCAGGAGGGCATCCGCCAGCGCGCCGCCCACACCGCCTCGCTCGAGGACTACATCGACACCGCCTGCACCGGCTGGGCGGCGAACCTCGAGGCCTCGGCGTTCGAGAACGGGTGCATCATCGCGCTGGTGGGGCTGGAGGCGGCGTCGGTCTCCCCCGCCCTCAAGGCGGAAGCGGCGCAGGCCTTCGGAGACTGGGAGGCGGCGCTCTCGCAGATGGCCATCGACAAGGGCCTGCCGGCGCCGTGGTCGGCCCGGTTCGCCCGCGCGTTCATCGGCGCCGTGGAGGGCGCCATCATGCTGGCGCGGACGCGCAACGACACCACCGCCCTGCTCGATGCGGCGGAGGCCACGAAGGCGCATGTGGCGTTGCTGCGCGCGCAGGCCGGCGCGGTTCAGCCCCAGCGGTAGTTGAAGCTGACGCTCAGGCGTTCGGCGTCGCCATCGTTCAGCGGCACTTCGTGGCGCAGCCAGCTTTCCCACAGCAGCACCATGCCGGGCGTGGGCGTCATCGCCACGTGGCGGCGGTTCTCGGCGCGGGCGCGCACCTTGCGCGGCGGCGCGGCCATCATCAGCGGCAGGCGCGGGTCCTCGAAGCGGATGGGCGCGGCGCCGGGCGGGG
>JAIYAO010000018.1 GCA_027488965.1 Alphaproteobacteria bacterium
ACGTGATGATGGCCGCTTGGGAGACGAAGGGCGCCCGGGTGGGCTACCGCTTCCCGGCCACGGCCGAGGGCTCGGACCCGGACGCGGAGTCGGGCATCCCGGACTCGGCGGTGGAGACGGTGGTGGCGAATCTGGCCATCCGCCTGGCGCCGGGCTTCGGCAAGACCGTGAGCGCGGAGACGAAGCGCACGGCGGGGCAGGGCTACGACGCGCTGCTGTGGTCGGCCGCGCAGCCGATCGAGCAGCAGATGCCCAGCACGCTGCCGCGCGGGGCGGGCAATCGGGGGTCGCTCGCGCCGCAACGGCCGTTCTTCCCGCAGCCTGACCGCGGGCCGCTCGGCTCGACGCCGGGCGGTGATCTCGACATCCTGACGGAGTGACCCATGGGCATCCAGAACCTGTCTCAAGGCACGCCGTCGACTGACGCGCAGATTCCGTTCTTCGACACGACGAACGGGCAGGACCGGCGCGCATCGCTCGGCCAGGTGGCCACGGCGCTGCAGGGCCTGCTGAGCACGCAGGGCGGGCCGGTGACGCAGTACGCCGCGCCGGTTGCGACGGGCTTTTCCGTGACCGTGGCGCCGCCTGTGGCCGGTGCGTCGGTGTTCCTGCTGCTGTCGCAGGGCGGGGCCTACGCGGCGGGCACGATCGTTCTGCCGTCTGGGCTGGATGGCCAGGAGGTGATCGTGCACAGCCGCCAGGCGGTGACGACCCTGACCGTGACGCCGGCCGCAGGGCAGACGGTGAGCGGCGCCCCGACCACGCTGGCCGCGGCGAGCTTCTTCCATCTGCGCTACGACTCGATCAACGCCCTCTGGTGCCGCATCGGCTGATGAGGCAACCAGGAGACCGCCATGCAGAAGCAACCCTTCGCTCCCCACTTCGGCACGAACCGCGTGCTGACGCCGGCCGCGACCTCGGCCTCGATCGCCATCTCGACCGAGGACAAGAACGTCTACCTGCTGAACACCGGGCCGAACATCTGCTACGTCCGCATCGGGACCGGTGCGCAGACGGCGACGACGGCCGACTTCCCGGTGCCGGTGAACGAGCCCATGGTGCTGAGCAAGGGCCAGGGCGATGACACGCTGGCCCACATCTCGGCCACCGGCACGACCCTGAACGTGATGACGGGAGAGGGGTTCTGAGGTGCCGCAAATCGGCGTCCTGAATGGGGTCTACACGGACCAGGTCGCCGGCTTCCGGACGTCCTATCCGCGCAACCTCATGCCGGTCCCCAAGGAGACGGGGATCGCTCAGGGCTACCTGCAGCCGGCCGACGGGATCGAACTCTTCGGCACCGGCCCGGGCGTCGATCGCGGCGGGATCAACTGGCAGGGCAACTGCTACCGGGTCATGGGCAGCAGCCTCGTGCGGGTGGCGGCCGATGGCAGCGTCACCATCCTGGGCGACGTGGGCGCGGGCGGCCAGGTCACGATGGACAGCGGCTTCGACCGCCTGGCCATCTGGTCGGGCGGGCGGCTCTACTACTGGGACAGCGTCACGCTCCAGGTCGTGACCGACATCGACCTCGGGACCGTGATCGATGGGCGCTGGATCAACGGCTACTTCATGAGCACGGACGGCGAGTTCCTGATCGTCACCGAGCTCAACGACCCCTTCGCGGTCAACCCGCTGAAGTACGGCTCGGCCGAGGCGGACCCGGACGGCATCCTGGCGGTGGACGAGCTGCGCAGCGAGGCCTACGCGCTCGGGCGCTACACCATCGAGGTGTTCCAGAACGTGGGCGGCTCAGGCTTCCCGTTCCAGCGCATCGAGAGCGCCCGGGTGGTTCGGGGCATCGTGGGCACGCACGCCTACTCCAGGCTCGCCGGGAGCTTCGCCTTCGTCGGCTCGGGCCGCAACGAAGCGCCGGCCGTCTACCTCATGGTCCCGGGCGACACGCTGAAGATCTCGACCAGCGAGATCGACAAGATCCTGAAGGACTACAACGAGATCCAGCTGTCCACCCTGGTGGTCGAAACGCGCCTGGACGAGGGCCACGAGCTGCTGCTGGTGCACATGCCCGATCGGACCTGGGTCTATGACGTGGCCGCGTCCAAGGTGGTCGGGGAGCCGGTCTGGTTCGAGCTGACCTCCAGCATCGTCGGGCCGGGCCGCTACCGGGCGAGGAATCTGGTCTGGTGCTACGACTCGTGGCTCGTGGGCGACCCGACCAGCCCGAACCTGGGCCGGATGGTCAAGGACGTGTCCACGCACTACGGCCAGCCGGTGGGCTGGGAGTTCGGCACGACCATCCTCTACAACGAGAGCCGCGGCGCGATCATCCACGAGCTCGAGCTGGTCGCGCTCACCGGCCGGGTCGCTGCCGGTGCTGATCCGGTGGTGTGGACGTCCTACTCGCTGGACGGGCAGACCTGGAGCGTGGAGCGGCCGACCGCGGCGGGCCGGCAGGGCGAGCGCACGAAGCGCATCGTGTGGCGCCGGCAGGGCAAGATGCAGCAGTACCGCATCCAGAAGTTCAGGGGCACGAGCGATGCGCGGATCACGATCGCGCGGCTCGAGGCACAGATGGAGGCCCTGAGTGCCTAGGCCAGCCGTCCGGACCCGGCCGCTCACGCGCGACAAGATCGCGTCCTTCGTGCGCGGGCACGAGGCGGTCAAGTTCCTGGAGGACCTGGCCGAGGACGTGAGCACGGTGCTGCCCGATGCGGTGGCGTCTGCCGGCACCGGGCCGGCGGGTCCGCCTGGCCCTCCGGGGCCAACGGGCCCGACTGGGCCTGCTGGACCGATCGGCCCTGCCGGGCCTGCGGGCGGGGCGTCCGAGGCCGGGCCGCTCTTCACCTACTCGGGCGGCCGGGTGTCCCGGATCGACTACGACTCGGGGAACTACAAGCTCTTCACCTACACGTCGGGCGTCCTGACGCGCCTGGACTACATCGTGGGCGCGACCACGACCCGCAAGGACTTCACCTACAACCCCGACGGGACGCTGGCCGAGATCGTCCAGACCGTGTTCTGACCGAGGAGCCTCATGCCCATCACCCTGAACAACGGCACCGCGACGGTGGACATTCACCGCGTAGTGATCGACTTCGAGCGCAACCGCGTGCGCTGCATCTACGCAGCGACGGTGCAGGGCATCAAGGGGCAGGCTGCGGAG
>JAIYAO010000135.1 GCA_027488965.1 Alphaproteobacteria bacterium
CCACCTTCGCCCGCGCCCTGCTTGCGGCGGGGGACTACCGCGCCGCAGTGGAGTGGCGCCGCATCGCAGACACCGTGCCCTCAGACGTCAACCTGCTGGGCATCCTCGACACGGCCATCACCATCGCCCGCAACGATCCCGCCATCGCCCGCTTCGCCGCCGAACGGCGCATCGAGACGGCGGGCGCGCGCACCGGGGGCCTTGTGGCGCGCGACCTTGCGGTGCTGGCGGCGCTGGGCCTCGACATCGGCGAACCGGCGCGGGATTTCCTGGCCCGCACGCTGCCCGCCCCCGGCCGCAAGCCCGATCCCGCGGTGATGACCCAACTGGCCACCGCCGCCGAACGCGGTGCGGCGGGCGAGGCGGCGCTCTATGCGGCGCTCGCCGTCGGCGACGGCGCCGAACAGCTCGACGCCACGGCGCTGACGCAGATCCTCGGCGCGCTGCGCGCCGCCCAGCTGGGCGACTCCGCACGGCACCTGGCGGTGGAAGCCGTCATCGCCGGTCAGGCGCGGTGAACAGCCGGGACTCCGGCCTCGTCGAGAGGTTCCTGGAGATGCAGTCGGCGGAGCGTGGCGCGCGGCGCAACACGTTGCTGGCCTACGAACGCGATCTGGCCGATGCCGCAGAGCACCTGGCGCCCATCACGCTCGGCGCCGCGGATGCGCCCGCCATCGAACGCTACTGCGCGGGCCTTGCGCAGCGGGGACTTGCGCCGGCGACGCTGGCGCGGCGCATGTCCACGCTGCGCCAGTTCTATCGTTTCCTGCTGCTGGAAAACATCCGCGCCGACGATCCGAGCACGCGCCTGGAAGCGCCGCGGCGCGCGCGCCGGCTGCCGAAAACGCTGACCCTGCAGGAGATCGAGGCATTGATTGCGGCGGCGACGACGGCGGCGGATCCCGCCGTTGCGGCGCGCGACCGGGCGATCGTGGAGATCCTCTACGCCTCCGGCCTGCGGGTGAGCGAACTGGTGGGCCTGCCGCTGCGCGCCGCGCCCCGGCCCAAACAGTCCAGCGTCACCGTAGCGGGCAAGGGCGGCAAGGAACGCGTGGCGCCGCTGCACGACCGCGCGCTCGCAGCCCTGGCGGACTATCTGGCCGTGCGTGAAGGCCTGCTGCCGAAGCCCGCAGCGGCCCGCGAACGCGCAGCGCGCTGGCTGTTTCCCTCCGCCACGGCGGCGGACGGGCGGCTGTCGCGCCAGCGCATCAACCAGATCCTGCACGATTGCGCCCAGCGCGCCGGCATCGATCCCGCCCGCGTCACGCCGCACGTGCTGCGCCACGCGTTCGCGACGCATCTGGTGGAGAACGGCGCCGATCTGCGCACGGTGCAGACATTGCTGGGCCACGCCGACATCGCCACCACGCAGATCTACACGCACGTGGCCGAAGGCCGCCTGCGCGAGCTGGTGCATTCGCGCCATCCGCTGGCGAAGAAGAAGTAGCGGCTGCGCTTCGTTTCAGGGCGCCACGTTGTAGGCGACGTCGCGGCGGGCGGAGAAGATCATCACGATGGCGCCGGCAGTGAAGTCCAGCAGCGTCATGCCCATGAGCATGGCGAAATCGTTGGTGCCGAAGCCGCCCACCAGCAGGAAGAAGATCAGCTGCAGCGTGAACAGCAGGAACGAGAGCGAATTCTCCACGATGGAGGAGTTCACCGGCCGTGAGGACCGGATGATCTCGAAGAACAGCAGCATGGCCGCCGCCGTCATCAGCAGGTGGCCCCACTGCGGGCTCCACACATCGCCGCTAGGCAGTTGCACGGAGAAGAACACCGCATCGAGCACGCCGCGCACACCGTCTGCCCCCATCGGAAGCGCAAACAGCGCGTAGATGATCGTGGGGATCAGCAGCAGCGGCAGCGAGCGGATGGCGAACGGCATGGGCAAGGAACGCGCGGGCGCACGATTGGTTGCACCACTGCCGACGGCGCTGCGCCAGGGCGCTAGTGCGCGTTGTCGTACTGCACGGTCCGCTGCGACACGCGCGTCATGATCACGGAGCCCGCGAGGAAATCGAGCAGGCTCATGAGCACGATGACGAAGAACTCCGACGTGCCGAACGGACGCACCAGCAGCCAGAGCACGAAGCACACGATGAACACCCCCACCGCCAGCCCGTTGTCCAGCATCTGCGCCGCGGAAGGCGTGGTCGATTTCAGGATCTCCAGGAACAGGATCACCACCGACAGAAGGGTGATCAGGTGCCCCCAGGTGACCACCCACGCCCCGGCCGACGGCAGCGGCATGGCGAACGCCTGGGAGGCCATGGTGGCGGCGACATTGTCGCCGGAAGGGATCGCGATCAGCGCGTAAAGCAGCGCCGGAATGATCAGCAGCGGAAAAACCTGCATGCCCATGGGTGTCGGCGCTCCGGGTGTCTGGGAGAAGAAGCCTTACACGGCCCTGCACGGTCTGTCTGCGGCGGACACTAGGCGCCGTCAGGACCCTTCGGCGTCGGGGCGCCCTTCGCGGCCGTCACCCTGCCGGCGCCGGCGCCCAGCAGCAACCCGGCGATGATGCCGAGCGCCACGTTGTCGAAAATGATCCCGAGGAAGAGGCAGATGAAGAACACCGCCCCGGCAGACAGTCCGTTCATGAGCGGAAGAATGCCGCGCACGGGGAGCCGCATCAAGCCTGCGTCAGGCCCGAGACCGCTTACCCCGGCGGCGGCGTCCGCGCCGCGCGTTCGGCCGCCCGCATGGCGCGAAGGATGTTGCCGCCGGTGAGCTTCGCCAGATCGGCGTCCGACCAGCCGCGCCGCGCCAATTCCCCCAGCAACAGGGGGTAGCCGTCCACGCCTTCCATTCCCGCCGGCAGCCAGGTCACGCCGTCATAGTCCCCACCCAGGCCCACGTGATCGTGGCCGGCCACGCGGGCGATGTGGTCCACGTGGTCGGCGGCGTCCGCCACCGTAACGGCGGGGCGCGGGTTCGCCGCCTCCCAGGCCGCCACGCCCGCCGCCACCGCCGCCGCGTTCGCCTGGTTGAGCGCCCTCAGCCGCGCCTCCTCCCCGGTGCGCGCCGCCGCCCAGCGCCACATGGCGGTGCTGAGGAACGGCGCGTTGAAGTTCACCATCACCACCCCGCCGTTGGCGGGCAGCAGGGCCAGCACATCGTCCGGCACGTTGCGCGGGTGCGGCGTCACCGCAAACGCCGAAGAGTGCGAGAAGATCACCGGCGCGCGCGTCACGGCCAGCGCATCCTTCATGGCGTCCGCGGAGACGTGGCTGAGGTCCACCAGCATGCCGATGCGATTCATCTCGCGCACCACCTCTTCGCCGAACGGCGACAGCCCGCCGTGCTTCGGCGCGTCAGTGGCGCTGTCGACCCAGTCGATGGTCGTGGAATGCGTCAGCGTCATGTACAGCACGCCGGCGGCGCGGAATTCGCGCAGCAGCGCGAGGTTGTTGTTGATCGCCTCCCCGCCCTCCATGCCAAAGAGGGACGCGATGCGCCCGGCGCGCTGGATGCGCACGATGTCGTCGGCGGTCTCGGCGCGCTCGAACACGGCCGGGTAGCGCGCGATGACGCGGCGCGCGATGTCGATCTGCCCCTGCACGGCGATGGCGGCGGCCGGGCCCTTGATCGTCGCAGGCACGTACACCGACCAGAACTGCCCGCCCACGCCGCCCGCGCGCAGGCGCGGAATGTCGGTGTGCATGGGAGACTCGAGCGCGCTCGTATCCTTCGTCAGGTCCACGCCGAGCGGATCGGCGGCGTAGTTCTGCTTCAGCTCCCACGGCAGGTCGTTGTGGCCGTCGATCACCGGCGCGCGGCGCAGCACGCGCTCGATGCGGGCCTCTTCACGCGCGGTGAGCGGCGCAGGCTGCGCGAGGGCGGGGGTGGTGAGAGCGGCGAGAGCGAGAGCGGCGCATGCCCCCATCCCCGGCTTCGCCGGGACTTCCCCCGTTGCACGGGGGAAGAAAAACATCGGCGCCGGTTTCTTCCCCCGCGAGAGCGGGGGAAGTGGCGGCCGCAGGCCGTCGATGGGGGCCGCAGCCCTGCACCTAGAATCCATAAACCGCCGCCATATCCTTGTCCTTGGCGGCCACGAGACGCGCCAGGTCCACGATCACCTTCGCCTGCTTCCAGGTGGCGTCGTCCTGCATCTTGCCGTCCACCAGCGCCACGCCGGACCCGTCCGGCATGGCGGCGAGAATCTTCTTGGCGAATGCAACTTCACCAACGTCCGGGCTGAACACCCTCTTGGCGATGGCGATCTGGCTGGGATGCAGGGACCACGCGCCCGCGCAGCCCATCAGGAACGCGTTGCGGAACTGCTGCTCGCAGGCGGCGGGATCGTCGAAATCCCCGAAGGGCCCGTAGAACGGCTTGATACCGTACGTGGCGCACGCATCGACCATGCGCGCGAGCGTGTAGTGCCACAGGTCCTGCTGCGCGGCGGCGCGCGGGGCGCCGTCGGCGCCGGGATCGTCGATCACGCGGTAGCCGGGATGGCCGCCGCCCACGCGCGTCGTCTTCATCGCGCGCGAGGCGGCAAGGTCCGCGGGGCCCAGCGAGAGGCCATGCATGCGCGGGCTTGCGCCGGCGATCGCCTCCACGTTCACCACACCCTGCGCCGTCTCCAGCAGCGCATGCAGCAGGATCGGCCGCTTGATCTTGTGCTTCGCCTCCAGCGACGCGAGCAGCTGATCCATGTAGTGGATGTCCCACGGACCCTCGACCTTCGGCACGATCAGCACATCGAGCTTGTCGCCCGCTTCGGCCACGATCTCGGTGATTTCGTTCAGATGCCACGGCGAGTTGAGGCAGTTGATGCGCGCCCAGTAGCCGACGCCCGCGCCGGCGAAATCGATGGTGCGCGCCATCTCGATGAGGCCGTGGCGCGCGTTGACCTTCTCCTCCGCCGGGATCGCGTCCTCGAGATTCGCCAGCAGCACATCGCATGTGGCGAGCATGTCCACCGCCTTCGCGCGCATCTTGGGATTGTGCGGCGGGATGAAGTGGATCATCCGCTCCAGCCGCACCGGCAGCTCGCGCAGCGGCGCGGGGGCGCCAATGGCGAGAGGGCTGAAGAACTGGCGCGGCGGCTTCATGGGCGGGCTCCGGAAAGTGGGCCATGGTGTCCCCTCGTCGCCGCCGCGCGTCAATCGCCCTCACGCCGCAGGCGGCGGCGGGGCTGTGTCCCTGACGCTGGCGCGCGCCATCTGGCGATCAATGTAGCCCGAAAGACGGGCGGACTGCTGGATCAGGCGGCAGGCCTCCGGTGTGGTCCGTAGGTAGAACAGCACCGGCATCAGGTACGCATCGGCCATCGTGAAGGCGTCGCCGCCCAGATACCTGTGCGCCACTGCGCCCTCGATGAGCGCCAGGTGTCGGGCCACGTCGGGCAGCGCCCCGTCGATCCGCGCCCTGTCGGGCCCGCCATCCGGCGTGCCGGGGAACATGTAGCCGAACAGGTACGTGCGGATGAGCAGCGGCTCCATCACGCTGAGCAGCAGCGACGTCCACTGCTCTGTCGCACCGGCCTTCTGCGCGTCTGCCGGGACGAGCGCCGGCCCGTCGAACGCGCGATCGACGTAGGCGCAGATGGCGCGCGATTCAAACAGCGAGACGGCGCCGTGCCGCATCGCCGGAATGCGGCCGAACGGATGGATGGCCGTGACGGCGGGGCTGTGCGGCGGCGCCGGCACAGAAACATGCGGAGCGCCCTTTTCTGCGCAGGCGATCCGCACGGCCCAGACGTAATTGCTCTGCGGCAGGCCGATGATTTCCACGGGTGTCATGAGGGTCTCCCTGACCGGGGCGGGGATCGCCCCCTTATCCTGATGACGGGCGAGGCAGGCGCATTTCGACATTGGGCGCGGTTGCTTCTCTTGCGGGCCAAGAGCGGCTAGGACCCCACACGCCCCCGAAGGAGCCCGCCCCATGCCCGTGATGACCTACCTCACCACCTGCCATTTCGACTTCGGGGCGCTGAAGGCGCTGGCGCCGTCGCTGAAGAGCCTGGGCGTCACCCGCCCGCTGATCGTGACCGATGCGGGCATCAACGCGGCGGGGCTGCTGGACAAGGTGAAGGACGCTGCGGGCGTCGAGGCCGCCGGCGTCTATGCCGACACCCCCTCCAACCCCACCGAGACGGCCGCCCGCGCGGCGGCGGCGCTGTTCAAGGAGAGCGGCGCGGACGGCATCGTGGCGCTGGGCGGCGGCTCGTCCATGGACATGGGCAAGGCGGTGGGCCTGATGGCGCGCCACGAGGGCCCGTGGGAGAAGTACGGCGGCACGCAGCGCGGCACGAAGCTGATCGGCAAGCTGCCGCCGGTGATCGCGATCCCGACCACGGCGGGCACGGGCTCTGAGGTGTCGGTGGGCTTCGTGCTGATCCTCGACAACGGCCGCAAGGAGACGTTCGTCTCCCCCAACCTCATCCCCAACGTGGCCATCTGCGACCCGGAGCTGACGCTGGGCCTGCCCGCGGGCCTCACCGCCGCCACTGGCATGGACGCGATGACGCACTGCATCGAGGCGGTGCTCTCCCCCGTGGTGAACCCGCCCGCCGAAGGCATCGGCCTGGACGGCGTGTGGCGTGGCATCGGCCAGGACATGCTGGAGCGCGCAGTGGAGGACGGCAGCGACCGCGACGCACGCTGGCACGTGATGATGGCGAGCTACGAAGGCGCGCTCGCGTTCGTGAAGGGGCTGGGCGCCGTGCACGGGCTGTCGCACGCGCTCGGCCGCATCCAGGAACTGAAACTGCACCACGGCACGCTCAACGCCGTGATCCTCCCGCACTCGCTGCGCATGATCCAGGAAGCCGGCGCCGCGCAGGAGAAGCTGGCGCGCCTTCGTCAGGCCATGGGCCTCGGCCCCAACGGCGACGTGGCCGACGCCATCGCCGATCTCAACGCCCGCATCGGCATCCCGAAATCACTCTCCGCCCTCGGCGTGACGGAGGCGCACTACGCCGGCAGCGGCGAGTACGCGCTGAGCGATCTCGCCACGGCGAGCAACGCCATCAAGTTCGGCGCGGGAGAGTACGAAGCGCTGTTCGCGCGGAGTTTGTAGCACTGCTTTCGGAGATGAGGACCGCCGGCGCCCTCGCCGGCATACGGTGGTCCCGCTTGCGAGACTTTGCCGGCGGGGGCGCCGGCGGTCCTGTTTCGCGACCGCGTTTTTCTCACGCCACCCGCGCGAGGAAATCCACGATCGGCAGCCACGCGCTGGGCTCCTCCAGCGTCGGTGCATGGCCGACGGCGGGGACTTCCGCCACGCCCAAGTCCGGCTTCAGCGCCCGCATCACGGCGACGCCGTCGCGGGAGAGGATGTCGCTGAGCGCCCCGCGCACCACGAGCGTGGGGATGGGAGCGAGCGCGGAAAACAGCGGGCGCAGGTCCGGCGCGGGCGCATCCGGGTTCATCGGCGCGGCGATGGCGGGATCGTAGTCCGCCTCGAGGCGCCCATCGGCGCGGGCGCGATAGGTGCGCTGCGCCATCGTCAGCCAGAACGCGGCGTCGGCGCGCGGGAACGCCGCGCCGTTGATCGCCTGCACGGCGGCTGCAGCGTCCGCCCAGGTCGCCTGCGGGCCGCCCTTGCCCACGTAGCCCGCAATGCGGCGCAGGCCCGCCGGGTCGATCACCGGGCCGATGTCGTTGAGCACCGCGCCCGCCAGCCGGCCCGGCGCGAGCGCCGCCGCCGCCATGGTGATGAGCCCGCCCATGGACGTGCCCAGCCACACCGCGCGCGCGATGCCCAGCGCGTCCAGCGCCGCGAGCGCATCCTGCGCATACGTCATGGGCTGGTAGCGCGCGGGCTGGGGATCCCAGTCGGACCGGCCGCGCCCACGCACGTCCATCACGAGGACGCGCCGGCCCAGCGCCGCGATGCGCGGCGCCACAAGTTCGAAGTCGCGCGAGTTGCGCGTGAGGCCGTGCAGGCAGAGGACCGGGACGCCGAGGTCCACATCCCCCTGCGCCGACGCCTCGGGGGCGAGATCGCGCACGAACAGCCCGAGGCCGTCGGCGGTGCGCACGGTGTGTTCGCGTATCATGCGGCGTGCATGGCGGGGCCGGGGCCCGGCGTAAAGCGCACTCGCGCAACAGACGTCCG
>JAIYAO010000069.1 GCA_027488965.1 Alphaproteobacteria bacterium
CCTCATCCGGCCTTCGGCCACCTTCTCCCCCTCGCGGGGGAGAAGGGTTGGTTCTGATGGTTCTGTGCCGGGATTGTCCATCGCGGGCGCGATTTGCACCTCGCCTGCGGAAATCAGTACAGCCCCCAAAACGATGTACAAATGAAAGCGGCCCCGGCTGTGCGCCGGGGCCGTTTCTGGAGCGCGGACGCCCTCGTCCGCGAGTGTGCTTGCGGGACCTGACGCGGGCGGGGGCGCCCGCGCTCCGCGCTATTCCGCGGCGATCTTCGCGAGCGCGCGCTGGTCGACGCCGAAGTTGATGGTCTGCAGGTAGCGGATGCCGTCCTCGGCGATGTCGTCGCCGACCATGCGGTCGCCTTCGCTCTTGAGCTCGTCGAGGTCCACGTACATGGCGTAGAAGGCGCGCGTGCGGTCCGTCACGATGCCGGCGTTGACGAGCGTCTTCACCAGCACGCGGAAGATGTTGGTGCTTTCCTTCATCTGCTCGCGGCGTTCGGCGTCGGTGGCGATCTTCTGGAACTCCTCCATCACGCGGTCGGGGTCGAGGCCGAAGCGGGCGTAGATGTCCTTCATCTGGTGCGGCGCCACGAGGTTGAACAGCAGCGTCTGGAAGCAGTGCGCGGCCCAGTTCTCGACGATCTCGTGCTCCTCGGGGGTGAGCTTGGGGATCGTGCGATCGGCCCAGATCTTGCCGAACTTGTGGTGGAACGCCTCGTCCGTCATCACGAGCTGCGTGAGCTTGCGGGCGAGCGGATCGTGCCAGCGCTGGTAGATCGTGGCGAAGGCGCCCATGGCGAGGCCCTCCACCAGCATCTGCATGCCCACGATCTTCTTGTAGACCTCAGGGGCGTGGACGATCTCGACCAGCAGGTCCTTCAGCACCGGGCCGCAGGGCAGCGGGCTGCCCCAGCGGGCGATGATGTACTTGGCGAAGGCGGTGACGTGGCGGCCTTCCTCGCGCGTCTGGTTGGCGGCGTATTCCTGGGCGCCGGGGTCGCGCAGTACGTGGCAGAGGGAGGCGCTGAGGTTCAGGGCGCCCTGCTCGCCGTGCAGGATGGCCGACATGGACCAGCGGGCGATCTCGTTCTTGAAGCGGGTGCGCAGCTCGGGGTGCTTTTCGAAGTGCTCGCGGACGTAGTCCGTCTGCATGGCGGGCACCATCTCGTCGGGCTGCAGGTCCTGGGTGTCGAGGTCCCACGGCTCGGCGTTGAAGTCGATGTAGCGCGTGTCCAGCGGATCCCAGAAGTGATCGTGCGTCGCCGAGATAATCTTGTCGAAAGCGGTGGACCGATTGAGGTGGCGGTCGATCTCGAGCATCGCCGCAAAATCAGTGGGCCCCACCGCATCATAGACTTCGTCCTTGGTGATCTGACGAATGGGCGCTGCGCCGTCGGCCATCTGGTTTCTCCCGGTCTTTGCCTGCTGACAGCAGGTTGGCGGACTTCGCGCCGCCTATCAAATCCCACGTTAGCGCTGGATTTTTCGTGAATCAAGGAAAATGACGGGGGCGTCAGATATTTCGGCGCCTAGCCCCGCTCCGCCGCGAACACCACTGGGTACAGCGTGGCGACGAGGGTGAGCGCGGCGGCGACGTTGAACGCGCGCAGCCGGCCGGGCGCGGCGAGGAAGCGACGGAGCGGGGTGCCCAGCAGCGTCCATGACCCCACGGTAGGCAGGTTGATGAGGCCGAACACGATCGCCATGACCAGGAGGTCCGCGACCCTGTCATCGGCCGGCGCGTAGGCGGTGATGGCGGTGAGCGCCATTGTCCAGGCTTTCGGGTTCACCCACTGGAACAGGGCCGCCTGGACGAAGGTGAAGGGCTTGCCGCGGGCCTCGCCAGGCGCATGGGCGAGCTTGGGCGCGGCCGTGGCCAGCATCCACGCCAGGTAAAGCAGGTAGCCGCAGCTGACGACCTTGAGCACCGTGTAGGCCGCCGGAAACGCCGCAAACACGCCCGCAAGACCCAGGCCGATCAGTACGATCATCGCCGTGAAGCCGATCGAGACGCCCAGCATGTGAGGCACGGTGCGGGCGAACCCGTAGTGCGTGCCCGACGCCATCAGCATGAGGTTGTTGGGCCCGGGCGTCACGGATGTGACAAAGGCGAAGGCGGCCAGTGCGGCGATTTGCTCAATGCTCATGGCCGCAACGATACGCCGTGTACAGATCAATGTGCTTGCTTTCCGGGTAGTTTCTCGCCTTCCTTTGCAATATAGTTGCGTCATGGACGATATTGACCGCAGGATATTGCAGACGCTTCGGTGCGACGGCCGCATCACCAACGCCGATCTGGCGGCGGCCGTGGGCCTCTCCCCCTCCGCCTGCCTGCGCCGGGTGCAGGAGCTTGAGCGCACGGGCGTGATTGCGGGCTACCGCGCCGTGCTCGACCGCGCCGCCATGGGCATCGGCTTCACGGCCTACGTGGCGGTGGGGCTGGCGGAGCATCACAAGAAGAACCAGGCGGCCTTCGAGCGGGCGATGGCGACCGCGCCCCAGGTGAAGGAATGCCACAACGTCACCGGCGCCATCGAGTATCTGCTGCGGGTGGAGGTGGAGGATCTCGCCGCCTACAAGGCGTTTCACACCGAAGTGCTCGGCGCCGTGCCGCAGGTTTCGACGATCACGTCCTATATCGTGATGGAGACTTCCAAGGACGAGCGCGCCTGATGACCGACTACGCCCCCCGCCCCGCCCCCTCCCTCGACGATTTCGAAGCCATCGCGCGGCGCGCCTGGGCGTCGCTGCCCAGCACGTTCACGCGGCTGGCCGGCGACGTGGTCTTCCGCATCGAGGACTTCGCCGATCCGGAAATCCTCGACGACATGGAGATCGAGGACCCGTTCGACCTGACGGGCCTCTACTCGGGCGTCGATCTCACGCGCCAGTCCATCAGCGACCCTCTGCCGGCCACACCGATGGTGTTTCTCTACCGGCGCCCTATCCTCGACGAATGGGCCGACCGCGGCGACGTCACGCTGGGGGACCTCATCACCCACGTGCTGGTGCACGAGATCGGCCACCACTTCGGCCTGAGCGACGCCGACATGGACGCCTTGCTGGGCGAGGACTGAGCGCGCGCGCACCGCTAGGCGCCGCTACGGCAGAGCCGCTACACGGCGGCGATGACAGACCAGATCGCCCCGCCGCCGGGCTTCAAGCCTTTCCCCATCGCCATGGGTTTCATCGCCGCCAACGGCCCGCTCTACGTGCGGTTCGAGGACGACGAGCTCGCGCTGGGCTTCCGGGTGGAGGAGCGCCACTGCAATCCCATGCGGATCGCCCACGGCGGCATGATGTGCACTTTCGTCGACATGCTCATGCCGTTTGCGGTGATGGCCGGCGGCAAGGTGGGCAGCCGGTTCCTGCCCACCGTGCATCTGTCGCAGGAATTCCTGGCGCCCGCACCGCTCGGCGCGTGGGTGGAGGGGACGGGCGAACTCCTGCGCGCCACCAAAAACCTCGTGTTTGCGCAATGCCTCGTCACGGCCGATGGCGCCCCGTGCATGCGCGCGAGCGGCATCTTCAAGATGGGCCCCGAAGCGAGCGGCCACGGGATCGGGCAGGTGCTGAAGGCCATGGCGGAGACGTGAGCGCCAAAACCGCGGCCGCCACAGGCGCGTAATGCGGCCATGACCACCCTGCGCTTCATTCTGGGCGACCAGCTTACCCGCACGCTGTCCGCCCTCGCCGACGCCGACCCCGCGCGCGACGTCATCTTGATGGCGGAGGTGGTGGAAGAAACCACGTACGTCCCGCACCACAAGCAGAAGATCGCCTTCGTGCTCTCCGCCATGCGCCACTTTGCGCAGGCGCTGCGCGCCGAGGGCTTCACCGTGCACTACATCGCGCTGGACGATGCGGCCCCCTGCCCCGACTTCACCGCCGCCCTGGTGCGCGCGATCGGCGCACACGCACCGGACCGGGTCATCGCCACCGAACCCGGAGAATGGCGCGTCCGCGAGATGATGACGGCGTGGCAGGCGACCCTTGGGCTTCCCGTGGAGATCCGCGCCGACGACCGCTTCTACGCCAGCGTCGACGACTTCCGCACCTGGGCGCAAGGCAAGACGCAGTATCGGCTGGAGTACTTCTACCGCGACCTGCGCCGGCGCCACGGCATCCTGATGGCGGACGGCCAGCCGGTAGGCGGGCAATGGAACTTCGACGCCGACAACCGCAAGCCGTGGCCGAAGAAGCGCAGCCCGCCGAGGCGCCTCCGGTTTGCGCCGGATGCGATCACGACGGACGTCATCGCCTTCGTGGCGCAGCGCTTCCCCGACAACTTCGGCGATCTTGACGACTTCGGCTGGCCCGTCACCCGCACCGACGCACGCCGTGCGCTCGACGCCTTCATCGCCGAAGCGCTGCCCTCGTTCGGGGACCACCAGGACGCCATGCTGCGGGCACAGCCTTTCCTGTACCACGCCCTCCTGTCCCCTGCGCTCAACGCCGGCCTGCTCACCGCCCGCGAGGTGGTGGACGCCGCGGTGGCCGCCTACGCGCGGGGCGACGCGCCGATCAATGCGGTGGAGGGATTCGTGCGCCAGATCCTCGGCTGGCGCGAATACGTGCGCGGCGTCTACTGGGTGCGCATGCCGGCGTACGCGGACACCAATGCGCTCGGCGCCGACCGGCCGCTGCCCTGGTTCTACTGGAGCGGCGAGACGAAGATGGCCTGCGTGGCCGATGTGGTGGAGACCACCCGCCGTCATGCCTACGCCCACCACATCCAGCGGTTGATGGTGACGGGCGTGCTGGGGCTGTTGTGGGGCGTGCGCCCGGCGGCGCTGGAGGAATGGTATCTCGCAGTCTATGCCGACGCCTACGAATGGGTGGAGCTGCCCAACGTGCACGGCATGGCGCTCTATGCCGACGGGGGCGTTCTCGCCTCCAAGCCGTATGCGGCGGGCGGGGGCTACATCAACCGCATGTCCGACTACTGCCGCGGCTGCCGCTTCGACCCGTCGAAGCGCGTCGGCGAAGACGCCTGCCCGTTCACGACGCTCTACTGGGACTTTCTCGCCCGCAACACCGGGGCGCTGAAGGCGAACGTGCGCCTGGCCATGCCCTACCGCACGCTGGCGACCATGGCGCCGGAGGACCGCGCCGCCATCGCCGCCCGCGCCGACGCGATCCGCGATGGAACCGTGGCCGTCTGATCTGCAGCCGCGGGAGCGCCGAAAAATCGGCTTTTCACAGGGTTTTTTGCGCTTCGCGCGTCAAAAGTGCTGATTTTGTCGCAGTTTTCGCGTCTGAAAGGGCGTATAGGTCGATTCGGTCAACGCATTCGCAAGCATTTCAGTGACATTCGAGCACATGGCCGCACGCAAGACGAACCGCGCTGATCCGACCAGCACCGCTCGTCGTGCCGCCGAGAGCAGAGCAGGCTGACGTTCCAGGCATCCACCGAAACCCATTGAAACCGAGCAAAACAGGAGATCATCACATGGCTAAAGTCGCAAAGAAGGTAGCAAAGGCGGCCCCGAAGAAGGCGGTCGCGAAGAAGTCCACCAAGAAGGCCGCCGCCCCGAAGAAGGCCGTCGCCAAGAAGTCGGCGGCCAAGCCCGCCCCCGCGAAGTCGATCAAGGTCACGGCCGTTCCCGGCAAGACGATCACGGCCTCGGCGCTGCTGCAGGCGGTGGCCGACCACACCGAAATGTCCCGTGCGGACGCCAAGCGCTTCATCGAGAGCTATCTCGACGTGGTGAAGGCGCATGTGCTGAAGGGCGTGAAGGTGAAGATCGGCGACATCGGCATGATCATGGTCCGCGCGCGCAAGGCCCGCATGGGCCGCAACCCGGCCACGGGCGCGCCGGTGAAGATCAAGGCGTCGAAGAAGCTGGCGTTCCGCCAGTCGGCGACGATGAAGTCCGAAGTGATGGGCGGCCGCTAGGCCCTTCCATACCGTAGACGACGCGCGGCCCGGGGCGATGCTCCGGGCTGCGTTGCGTTTCAGTGATCGTGGTCGCCCGCCGCGCCCGCGCCGGCGCCGAGCGGCGCCACGGCAAAGTCCACCACCACCTCCCCGGCCTTCTCGAAGCGCAGCGTCACCGGCGCCGCATCGCCCGCCGGGCGGAAATCGAACAGCATGAGATGCAGGCCGCGCGGCGCAAACACCACCGCACCGTGCGCCGGCACATCCACCGCCTCGAGGCGCTCCATCCGCAGCACGCCGCTGTCGTCCCGGTGCGTGTGCAGCTCCACCGTGGCGGCCACGGGCGACGCCGCGCCGATCAGCCGATCGGGCGCATCGCCGTTGTTGCGGATCACGAAGTACCCGGCGCCCGTGGTCTGGCCCCCGAGCGGCGGGCGGGCGGCCGCCTGCTCCACCGTGATCGCGCCCGCGGTGACCGGCGCGCCGACCACGGCCGCCGGCGGCTGGGGCGCCTCGGGCGCAGGCTGGCAGCCCACGAACAGACACAGGGCTGCGAGGACAAACAGGCGGTGCATCGGACGCTCCTACGGCGTGCGCCGCTGCAGCAGCGCCAGGCCGAACAACGCCGTCAGCGCGATCAATGCAACCGCCAGCATGGTGAGATAGTCGCGGTTGCGCCGCCCGATCCAGTCCGCCACCGGCTCCCACTTGTGCAGCACGTCGAACGTCCAGCCCTCCACGCCTGCGATGCCCGGCGCCGCGCGGCCCGCGACGAGCCCCTCGCGCACATCGACGAAGACCGCGCCGGCCCCCTCGCCCACGCCGATCACCGGCAGGCGCTTGTTGACGAAACCGTATGCCGCATCGAACCGCTTCACCGCGCGGATGGCGCCATCGGCGCCGGCGATGGCGCGGGCGCGGCCCGCATCGTCGAGCGCGAGCACCTTGCCCGCGCCATCGAAGTAGAGCGCATCGCCCTCCCCTGCCACGCGCCACACGGCGCGGCCGTCCGCGCCGCGCGTGGCGACAAGATCGCGCGGCCCCACGCCGGCCAGGCGCGGCAGCGCGACGAGATCCGCCACGGCGAACGCCTCGGCCTTCGGCAGCGGCGGCGTGGAGAAGCCGGAGGTGAGCACGAGATGGAACAGCCCCGAGCCCGTGAACCCGATCACCAGCGGCGCAGCGATCCACGCCACTGCGCGATGCACGCCGCGCAGGCCGCGCCCCTTCCCGCGCAGCAGCATCGCCATGCCCACAAGCGTCGTCGCCAGCACGGAACCCACCAGCGCGAGGATCGCCGCGATGCGCACGGCCTCCACCGGTTCCAGGAACTTCAGCGTGTGGACGTTCTGGAACACCGCCAGCAGCACGCGCCGCTGCGCGTTCGTCACCGTGGTGAGCCGGTCGGCCTTGGGATCCACATAGAGCGTCAGGCCATCGGGCGTGTCGAACCGCACCTCCCAGATCGGGAGGATGCGATTGACGCTCGGGTACGCGGTGGAAAACGCCGTGATGCGCCGCGCGGACGCCACCGGCGTGTCCGGAAGGCCCGCGTAGTGACGCGCGAGCGTTTCCGCCCGCCCACGTTCCGCCTCCGGCGCGGGCGCGCCGGTGCGGGCGTCGATGGCGAGGCGTGCGCCGTCCGCGGATTCCGCGAACCACGCCGCGCCCTGCCCGTTCGGCAGCAGCCGCACGAACACCGCCTCCGACATGCCCGCCGCAGAGAGCGCCGGGCCAGGCGCGATGACGCCCTCGGCCGGCGCGCCGTGCGGCGGCGGCGCCTGCACCGCCGCGCGCGGCGCTGTCCATGACATCACCGGATGCAGGAAGCCCGTGGCCGCCCACGCGAGCGCCACAGCTCCCGCCACCCAGCCCAGCCGCCGGTGCCAGCGCCGCGCGTTGCTTGTCGCTGGGCTCATCGCTGCCCTCCCGTGAAGCGCACACCCACGAACAGCGACCGCCCCTCGCCCGGCCAGAACACCGCTGTAGACGCCGTGCGCGCGTCGGTCACCGCGCCGACGTTGGAGATGTAGCGCTCGTCGGTGAGGTTGCGCGCATCGGCGAAGAGCTCGACCGATTCCGTGGCCTTCCATCCCCCGTTCAGCGACACCGCCGCGTAGGACGGGTAGCGCAGCATGTTGGCGTAATCGACCAGCACGTCCTTCGGAATCCATTCCACGCTGGGCGCCACGAACCAGCCTTCGCCCTCGTAGCGCAACTCCGCGCGGTAGGCGTGCTCCGGCGCCACGGGCAGGCGGTTGTCGCCGTACACGGCATCAGCGTCGAAGCGGAAATCCGAGAAGGTGTAGGTCTGCCGCAGCCGCCATGCAGGCGCGAAGCGCCAGTCGAGCCCCGCCTCGAGGCCCTGGTGGATGGTGTCGCCGGCGTTGAACGTGGCGGCGGGGATCGAGGGGCTGACGATGAAGTTCAGCAGCTCCCCATCGAGCGCGGCGCGGTAGGCGGTGACATCCCACGTGAAGACGCCGCGCCGGCCGCGCGCGCCCACTTCGCCCGTCCACGCCTCCTGGGAGCGCAGCGGAATGAAGCCGACGGAGACGCCCGTCTGCGCCAGCGACGAGAAGTTCGGCGGCTCCACCGACTTCGTGATGTTGGCATAGACCTGCGCGCCGTCCTCGGCCTGCCAGAGCAGACCGACGCGCGGGGCGAACCAGTCGTAGGTTTTCGAGGCGCTGCGCGCCGGGGCGAGCAGGTTGACGAAGTCCCGCTCCGCGCGGCCGAACGAGCCGCCGGCGACGAGCGCGAGGCTGTCGGTGGTCCAGAACCGGCCTTCCGCGAACAGGTCGGCGCCCACGGCGTTCTGGCGCGACTGCGCCGTCTTCGCCCCGCGCGAGCCGCGCACGTTCACCCATTGCAGCGCGTCGTTGTCACCGCTGCGGTACGAGAAGCCGTAGAAGACGTCGGCACGATGGCCGAACAATTCGCCCTCCGTATCGAAGCGGGCGAACGCGCCCCAGTTGCGGCTTTCCTGGTCGATGACCTGGAAGATCGGATGGTGCAGGTCCTTCCATGTGGCGTACACGCCCGCTTCGAGCGTCGTGCTGTCGGAGAGGTCGTAGCGGGTCTGCACCGCGCCGCGCAGGCTGCGCATGTCGCGCGCGTAGTCGTTGGCGACGTTGGCGGGTGCGGCGATCTCCGGGGTGTTGAGCGCCTGCGTCGGCGTCAACGCACCGGGGATTTCCTGCTCCACGTTGGCAGCGCTCACGAGGAAGCGCACCGCGCCGCCCGTGAAGTCGCGCCCGACATTGAGGGAGAGGCGGTTGGTGGTCTGGTCGCTCTGGTCGCGCCAGCCGTTGGCGGAAATCACCGTGCCGGCGGCGAACAGGTCCCAGTCTTCGCCCGCGTGCGCCGCCTGCACGTGGCCGCGGATCGTCTGGTAGGAGCCGCCGTCCAGCCGGACGACGAGATCGGCCGGCGCATCGCGCCCCGTGGGCGTCACGAGGTTGACCGCCCCGCCCAACAGCGCGCCGCCGAAGCGCAGCGCGTTGCCGCCCTTGTAGACCTCCGTGTAGCGCGCGGTCAGCGGATCGACGAGCTGGAAATCCCCTGCCCCGTCGGCCTCGTTGAACGGGATGCCGTCCTGCGCCAGCAGCGTGCCGCGGTTGTGCGCGGAGTTGCCGATGCCGGAGCCGCGGATGGCGAGGCGCGAATCCTCCCCCCATTTCTTGCGCGCAAACACGCCGGGCACGTCGCGCAGCGTATCCTCCAGGCCCTGCGCGTAGCGGTTCTGGTAGGCTTCGAGCGGCACGACCGCGACGGCGCCGGGCGTTTCGGAAAGGCGCCTGCGCGCTTCGGCGACCACGGCGGGATCCTCCGGATCGCGCTGGGCGGTGACAATGATGGTGTCGGCGGGAACGCTATCGGCGACGGCCGGCGCAGCCGCGCCGACGAGAAGCGCGCCGCAGACGGCGGCGGTGGTCCAGGTGATCTGCATGGGAAAGAGTCCCGATCGGAAACGAAGCGAAGGCGCGCGCAGAAGCGCGGCGCGACGGCAGGCCGGTTCAGATCAGGACGGGCGGTGCGTGGGATGGCGGCGGCGGCGCGGCAAGGCCGCGCCCGGGCGCGAGGTCCGGCATGGGGTGCGACGGCGCCGACCGATCGATCGCCACCGGCGCTGCGATGGAGACCGTGGCGGACGGCGCAGCAGCCGCCGACGCCATGGCGAAGACGCAGTGGTCCCCCGCGGTGGACGCGGGCGGCGGCGCCTCGCCATCGAGATCCATCGACGCGTGCGCAACGGACCCGTCCGACGAACAGATCACCACCTCGAACACGCCATCCTTCGCCGTGGGCATGAAGCCCACGGGCACTGCGGCCCGCAGCAACGCCGCAAGCAGCGCCAGCACGAGGACGGCGCGCGCGGCGAAGGGCCGGCGAAGGAAGGATGTCCCGCTCACCCCCAAGCCTTGCCGCAGGCTCCCCCGCCAAGCGATGCGGTTCTTTGCCTTCCCGAGTTCCGCGCGCGCGGCTCTCCCGGCGGGGGAATCTTGCAGAAAGAACACTTCCGGTCCTATCGCGCCTCTGGTTCCGTCGTGTTAGCTACTCACAGACCTCGGGGAGAACGGTACATGGCCGACGTTTCACTCGTCTGCGTTCGGGAAGACGCCTGGAAGGCGGACCTCCTGGCCGACGCTCTGGAACGCTATGGGTTCGCCGTCTGCCGGTCCGCCACCGTGTTCGAGGACTTCCAGGGCTACGCCGCGGTCATCGTGCTGCTATCGCCGGGGGCCGCGCGGTCCGAGTTGGTGATGGGCACCGCCTCGCGCGCCATCGACTGGGGCAAGCTGATCCCCGTTTTCGTCAACCTCTGCGCGCTGCCGGACTGCCTGTCCGGCGTGGCGCTGCATGACCTGTCCATGTGGGACGGCCAGGGCGAGGACGCGGTGGTGAAGGCCATCGCCTACCACGCCCAGCGCCTCTCCGGTCAGCCGGGCCGCCCCGTGCTTGGCGCCCCGTCGCAGCGCCAGGTGGCGCCGCGCCTGGCGCTGGACACCTACGCCGCCCCGCAAGCCTACATCGAGCCGCCGCGCGCCGCGCCGAACTACGGGTTCGGGCAGGATTACGCGCCCGTCCACCAGGAGCCGGCGTACGAGGAGCCCGTCTGGGGCCGTGAGCGCGCGCCCTACACCCCGCCCACCCCCTACTTCGTGGCCGCCGCCCACAACGAGATGGACTATGCGCCGCCCGCCCACGCCGGCTACCACCGGCCGGTGGACAGCTACGTGGCCGCCAGCGTCGCCAACGACGCCGCCCAGCGCCGCGCCTACTTCATGGAGCGCGCCGCGTTCATGGACGCCCCCCGCGCGCCGAACGACTACGCCCACGAACCGCCGGAAGAGACGCCCCCGCCCCCCCGTCAGCGCCGGCCGCTGTCGGGCCTGTTCACGGTGTTCGTCTCCGCCCTGGCGCTGATCGGCACGGCGTGGGTGGAAGAGGCCCGCACCCGCGAGATCGAGATCCTGCGCGCCACCCCCGCCGAGGCCACCGCCGTCCTCACCACCCCGGCCGACATCGACCTGACCAGCCTGCCGCGCGAAAGGCTCGTCCCGCGTCGCTAGCGCTTGCGCCTGAGTTCCAGCGCCATCAGGTGCGACAGCGCGGGGTACAGCGCGGAATACAGAGCCATCGCCACCCCGTAGAATCCCTCGCGCCGCCCCTGGCGGGAGACGTACGATTTCCAGAACCGCGAGAAGAAGCGCCGCACGGTCTTGGCCGCCGGCGGGATCGCGTCCTTCTCCACCATGTCCAGCGCCGCGAGCCGACAATAGCGCAACAGGCGGGCGTACATGTCCGGCAGGTCGCGGTAGACATGGTGCACCATGCGCGCGCGCGTGCGCGCCACCTCCGGCAGCTGCTGCACCGGCGGATGCAGGCGCCCCTCCCCCCAGGACTTGGTGTGGCTGGGAAAAAGGCACCGCTTGCCGCCCACGCCGTTGTAGGCGCCCCAGCCGTGGGTGATGGCGTGGCCGCCGATGCGGTTGTCGAACGGGATGAACACGCCGCCCTGCGGCTGTGACTGCAGGATCGCACGGATCTCGGCCGCCAGCTCGGGCGGACAGCGTTCGTCGGCGTCGATCTCCAGCGTGTAGGCGCCCGTGCACGCGGCAAGCCCCGCATTGCGGCGCGGCCCCTCGATCTCCCAGGCGCCCTCCAGCAGCTTCGCGCCGGCGCGTTCCGCGATCGCCCTGGACCCATCTGTGCAGCGGTCGAGCACCACCACGATCTCATCGGCGAAGCGCACGCTCGCGAGACAGTCCGGCAGATCGGCTTCGCCGTTGTGGACGACGATGAGGGCGCTGAGCGTGGGCATGGCGCGGTTGGTCACCCGCGTTGCGCAGAGGGTCAAGGTTGCACCATGAATCCGCCGCACCGCCTGGCGATTATGAACTCGCCGTAATGGAGGCGGCCAGACAATGCGTACGATGCTCGCAGCGGTTTCAGTGGTGACGGCGCTTGGCGCGGGCGGCGCCGCGGCGGATCAGTGCGGCGCGCAGACCCACCGGCGGTTCGGCGAGACGCGCGCGTACTTCCAGGACGTGCTGGCCGCGTGCCGGCCGGACGGCTACTGCTCGGTCGTCGGCGAAGTGGCGGACCCGACGCGCCAGGCGGCCTACCGCCAGCAATTCCGCGTGGCGCGCCCGGCCCCCGGCGCGCCCCATCAGGTGCAGTTCGCCGCCACCGACCCGATGCCCGCCGATGACGCCGCGCCGATGGCGCTCGCCTTCGCCGCGACGGCGTTCGACCTGACGAACCATTTCACCACCACGGGCGCCGTCAACGAGTACCGCATCACCGACCAGCCGATGACGGACTCCGTGGTCGGCGAACTGAAGAAGGCGCGCACCGTGCGCTGGACCTACCAGTCCCCCGCCGGCCCCGCCGCGGCGACGTTTCCGTTGAACGGCCTCACCGCCGCGCTGGCGTGGATCGACTGCATGGGAAGCAGCAAGCCGTAGCCCCCAGTAGCGCCCTTCTCCCGCGAGAGCGGGAGAAGGTGGATCGGCGCGGAACGCGCCGAGACGGATGAGGGCCATCTCCATGGTCCGAGAACGCCCTCATCCGGCGCTTCGCGCCACCTTCTCCCGCTCCCGCGGGAGAAGGACCAAGTGCGCCCTACTCGCCCCTCACCCAGTCCACGGCGGGATCGTTGAAATCGACCACGTCGGCCAATTCGTAGATGTTGGGATAGCCGTAGCCGTAGAGATTGATGAACGTGGGGATGTTGAGCGCGAGACGCATGCTCTTCACCACCACGGGCGCTACGTCGTTGGAAAAGTTGTTGTTGCAGTAGATGAGAATCCGCCGGTTGCGGTCCGGGCCGATGACAGCGGCGAGGCTTTCGTCGGTGAAGTCCGTGAACGGCAGGTTCACCGCGCCGGCGATGTGGCCCCGCGCGAACGCGTCGGCGGATCGCGCATCGAGGATCAGCGTCCCCCGCTCCCGCGCCATGGCCTTGAAATCCGCAAGGCCGACGCGGCGCGCCTCCCGATACGGCGCCAGGTCCGCGGTGAGCGCAGCGAAGCCCTGAAAGTCGATCTGCGGATTGGCGCGCACCGGTTCCTTGGCGAACGCCCACGGCGCCGAAAGCGCCACTACTGCCGCCAGCAATGCCACGCGCCGCATCGGACCCTCCGTCACGAAGAGTCCGATGCGCCGAGAGCGTGGCGATTTTGCGTCCCTACGCGATCCAGTTCATGCGGTCGGCGCTCTGGCGTTCGTGCATCCAGCCCGGGTACTCCCGCGGCAGGGCGGACACGCCATCGAGGACGCGCATGTCGTCGCCGGACAGCTTCACCTCGTTTGCGGCAAGGTTCTGCGCGAGCTGTTCGGGCGTCCTCGCGCCGATGATGACGCTGGTGACCCACGGCTTGTGCAGCAGCCACGCGAGCGCCACGCCCGCCACCGTGGACCCGCGCGCTTCCGCGATCGGCCTCATGGCGTCGATGCAGTTGAACCCGCGCTCCTTGTCCACCGGCGGGAAATCGAACGTGGTGCGCCGCGCATCGTTCGGGCCGCCGCCTTCGCGCTGGTACTTGCCCGACAGGAAGCCGCCCGCAAGCGGACTCCACGGCAGGATGGCGACCTGCTGGTCCACGCACAGGGGCACGACTTCGCGCTCCAGATCGCGGCCGGCGATGGAGTAGTACATCTGCGCCGATTCAAATCGCGCGAGATGATCCTTCGCGGAAATCCCGAGCGCCCTGGCGATCTGCCACGCCGCGAGATTGCAGAGCCCGATGTAGCGCACGCGGCCGGACTTCACGATGTCGTCGAGCGCCGAGAGCGTCTCCTCCAGCGGCGTGACAGGATCGAAGCCGTGGATCTGGTAGAGATCGATGTGGTCCATCTCCAGCCGCTTGAGGCTGGCGTCCACCGCATCGAACAGGTGTTTGCGCGAGAGCCCCCAGGTGTTGTGCGATTTCTGGCGCCGCGCGTGCGCGGCCATGAGGGCTTCGGGGCTTTCGCCGTCCGCAGCCGCGGGCGTGAAGAACCGCCCGAACGCCTTGGTGGCGATCACCACCTCGTCGCGGCCGACGCCAAGGTTGCGCACGGCGTGGCCGAGGATCGTCTCCGACTGTCCGCTGGAATAGACATCGGCCGTATCGAAGAAATTCACGCCGGCCTCGAAAGCGGTCCGCACCAGGCCGTCGGCGGACTCCTGCCCGAGCGCGCCCATCACCTTCCAGAAATCGTCCCCGCCGAAGGTCATGGTGCCGAGGCAGATTTCGGAAACGACGAGGCCGGTGCGGCCGAGCTTGCGGTAGCGCATGGGACTGCTCCTTGCGTGGGGACGAACGGAAGATGTGAGGGCGCCGCCCGGCCGGCGCCGGGTGAAGACGATCAAGATCTAGCGTGAAAAATCGGGTTTCGCCACGCGTTGAAAAATGCGGCGGCGATCCCGATATCTACGGCTCAGAAAACAAACATGCAGCGACGCCGGCGAAGACTCTTTTCGCCTAGATGCCGTTCGTCTTGAACCACGCCAGCATCCGCGCCCAGCCATCTTCCGCCGCATCCTTCTTGAAGGACGGGCGATAATCGGCGTGGAAGCCGTGCTGGGCGCCATCGAACACGACGATCTCGCTGCGGGACGGATTG
Organism: Alphaproteobacteria bacterium; assembly: GCA_027488965.1. GTDB lineage: Bacteria > Pseudomonadota > Alphaproteobacteria > Caulobacterales > Aquidulcibacteraceae > VFBF01. The sequence continues at coordinate 14,996 of JAIYAO010000069.1, forward strand.
CCCGCAGCCGCGAGTGCAGCGCGCATCTGGTCCACGGTCGCCACCGGGATGCCGCGGTCCTCCGCCGCGTAGAGGCCCAGCACCGGGCACTTGAGGGCGCCGGCGACGTCCACCGGCCAGGGCCGCCCCTCCTCTGCACCGAACGCGCCCGCTTCCGGCGCCACCAGCCGCCCGTACCAGGCCACGCCCGCCTTGAACGCCTTGTGGCGCGCCGCCGCCATCCAGACCACGGCGCCGCCCCAGCAGAATCCGGTGATGGCGAAGGCGTCCTTCTGCACGTAGCGCTTGCGCCGGAGGAAGCGGATCGCGCCCTCCGTGTCGTCCATCACCTGCTCGTACACGGCCTTGGCCACGATGGGGCGGATCACGTTCTGGATGTCGGTGGTGGTGGAGGGATCGCCGCCGCGATCAAAGTAATCGGGCGCGAGCGCCACGTAGCCCTGCTTGGCCAAGCGGCGGCAGACGTCCTTGATGTAGGCGTGAATGCCGAAAATCTCGTTGACGACGATCACCACCGGATGGCGCCCCGGCGCTGCGGGCCGCGCCAGATAGCCCGGCGCCTGGTAGCGGCCGGCGCCGCGGAAGGTGACCTCCTCCACGATCAGCCCGGCCTCGTCCGTGGTGATCGCCTGCGCACCAGCGGGCCCGGCGCCGAGCGCGTAGCCGGCGGTGAAGAGCGACGCGAGCGCCGTGCGCCGCGACATGTTCAGATCCGGCAGATCGCCTTCCGGCGTGCGCAACAACATGAGCGTTCCTCCATTTTGCGGGACGTAAAGCACGCCCGCACGGAGACTGTCACTGCGGCGGCGTCACACGCCGCAGTGTCAGGTTGAGCCGCCCGCCGCCGGGCAACAGTCGCGAGGTGCCCGCCAGCACGCGGTCCACGCCGTGGTGGAAGTGGCGAGACGGCCCCGAGAGCACCACCACGTCGCCGGACGCGAGGCGGAATGAACGCGTGGGATCCTGCCGGCGCGGCCCGCCGATGCGGAACACCGCCGTATCGCCCAGCGAGACCGACACTACGGGCGCATCGCGGGCGGCTTCGTCGGCATCGAGGTGCAGGCCCATGCGGGCGCCGCCGCGATACAGATTGACGAGGCAGGCTTCAGGCGGCGCGCCGTAGTCCGCCACCGCGCGCCACAGCTCCAGCAGCACGTCAGGGATCGGCGGCCACGGCGCACCGGTCTCCGGATGCGCCGGCTCGTAGCGGTAGCCCAGCGCCTGGTCCGTCACCCAGCCGAGGGGGCCGAAGTTCGTCTGGACTACGCTCATGGCGGCGCCCGTGCGCGGCAGCCGCGGCGTGACGAAGGGCGCCGCCGCCGCCAGCGCCAGCACCTCCTCCACCAGCGCCGCCTGCTGGGCCGCGCTGAAGTAGCCGGGCGCGAGGCGCATCAGAATCGCTCGGGCCGGATCACTTCGACGTCGCTGAAGAACATCACGCCCGGATACCGCTCAAACAGCTGCGCGATGGCTTCGGCCGCCTGCGCCACGGACTCCGGCGGCGCGACGGCGACCACCATCCGCTGGTCCATGCCATCGACCATGTGGGCGTCGTTCCATCGCCCCGCGATGCCCCGCCCTTCCCGCGCTTCCAGCACGGTGAACACGTGGATACCGGACGCGGCCAGCAACGCCTCCACCTGCCGCAGGATGGGCGCCTCGATGATTATCTCGACCTTCCGGAGCGTGTGGGTTTTCATGATCGGCCTCAGGGGATCATCGCGACGGCGACGCCCGCGTACAGCGGCACGCCGATGGCGATGTTGAAGGGAAACGTCACCCCGATCGACAGGGGAAGATAAACGCCGGGGTCGGCCTCCGGCAGCGCGATCCTGATGGCGGCGGGGGCGGCGATGTAGGAGGCCGACGCCCCCAGCGTCATCAGCACGGCCGCATCCGCCGCCCCGATCTGCAACAGCATGGCCCCGCCGAGGCCCAGCGCTGCACCGATGAGGGGCAGCACCAGCCCGCACGCCACGAGCGCCGGCCGCAGTTGCGCACCCCCGGTCAACCGCCGCGCGGCCACGAGACCCATCTCGAGGAGGAACAGGCATAGAACTCCGGCGAACAGGCCATTCACGAACAGGTCCAGCCGCTTCATGCCGGCGTCGCCGGTGATCAGCCCGATGGCGAAGGCGCCGACCAGCAACACGATGGACCCGTTCAGGAAGACGTCGCGCAGGAGATGCGGAGACAGGCGGGGCCCCGCCCCGGCGCCGCGCGCCGCCAGGAAGAGCGCCGCCACGATGCCGGGCGTCTCCATGATGGCGGCCACCGCCGCCAGATAGCGCCCGGGCGCCAGGCCGCTCGCCTCGGCGAAATCCATCGCCGCCACGAAGGTGACGATGGAAATCGAGCCGTAGTGGGCGGCGATCCCCGCCGCGGTCACCCGGTCCACCGCCGCCACGGCCCGCACCAGCCCATACGCCAGCAGCGGCATCGCCAGCGACAGCGCGAGGCCGAGCCCGATCGCCCTGGCGAAATCCGGCGTCAGCCCATGGGCCTGGGCCGCGACCCCGCCCTTGAAACCGATCGCCAGCAGGAGATAGAGCGACAGTCCCTTGGCGACGGCATCCGGCAAAGAAAGGTCGGAACGGGCGAAGCCTGCCAGCGCGCCGAGGAAGAAAAAGAGAACGGGCGGTGAAAGAAGGTTGGCCGCGGCGAGCGTGAGGATGGACTCCATCGCTGGCCTTTCGCATGCGCGAGAGGCCGGTTTCAAGGGCGGCGGGACCGGGCCCGGCAAAGCTCGAAACAAGCGCACTGTGTGTAGGGAATTCGTCTTGTGGGCCTGCGGGGGCTTCCCATATGGAGGCGTGAGAGACCGGCCGGGCGCGTTCCCGACGGTCGATGTAACCATGGGGCGTGGCGCCCGCTTCGGGCGGGACGGGTGCTGTGAAGACAGGCCGGTCCGCGAAGGCCGCGTCGCCGCAGAGCAGAGGGCTTGAGTATGAGCAAAGTGATCGGGATCGACCTGGGCACGACCAATTCGTGCGTCGCCATCATGGAAGGCGGCCAGCCCAAGGTGATCGTGAACGCCGAAGGCGCGCTGACGACCCCGTCGGTGGTGGCCTTCACGGAGTCCGGCGAGCGCCTGATCGGCATGCCCGCGCGCCGCCAGGCCATCACCAACCCGGAATACACCTTCTCCGCCATCAAGCGCCTGATCGGGCGCACCTTCGACGACCCCGTGACCAAGAAGGACATCGGCCTCGTCCCCTACAAGATAGTCAGGGCGCCGAACGGCGACGCCTACGTCCAGGGCCGCGACAAGGCCTACGCGCCGGCGGAAATCTCCGCGTTCGTGCTGCAGAAGATGAAGGAAACCGCCGAAGCCTATCTGGGCGAAACGGTCGACAAGGCCGTCATCACGGTGCCGGCCTACTTCAACGACGCCCAGCGCCAGGCGACCAAGGACGCCGGCCGCATCGCGGGCCTTGAAGTGCTGCGCATCATCAACGAGCCGACGGCTGCGGCCCTCGCCTACGGCCTCGACAAGACGGCCACCAACAAGACCATCGCGGTCTATGACCTCGGCGGCGGCACGTTCGACGTGTCGGTGCTGGAAATCGGCGACGGCGTGTTCGAGGTGCGCTCCACCAACGGCGACACGTTCCTCGGCGGCGAGGACTTCGACAGCCGCATCGTCACCTACATCGCCGACGAGTTCAAAAAGCAGCACGGCGTCGATCTGCGGCTCGATCCGCTCGCGCTGCAGCGCCTCCGCTCGAAGGCCGAAGAGGCCAAGAAGGAGCTGTCGACCACGTCCGAGTACACGGTCAACGAGCCGTTCATCACCATGGACGTGAACACGCGCCAGCCGATCCACCTGAACATGAAGCTGACCCGCGCCAAGTACGAGGCGCTGGTGGAAGATCTCGTCCAGCGCACGCTGGCGCCGTGCAAGGCGGCGCTGAAGGACGCGGGCCTCTCCGCCGGGCAGATCCAGGAAGTCGTCCTCGTGGGCGGCATGACGCGGATGCCGCGCGTGCAGCAGGTGGTGAAGGAGTTCTTCGGGCGCGAGCCGCACAAGGGCGTGAACCCGGATGAAGTGGTCGCCGTCGGCGCCGCCATCCAGGCCGGCGTGCTGCAGGGCGACGTGAAGAACGTCGTGCTGCTCGACGTGACGCCGCTGTCGCTGGGCATCGAGACGCTGGGCGGCGTGTTCACCCGCCTCATCGAGCGCAACACCACGATCCCCACCAAGAAGAGCCAGATCTTCTCCACCGCCGAGGACAACCAGCAGGCGGTGACGATCCGCGTGTTCCAGGGCGAGCGCGAAATGGCGGCCGACAACCGCCCGCTCGGCCAGTTCGATCTCGTCGGCATTCCCTCCGCGCCGCGCGGCATGCCGCAGATCGAAGTCACCTTCGACATCGACGCCAACGGCATCGTGTCCGTCGGCGCCAAGGACAAGGCGACCAACAAGGAACAGTCTATGCGGATCCAGCCCTCGGGCGGGCTCTCCGAGGCCGACATCCAGCGCATGGTGAAGGAAGCTGAAGAACACGCCGGCGAGGACAAGGCGCGCCGCGAACTGATCGAAGCCAAGAACGCCGGCGAGGCGACGATCCACAACGTGGAGCGCCAGCTCAACGAAAACGGCGACAAGCTGGCCTCTGGCGACAAGCAGGCCATCGAGAGCGCCATCGCGGCGCTGCGCGATGCGCTGGCCACCGACAACATGAGCGACATCGCCGCGCGCACACAGGCGCTGGTGCAGGCCTCCATGAAGATCGGCGAGGCCATGTACGCCGGCAAGGGCGGCGGCGGCGATGACCCGGGCGACGACGCCGGCGTCGTGGACGCCGAGTTCGAGGAAGTCGACGGCCAGAACAAGAAAAGCGCGTAATCATGGCTGCCGGCGTTTCGACCGTCCTTCCCCGCGAGGGGAAGGTGGCCGTCGCGCAGCGACGGACGGATGGGGCGGCGGCGACGACCGCCCCCTCAGTCATCCGCGGTGCGGCTGACAGCTCCCCCTCGCGGGGGAGCACTCGGCGGGCGTGCGCCCCATGACCACCTCGCGCGACTACTATGACATCCTCGGCGTCGCCCGGAACGCCGATGCAGCGACGATCAAGTCCGCCTACCGCAAGCTCGCCATGCAGTTTCACCCGGACCAGAACCCGGGCGACAAGGCGGCCGAGGACAAGTTCAAGGAGATCAACGAGGCCTACGCCGTGCTCTCGGATCCCGAGAAGCGCGCGCAGTTCGACCGCTTCGGCAAGGCCGCGTTCGAAGGCGGCGCGGGCTTCGGCGCGGGCGCGGACTTCTCCGACATCTTCAGCGAAGTGTTCGGCGATGCGTTCGGCGATCTCTTCGGACAGCGGCCCGGCGGCGCGCGCCGCGGCACGGGCCCTGAGCGGGGCGCCGATCTCCGCTACGATCTCGAGATCACGCTGGAGCAGTCCTTCGTCGGACTGAAGCGCGAAATCGTGGTGCCGCGGGAAATGGCCTGCGAGACCTGCACCGGCACAGGCGCGGAGCCCGGCACCAAGGCCGAGACCTGCGCCACCTGCGGCGGCGCGGGCCAGGTGCGCGCAAGCCAGGGCATGTTCCGCATCGTGCGCACGTGCAACTCCTGCGGCGGGCGCGGCTCCGTGGTGCGCCACCCGTGCAAGGCGTGCAGCGGGCGCGGACGCGTGAAGCGCGAGCGCACGCTGGCCGTCTCCATCCCCGCGGGCGTGGAGGATGGCACGCGCATCCGGCTGGCCGGCGAAGGCGATCTCGGCGCCCGCGGCGGCCCGCCGGGCGACCTGTACCTCTTCCTCTCCGTGCGCGCGCACAAGCTGTTCGAGCGCGACGGCATGGAGCTGTTCTGCCGGATCCCCGTGCCCATGACGGTGGCCGCCCTCGGCGGCGAGATCGAGGTGCCCACCATCGACGGCGGCAAGGAACACCTCAGCATCGTCGCCGGTGCGCAGACGGGTCGCCGGTTCCGCCTCAAGAACCAGGGCATGCCGCGCCTGCAGGGCCGCGACCGCGGGGACCTCCACGTGGAGATCTTCGTCGAAACGCCGGTGAACCTGACCGCCAAGCAGAAGCGCCTGCTGGCGGAGTTCGCCGAAGACTGCAGCGTCGATTCCCATCCGCAGACGCGCGGCTTTTTCGACATCATGAAGCGCTTTTTCGAGGGCGGCGGCGAGACTCCCGTGCGCTGAGGCGGCATAAGGAAAGGTCGCTCCAAAGGCATTGCGCGCCCGGAGCGAACCGTTCGCTGGCCGGGGGAAGTCTTGGATTTCGCGGAATTTCTCGTTCTCGGACTGGTCCTGGCCACGGCCGTGGGCACAGGCGCCGCGTTCGGGATGATCGCGTTCTTCCGGCTGGACCGTTACCGCAAGGCGCTGATCGAGCAGGAAAACCGCATCGCAGCCCTCGAAGCCCGGCTGAAGGGCGCGCCCGCCTTCGAGGAGTCTGTCGCCGCGCCCGCGACGGAACCCCAGCCTGCGAGCGAGGCCCCCGCTCCCGCCCCAGTCCGGCTGCCGCAGCGGCCCATCCCCGTCTCCCCGCCGCTCGCCGCCATGCCGGCGCGGGCGACGGGAACGTCCAACGTCATCAAGCTCGCGCCGCCCGCCGCGACGCCCTCCCCGCCGAAGGCGCCGGCGCCCCTGCCGACGCCGCCGCCGCAGCAGCAGCTTCCATCCGCCGTCGCGCACGGGCCGGCCCCGGCCGCCCCCGCCGCCCCGCCCACGGCGTCGCAGCCCATGCAGGCGCGCGTGCAGGACGTGGCGCGGACCGAAGCGTTCCGCCGCCCGCCCGCACCGCCCGTCCCGCCGCAAACGGCCCCGCCGGAGATGGCGCCGGCGCCGGAGCCGGCGCTGGCGGTCCAGATCAACATGGCGGTGGTGGCGTGGGCGGTGGGCGGCGCCATCACGCTCGGCATCATCTTCGCGCTGATCGCCGCCTACCAGGGCGGCTACTTCAACCAGCTGTCCCAGCTGCTGCTGGGCTACCTCATGGCCGCCGGCATGATCGCCGCCGCCGAGGCGATGGACCGGCGCAACGCACAAGTTCCACCCGTTGACTGGCAGGCCCGCTACGCCCCCGTGATCCTCGCGGCGGCCGGCATCGTCTGCGCCTTCGGGATCACCTTCGCGGGCTACGCGCGGCTGGGCCTGCTGCAGCCGGCGGCGACGCTGGGGATCATGGGCGTGTGTGCGCTGGGCGGGTTCGGCCTGTCCCTGCGCTACGGCCAGCCGCTGGCGTGGCTGGGCCTCGCCGCGGGGTTCGCCGCCCCGTTCCTTTCCGGCGTGATCGCCGCATCGCCCACGGCGCTGTTCGCCTACCTGTTCGCCATTACGGCCGCGGCGCTGGCCCTGAGCAAGCATCGCAGCTGGGCGGGCATCGGCTGGGCGGGCGGCGCGCTGGCCATCGGCTGGGCGATCGCGTGGACGTTCGTGTACTTCCTGCCCTCCGGCGCACCGGCGGCGTCGGGCTACCTGGTGGCGCTTGCGGTGCTGGGCGTGGCGTTCGCGTGGGACGACGCGGAGGCGCCGGTCAACTTCGCCCCCGACGCCGAAACACGCGCGCCCTGGCCGCTGCAGGCGTGGATCGGGATGGCGCTGATCGCCGCCGCCGGCGTGACCATGGCGACGCTGTCCATCAAGGGCGCCGGCGCAGGCGCACCCGCCGTCAACGCCCTGATCTTCGCGGTGGCGATCATGGCCGCCGCTGCGGCGTTCCGGGAAGGCTTCGCGCCGGGGCCCGTGGTGATGAGCATCCTCGCGCTGGTGGCGCTGGCGGCGTGGCCGCCGATCCTGTTCGCCGACGATGCGCGCGGCTTCGCCGGCGCGGCGGGCGCGCTGGGCTTCATGGCCAGCATCGGCGGCTGGCTGATGATGGCGCGCAACGTGGCCCCTGCCCCGGGCGCCATCGTCGCCGCGCTCGTGCCCACCGCGACGCTGCTCATCGCCTACCTGCGACTCGGCGGCGCCATCGACCAGCCGTACGCATGGGGCGCGGCGGCGCTCATCCTTGCGGCCTTCAACGGCTTTGCGCTCGACCGCATCTCGAGCGCCGCGGGCGGCGCCTCCAAGGCGCCGGGCGCAGCCACGGCCTTCGCCGCCGCCAGCGCCGCCTGCGCGGTGATGGCCGGCGCCTTCGCCTTCGACAACGTGCGCATGGCGGCGGGCCTTGCCGTGCTGCTCGTGCCGCTGGCGTGGCTGGACCGCCGTCTCGACATTCCCGCGCTGCGCTTTGCCGGCGCAGCCATCGGCGCGGTGACGCTGGCGCTGCTGTCGCCCATTGCGCTGATGCGCGCCGACATCGAGCCGACGCCGTTGCTCAACACGCTGGCGCCGACCTTCGTGATCGCCATCCTGTCGGTCTGGGCGGGCGCGCGACTCTTCGCGCTGGGCCCGGCGGGCTACCTCGCGCGGGTGACGATCTTCCTGCGCATCTGCCTTGTGGCGCTGGTGATGGCGTTCGGCTTTGCGGAGATCCGCCACCTCGCCAACCACGGCGACATGACCGAACCCTATGTCTCGCTATGGGAAGCCGGCGGACACACGGCGTTCCTGTTGCTGGTGGCCTGCGCCATCGCGTGGCGCTACGGCGCCAGCGAGCGGCCGCTGCTGCAATGGACGGAGCTGCTCGCGTTCGTCACCGCCGTCGCGCACGCGCTGCTGGCGGGTCTCGTGATGCTGTCGCCGTGGTGGGGCCTGACCCCGGCGGTAGTGGCGGGCGGGCCGCTGCTCAACACCGTGCTGGCCGCCTACGGCGCGCCGGCGGCGCTGTTTGCCCTCTACGGCGTGCTGCGCGCCCGGCTGGGCCCTTCCGCCCGCGCACACGTGGCGGGCGCGGCGGCGCTGCTGTGCGGCGTGGCGTGGCTGCTGCTGGAGGTGCGCCACGCCTTCCATCCGTTCACGATGGCGACATCTCCCCTCTCTGCGGTGGAGCACGGCGCCTATTCGCTGGCGCTGATCGCGGCGAGCGCGGCGATCCTGTTCGTGGCGATGCGGTTCGTGGGCGGCGTGGGCAGCCTGATGCTGCGGATCGCCGCCGCCGCGCTGACGGCGACGGGCTTCATGAAGGCGCTGGCCCATGACGCCGGGCTGATCGACGGCCCGCTCCGCTACGGCGCCTATGCCCTTCTCGCAGCGGCGGCGATGGCCGCGCTTTTCGGCTATCACCGCTACGTGTTTCTGCGGGGGACGCCGGACGCAAACGCTCCGCGCGCGCCGGACGCCAATCTGATACCACCGCGTCCATGACAGTGAGACTGGCGATCGCCGGCGTGGCCGGCCGGATGGGACAGGCGCTCGTGCACGCCGCGGACGCACGCACCGACGTGAAGATCACCGGCGCCGCGGAGCGCGCGGGCGCAGCGGCGGGCGGACACGACATCGGCGTGCTCGCGGGCCTCGGGGCCCGGGGCGTGATGGTGGCGGACACCGTGGCCGCCGCCGCCGCCGGCGCCGATGTCTGGATCGATTTCTCCACGCCGGACGCCACCACCGCCGCGGTCGCCGCCCTCCCCGCGCTCGGCGTCCGCGCCGCCGTCATCGGCACGACCGGGCTGGATGCAGCGGCGGAAGCCGCCATCGCCGCCGCGGCGACGCGCATGGCGATCGTGCAGTCGGGCAATTTCAGCGTCGGCGTCACGGTGCTGGCGGCGCTGGTGCGCCAGGCTGCGGCGCGGCTGGGGCCCGCATGGGACATCGAGATCGTGGAGAGCCATCACCGCCGCAAGGTGGATGCGCCCTCCGGCACCGCGCTGATGCTGGGCGAGGCCGCCGCCGCCGGTCGCGGACGCACGCTGCGGGACCTGCGGCTTGAACCGCGCGAGGGCGTGACGGGATCGCGTCCCGACGGCGGCATCGGCTTTGCGGTGGTGCGCGGCGGCGGCATCGTGGGCGAGCACGAAGTGATCTTCGCCGCCGAGACGGAGACGCTGCGCTTCACCCACCAGGCGGCGGACCGCACGATCTTCGCGCACGGCGCCATCGAGGCAGCCCTCTGGGCCGCAGGCCAGAAGCCCGGCCTCTACGCCATGCAGGACGTGCTGGGCCTCTAGCCGCTAGCCCCGCGCCCGGGCGAGCGCCGCGCGCAGGGCGATGGCGAAATCCCCCCGCTCCGGCGGCGACAGGAAGGCGCCCACATGCACCGCGCGGTCGCCGGCGGCGATGCGCACCGCCTCCGGCCCGTCCTCCACCCGCACCCAGGTGGCGCCGACCACCCAGTGCGCCGCCGCGCCGCGCACCGGCACCCGCGTGATGCGCACGCTCTCGGCGTCGATGCGCACCCGCTCGAACATCCGCGCGGAGCGGAAGTTCATCTGGAACGCCAGCGTCAGCAGCACCACGTCGATCAGCAGGAAGAACAGCACCGGCCACGCGCCCTGCAGCGCCCAGAACACCGCCACCACCACGTTCATCGCCGAAAAGGCGCAGATCACGATCAGGAACGTCCGCGCGTTCAGGCTGCGGTGCGGCGTCAGCAGCGCGTCCATGATCGCGGGGCCGCGATCCGGCGGCGGTTCGGCGACACGTTCCCAGCGTGGTGACATGCATCCACGGTGGCCCACTTCCCGCGGGCGCACAACTTCGCAGACGCAGTGCGGCGCGGTACGATTGTCGCATGAAGAAACGCCTCACCCGCGCCGACGCCGCCCAGCTCTACGCCCGCCTGGCCGAGGCGCGGCCGGACCCGAAGACCGAGCTCGACTGGGTGAACCCGTTCACGCTGGTGGTGGCGGTGGCGCTCTCCGCGCAGGCGACCGACAAGGGCGTGAACCGCGCCACCGGGCCCCTCTTCCAGGTCGCCGACACGCCGGAGAAAATGCTGGCGCTGGGCGAGGACGGCGTCGCCGACCACATCAAGACCATCGGCCTCTGGCGCAACAAGGCCAAGAACGTCGTCGCGCTCTCGCGCCAGCTGATCGAGCGTCATGGCGGCGTGGTGCCGCATGATCGCGCTGCGCTGGAGGCGTTGCCGGGCGTGGGCCGCAAGACGGCCAATGTGGTGCTGGCCGAGGCCTTCGGCGAAGCCACCATCGCCGTGGACACCCACGTGTTCCGCGTGGCGAACCGCACGGGGCTGGCCGCCGGCAAGACGCCCGACGCGGTGGAAAAGGGCCTGATGAAGGTGACGCCGCCGGAGTTCCTGCACGGCGCGCACCACTGGCTGATCCTGCACGGCCGCTACACCTGCCTGGCGCGGACGCCGAAGTGCTTCGCGTGCCCCGTGGTCGATCTCTGCCTCTACCGGCAGAAGACCGGCTTTCAGCCGAGCGCCGCGCGCAAGGCCGCCACCAGCAAGGGCGCAGCGTCCGGGGCGAAGCCCAAGAAGAGATAGGGCTCGATGGCTTCAAGTTCGATCAGGCGCGGGCGGCCGTCGGAGCCATCGACCAGATCGACGCGCGCGTAGAGAAGCCCCGGCGGCGCCAGCCACAGCACATGCTCCGCCGCGGCGCGCTGTGCGGCGCTGGCCTCGCCGCGGGCGAACCGCGCGCCGTCCACGTTGGCGTACCAGCGCCCCGCCGCCGGCAGTTTGCGGATCACGTGCGCGGGCGCGCCGCCGAAGTAGAACAGCGAGGTCTCCCCCGTGGTCTCGATGGCGGGCAGGAACGGCTGAATCATCACCGACGACGCGCCTGCCGCGATGAGATGCTCCGTCGTCCAGGCGTTGCGCTGCAGGCGGATGGTGTTGCGCGAGCCTGCGCCCACCTGCGGCTTCACCACGATCTCCGCGGCCTCGAACGTCTCGAAGGCCCGCGCCACCGCCGCGGGCGTCGCAGCATCAGCCCACAGCGTCGGAATCGTCGGCGCACCCTGGCGCGCCAGATCCTCAAGGTACGTCTTGCGTGCGTTCCAGCGCACGCACGCGGGCGCATTGAACACGGGAAGACCGGCGGCCTCGCACGCGTCGAGCTGCGCCAGGAACGCGTCGAACCGGTCGAAATAGTCCCACGTGGAGCGCACCAGCGCCGCATCGAAGCCGCGCGCCGCGAGATCGGGATCGTCCCAGCGGGCGATCTCCAGCGTGAGGCCTTGCGCTGCAGCGAGCGGCGCTGCGATGGCGAAGTCCTCCGCATCCGGCCGCGGCAAGGCGCCGGGCGGCACGGGGCCCTCGCGCCAGCTGGCGCCGGTCAACCACGCGATCCGGCGCATGTCAGGAGGCGGCGCCGCGCGTGCGCGCTTCGGCGATGCAGGCCTGCAAGGTCGGCGCAGCGGCGCCCGTGCGCCGCGCGCCGGGCTCAACGCTGCGCAACCGGTCGTTGGCGAAGCCCAGCGTGAGCGCGCAGGTGGGCAGCGTCCACACCATGAGCGCGCCGGCGCCGTCGCGCCGCTCCACATCGGGCGGGCCGAACAGGGCGCGCGCCTGAGCGGTGGTGATGGCGTCCGCCGCGCCTGCGCGCAGCAGCGCCGCGCCGGGATCGAGCCGCGCCCCGCGCGCCGACGCCGACGGCGCAGACCGCCCGCTCACGCCGCCGGAAACGGGCGCGGGGCCCATGGTCGTGGACGCGCAGCCCGCCAGCACCACCAGCGCCGCGACGCCGGAAAGGGACCGAGTCAGCATGGCGCGACCATGCCGCGCAGGCCCGCCCGGCGCAATCGCTTGCGCCCGCGCCCCTCCCCCGCCAGAACCCGGCGGTCTGTTTCCAGGAGTTCCCAGTAATGTCGATGTCCCGCGCCGCCTTTGACGTCGTCGCCGTCGGTAACGCCATCGTCGACGTGCTCGCGCAGGTCGACTTCGCGTTCCTCACGCGCCACGGGCTGGAGCCCGCGTCCATGACGCTGATCGAGGAGGCGCGCGCCCTCGAACTCACCGGCCTCTTCCCGGCGGACAAGGTGCTGGCGCCGGGCGGCTCTGCGGCCAACACCATGGCGGGCGTCGCGAGCTTCGGCGGCAAGGCGGGCTACATGGGCAAGGTGGCCGACGATTCGCTGGGCGAAAGCTACGCCAGCGCCTTCGCCGCCGGGGGCGTCCGCTTCACCACGCCGCCGCGCAAGGGCCAGCCCGCCACCGCACGCAGCCTCATTGCGGTGACGCCCGACGGCCAGCGCTCCATGAACACCTTCCTCGGCGCCTCGTCGCTGCTCGACTCCGGCGACATCGACAAGGCGCTGATCGAGGACGCGTCGATCCTGTTCATGGAGGGCTACCTGTTCGACCGTGACGAGGCGAAAGCCGCGTTCGTGCACGGCGCCGAGATAGCCAAGGCCGCCGGCCGCCGCGTGTCGGTGACGCTGTCGGACCTGTTCTGCGTGGAGCGCCACCGCGCGGGCTTCCTGCACCTCGTGGAGCACCACATCGACGTGTTGTTCGCCAACGAGGCCGAGATATGCGCGCTCTACGAAACGAAGGATCTCGGCGAGGCGCTGACGGCCGCGCGCGCGGCGTGCCCTATCGTGGCGGTGACGCGCTCGGAGCATGGCTCCGTGATCGCCGCCGGTGCTGAGACGGTTTCGGTGAAGGCCGAGCCCGTCGCGCAGGTGATCGACACCACCGGCGCCGGAGACCAGTACGCGGCGGGGTTCCTGTTCGGTCTGGCGAAGGGTCTGCCGCTCGCGGAATGCGGACGTCTTGGTTCCGTGGCGGCCGCGGAAGTGATCTCGCATATGGGCCCGCGCCCGGCGGTAAGCTTGAAGGCGCTGGCGGGGGTGTAGTCGGACACCATGTCATCCCGGAAAATCGCGCCAGCGATTTATCCGGGACCCCGTTCCATCCTCCCACAACCGAACGCCGTGCGATGGAAACGACGTTCTACGTCTACCTGCTGACCAACGCGGATCGCGGCGTCTTCTACACGGGCGTCAGCACAGACCTGCAGCGACGGATCTTCGAGCATCGCAACGGACTGATCGCGGGCTTCACCAAGACGTACAACCTCACCCGGCTGGTCTGGTATGCGCCCTTCTCCGACGCCGGATTGGCGTTCGAACACGAAAAGCGGCTGAAGCGGTGGCGGCGCGCCCGGAAGATCGCCCTCGTGGAGAAGGACAATCCCCACTGGCTTGATCTCTACGAGGGGCTGAATTCGTAGCGGCTCGTGGGAACGGGGTCCCGGATAAATCGCTGCGCGATTTTCCGGGATGACAGCAGCTATAGAATGAACCGGCTCAGGTCCGCGTTCTTCGCCAGTTCGCCCACGCGCTCGCGCACGTAGTCCGCCGTCACGCGCACCGCTTCCCCGCCCCGGTCCGGCGCGGTGAAGCTCACCTCGTCGAGCACGCGTTCCAGCACCGTCATCAGGCGCCGGGCGCCGATGTTCTCCACGCTGGCGTTCACGTCCGCGGCGAGTTCCGCGATGGCGTCGATGGCGGCGTCCTCGAACTGGAGGTCCACGCCCTCGGTCTTCAGCAGCGCCACGTACTGGGTGATGAGACTGGCCTCGGGTTCGGTGAGGATGCGCCGGAAATCCTCGCGCGTCAGCGCCTTCAGCTCCACGCGGATGGGCAGGCGGCCCTGCAGTTCCGGCAGGAGGTCGGACGGCTTGGCCACATGGAAGGCGCCGGACGCGATGAACAGGATATGGTCGGTCTTCACCGGCCCGTGCTTGGTGGCGACCGTCGTGCCCTCGATCAGCGGCAGGAGATCGCGCTGCACGCCTTCGCGGCTGACATCGCCGCCGCCGCGTTCGGCGCGGGAGGCGATCTTGTCGATCTCGTCGAGGAAGACGATGCCGTCCTCCTCCGTCGCGCGCAGCGCCTCTTTCGTCACCGCATCGCCGTCGAGCAACTTGTCGCTTTCTTCCTGGATCAGCGGCGCGCGCGCATCGGCGACGGTGGACTTCACCCGCTTCGAGCGCTGGCCAAACGCCTTGCCGAAGATGTCGCCGAGATTGATCGGGCCGCCGCCCCCGCCGCCCATCCCGCCGGCGCCCACCGGCAGCTCCAGCATCGGCGGCGCAGCAGACTCAGACAGTTCGATCTCGATCTCGCTCTGCTCCATCTCGCCGTTGCGCAGCTTCTTGCGGAAGGACTCCCTAGTGGCTTCAGACGCATTGGCGCCGACCATCGCCACCACCAGCCGCTCCTCCGCCGCCACTTCGGCGCGGGCGCGCACTTCGCGGCGGCGTTTCTCCCGCGTCATGCCGATGGCGACTTCCACGAGATCGCGCACGATGGAATCCACGTCGCGGCCCACATAGCCGACCTCGGTGAACTTCGTGGCCTCCACCTTCAGGAACGGCGCGCCCGCAAGCTTCGCGAGCCTGCGCGCGATCTCGGTCTTGCCGACGCCGGTGGGGCCGATCATGAGAATGTTCTTCGGCGTCACCTCCTCGCGCAGCCCATCGGGCAGGCGCCGCCGGCGCCACCGGTTGCGCAACGCGATGGCGACCGCGCGCTTCGCGTCGCCCTGCCCCACGATGAAGCGGTCGAGTTCGGAGACGATCTCGCGGGGACTGAAGTCGGTCATGACGACAGGCTCTCCACCGTCAGGGTCCGGTTGGTGTAGACGCAGATGTCCGCTGCGATCCCCATGGCCTCACGCGCTATGGCTTCGGCGCCGTCCACGTGGGGATAGAGCGCGCGGGCGGCCGCGAGCGCGTAGTTGCCGCCCGATCCCACAGCCACCACCGGGTGTTCGGGTTCCAGCACATCGCCGGTGCCGGTGACGAGGTAGGTTTCCTTCGCGTCGGCGACGATGATCATCGCCTCCAGCCGGCGCAGGGCCCGGTCCATCCGCCAGTCCTTCGCCAGCTCCACCGACGCCCGTGCGAGCTGGTTCGGGAACCGCTCCAGCTTCTGCTCCAGCCGCTCGAACAGCGTCAGCGCATCGGCCGTAGCGCCGGCGAACCCGGCGATCACCTTCCCCTCCCCCAACGGCCGCACCTTGCGCGCGTTGCCCTTCATGATGGTGGCGCCCACGGACACCTGCCCGTCGCCCGCGATGACGACCCGCCCGCCCTTGCGCACCGCAAGGATCGTCGTGCCGTGCCAAATTTCGGGTCGCGTGTCTGAGGAGGTCATGGAGGGGAACGTGGCGCGGGCCGGGCCGGCGATCAAGGGCGCGCAGAACAGCCCGGAACATCCCGCACCGCATCCTTGTTTCAGGGGCGTACCTGCAACGCCTGCACCACAGCATGGAGGCGGCCGGCCGACAACGGAGAGCCCCCATGGCAAAGAACAAGCCCCCCGCCGCAGCGCCGCAGCGCACCGACGACGCGCCCCTGGGCCAGGGCGGCGAACGGCACCAGACCGCCGTCTCCCCTGCCGAGCGCACCACCACGAACCACGGCGTGACGATCAGCGACAACCAGAACTCCCTCAAGGCAGGCGACCGCGGTCCGACGCTGCTTGAGGATTTCGTCCTGCGCGAGAAGATCCAGCACTTCGACCACGAACGCATTCCCGAGCGGATCGTCCACGCGCGCGGCTCCGGCGCACACGGCTACTTCGAGCTCACCGACAGCCTGGAAGGCATTACCCGCGCCAAGATCCTCACTGAGGTGGGCGAGCGCACGGAGGTGTTCGTGCGGTTCTCCACCGTCGCAGGCGGCGCGGGATCGGTCGATACACCCCGCGACGTCCGGGGCTTCGCCGTGAAGTTCTATACGCGCGACGGCAACTGGGATCTCGTCGGCAACAACATCCCGGTTTTCTTCATCCAGGACGCCATCAAGTTCCCCGATCTCATCCACGCCGTGAAGATGGAAGCAGACCGAGGCTATCCCCAAGCCGCCAGCGCGCACGACACCTTCTGGGACTTCGTCAGCCTTCTCCCGGAAACCACGCACATGATCATGTGGGCGATGTCCGACCGGACTTTGCCGCGATCACTGCGGATGATGGAGGGCTTCGGCGTCAATACGTTCCGGCTGCTGAACGAGGACGACGAGGCGACGTTCGTCAAATTCCACTGGCGCCCCATGCTGGGCCTGCAGTCCACCTGCTGGGATGAAGCTGTAAAGATTGCCGGCGCCGATCCGGATTTTCACCGGCGCGATCTCCACGAGGCCATCGAGGCCGGGGATTACCCCGAATGGGCGCTGGGCGTGCAATTGCTGTCGCAGGCGGAGGCAGACGCCCTGCCCTTCGACATCCTCGACGCCACCAAGCTCATTCCGGAGGAACTGCATCCCGTGCGCCTGATCGGCCGCATGGTGCTCGACCGCAACCCGGACAACTTCTTCGCGGAGACCGAACAGGTCGCATTCCTGCCCACCAACATGCCGCCAGGCATCGACGTCTCGGAAGATCCCCTGCTGCAAGGCCGGCTGTTTTCCTATCAGGACACCCAGCTTTCGCGACTCGGCACCGTCAACTTCCACCAGATCCCGGTCAATCGCGCCAAGGGCTGTCCCATGCAGAACTTTCAGCGCGACGGCCACATGCAGACGCAGGTTTTCGCCGGCCGCGCCAATTACGAGCCGAACAGTCTCGCTGACGCCGGCGAAGAGCCCGGCCCGCGGGAGGACCCGACGCACGGCTTCCGCAGCTTTCGCGCCGTGACGGGCGATCAAAAGGTGCGCCTGCGCGCCGAATCCTTCGCCGATCACTACAGCCACGCCCGCCTCTTCTACAGCTCGCAATCCGGGATTGAACAGGCGCACATCGCCAGCGGGCTGGTCTTCGAGCTCTCGAAAGTGAAGCTGGACCACGTGGTGCGCCGCGTCCTGTCCAACCTCCGCAACGTCGACGAGGATCTCGCCGCACGGGTAGCAGACGGCCTCAACGTACCGCTGCCGGCGGCGTCAGCGCCGGCAGCGGAGCCGATAGACATGGCGCCGTCGCCCGCGCTTCGGCTCATCGGCAAGTACGAGGATAGCCTGGCCGGTCGCGCCATCGCCATCCTCGTCACGGACGGGGCGGATGCGCGCATCGTGGACGCTGTGCGCGCTGCCGCGGAATCTGAGGGAGCCGCCGTGAAAATTATCGCACCGCGCATCGGCGGCGTGATGACAGACAGCGGCGAGCCGCTGGCAGCCGGCGGCCAGCTCGGGGGATCGCCTTCCGTGCTGTTCGACGCGGTATCGCTAGTGGTGTCAGCGGAAGGTTGCGCCGCGCTGTTAAAGGAAAGCGCCGCGATTGATTTCCTGCGCGACGCCTACGGACACCTCAAGGCAATCGGGTTCACCGCGGAGGCTGCGCCGCTGCTGGAGGCGGCGCGGATTCTCGCCGACGACGGCGTGATCGACATCGGCGACGACGCGGAAGCCTTAATCGCCGCAAGCGCCACCCGGCGGTGGGACCGCGAGGCGCGTGTTCGAACGCTGGCGTAGCGGAGCGGCAATCAAGCGGCGCTACGCCGCGCGGGCCAGCGCGGGCCGGGGCGCGTGGATCGTAAGCGTGAACGTGGACCCCTCGCCGATCCGGCTGGAGACCGACACATCGCCGCCCATCATGCCGGCAAGCCGGCGCGTGATGGCGAGGCCGAGCCCGGTGCCGCCGAACTTGCGCGTGACCGACGCATCCGCCTGCACAAACGGCTGGAACAGGTTGGCCATCTGCGCCTCCGTCATGCCGATGCCGGTGTCGGTGACGATGAATGTGAGGGTGTCGCCCTGGCGCAGCACCTGGAGGTCCACGCGGCCGTCGCGGGTGAACTTGCTGGCGTTGGAGAGGAGGTTGAGCAGACACTGGCGCAGCAGCACGCCGTCGGTGACGCCCGCCTCATCACGCGCGCACCGCACGTGCAGGCGGTTGCGGTTGGTGCGCGCCGCCGGCGCCACCGTCATGCAGACCTCGGCGACGAGCTGCGCCACGTCCACATCGGTAGGGTGCACGTCGAGCCGGCCGGCCTCGATCTTGGACAGATCGAGCACCGCGTTGATCAGCGTCAGCAGGTGGCGGCCCGCCACGCGGATGCGCTCGGCGTCGCGAACGCTCTGGTCGCGGCTCTCGCGGGAGAGTTCCTCCTCCAGGATTTCCGCATACCCGATCACGGCGTTGAGCGGCGTGCGCAACTCGTGGCTCATGGTGGCGAGGAAATCGGACTTGGCGGCGTTGGCCGCGTCGGCCTCCTGCCGGCGGGCCTCGGCCTCGGCGCGCGACGCCTCGACGCGCTCGGTCATGCCGCGCAGCTGCCGGTAGGACGCAAAGAAATTACCGATGAACCCGACGCCCGCCGCCATCAGCCCGAGACCCGCCACCAGCGGCACATCCCCGAGCGCGGTGCTCATCAGGATCATCGGCCCCGCGAGCATCAGGGCGTACGGCGCAATCATGAGCCAGAACAGCCGCGGCGAGTGGTAGCAGACCACCGCCACGTGCAACATCGAGCCCGCGCAGGACAGCGTCGCCACCACCTTGCCGAGATCGCCGCCCATCCGCCACAACAGCAGGAAACCCATCGACCACACGAGGGCCGCCAGCGTCGTCGTCGCCGTCAGGACCAGCGACTCCCGCCGCCGTCGGGCCGCCGGCGCCGCGAGAAATGCGCCGATGGCGATGCGATCGAGCACCTGCGTTGCGACGACGAGAACAAACCACGTCAGCGATAGCGGCAGGTCCCGGGTGAAAATCAGACAGAAAACGCCCAGCACTGCCGCAAGGACGAGCCGCATGCCCACAGACGTGCGCCGCGCTTCCGCCACCGCCGCAAAGCGGTTGTCGTGGTGAAGGGCGATGGGGGGCGCAGGATCTTGCATGACGTCAGACTGCCCGCGCCGAGGGGAAACCGGCGAGGTGGCCCGCGCGCTCGACGTTGAAGCGCAGGAAGTCCGGCGCGGGCATCGCGGCGCCATAGAGGAAGCCCTGCCCGATCTGGCAGCCGCGGCGGCGCAGGAACTCGGCCTCGTGCTCGGTCTCCACGCCTTCGGCGACCACCGTGTAGTCAAGTGAGGCGGCCATCGCGAGGATCATCTCGATGATCGCCGGCGCGTGGCGATCCTTCGCCAGCGCCCGCACGAACTGCTGGTCGATCTTGATGATGTCGAACGGCAGGCGCGTCAGCGACGCGAGACTGGAGTGGCCGCAGCCGAAGTCGTCGAGCGACACCTTCACGCCCTCCGCCCGCAGCGGCTCCAGCAGCCGCAGGGCCCGGTCGGGGTTTTCCAGCGCCACGGACTCGGTGATCTCAAGCTCGACGCGGTTCGGCTGAACGCCCGCCTCCGCCATGATGCGCAGCACCTTGTCGGTGAAGCGTTCGTCGGCGAACTGCAGCGGCGAGATGTTGATGGCGACGCTGATCGGGAAGCCCTCGCGCGCCCACGACGCCGCCTTCCAGCACGCATCGCGCATGATGATGTCGGAGATCGACCCGATCAGGCCGTTTTCCTCGGCGGCGGGGATGAAGCGGCCGGGGCTGACCATGGTGCGGTCCGGCTTGACCCAGCGGGCCAGCGCTTCGGCGCCGATGACCCGGCCCGTCATCAGGTCGATCTTCGGCTGGAAGAAGGCGCGGAACTCGTTGTTCTCCAGCGCGACACGCATCTCGCGCTCGAAGGCGAGCTGGGCGTTGGCCTCCCGGTCCAGCGCCTTGGTGAAGAACTTCATGCGACCGGTGTCTGTTTTCGCGGCGGCCATCGCCAGCATCGCGTGGCGGATGGCGGTGTCGGCGTCGGCGCCGTCCTGCGGCAGGATCGCGGCCCCGATCACGGCGCCGAGCACGAGCTTGTTCTCGCGCCAGTCGAACGGCTGGTTGAGCGCGGACGCCAGCAGCTGCGCGTAACGGGCGGCGTCCTCCGGCCCGCGCAGGCGCGGCGCCAGCACGCCGAAATCGCCGCCGCGCAAGCGGGCGAGCTGGCTGGGGCGCTCCACGCAGGTTTCGGTGCGCACCATGCGGTCGATCGCGCGCACGGCGGCCGACAGCCGGCCCACGATGCGGGTGAGAAGTTCATCGCCGGCGTCCTGGCCGATGGCGTCGAAGATGCGCTCCAGCCGGTCGAGGCGCACCACGAAGAGCGCGCCCACGTCCTCCTGCCGCGTGGACAGGAATTCGGTGACGTCGCGCGCGAAGCGTTCGTGGTTGGGCAGGCCGGTGGCCGTGTCGCTGTAGGCCATGCGCTGCAGGCGGCGATAGGATTGCTGCAGGCGATCGGCCATGCGGTTGCACGCCGCCGCCAGCTCCCCGAACTCGCCGCGCGCCAGCACGTCCTTCGGCGCGAGCCGGTCCGCCAGCTGCTTTTCGCCGAGGCCGTCGATGAACGCCACGATGGGTCCCAGCGGCGCAAGCACCTTCTGTCCCAGCCACATCGCCGCCGGGATCGCCAGCGCCAGCACGCCCAGCATCAGCAGCGCGAGACGCACCGCCGAACCGCCCTGCCCCGCCTCCAGCGGCGCGCGCTCTGCGGCCACCGCCAGCACGCCCACCAGCACCCCGTCGAGGCGCACGGGCGCCGCGGCGGCCACCAGCTCGGGCTCATAGACCGACACGACCCTGTCCGCGCGCGCCCGCGTGAGGCGCTCCAGCAGCTTGACGGCATCCGGCCGCGCCACGTCGGAGACGAGCACCGACCCGTCCGTGCCCACCACCCGCACGCCGAGCGAGGCGTTGCGGTGCGCGATGGACAGCGCCAGCGTCTCCAGCGTGGCGCCATCGGCGACGCGCAGCGCATCGGCCGCCTGCCCCGCGAGGATATCGGCGCGCTCCTCCACAATGGAGAGCGCGCGCTCCCGCGCGCGCCGCTGGTCCGTCTGCCATTCGAGGGCCACAGCGCCCGCGCCGAACACCAGCAGCAGGCCGCAGAACGCAAGCGCCGTCAGGGCTTGCAGCCCGAGGCCCGTCCGCTGCGTCGCGGGGGTGCTTGCGTCGTTCGACATCCTGGGCCGACAATCCGGGCGCATCACGCGGGGGTGCCGTCCCCACGCCCGGGAACGCCGCCATCCCGGCATTAGTGATGGCCAAAGATTTATGATGACCTAAATATTGCGACGTTACTTCGCAGCGCATATTGTTGACTGCCATTCTATAGACTGTCGCTGAAGGCTTTGAATTCAGCGCATGTTAAACCCGGTGAAGAAGATGCGAACGGCGAAAGTGGCGCGGGCGACCAAGGAAACCTCGATAGATCTCGAGCTCGTTCTCGATGGAACGGGCGCGGCCGAGATCTCCACCGGCATCGGCTTCTTCGACCACATGCTGGAAAGCTTCGCCAAGCACGGCGCGTTCGACCTGAAGATCGCCGCCCGCGGGGACCTGCACGTGGACATGCACCACACCGTGGAGGACGTGGGCATCTGCCTCGGCGAAGCCTTCTCAAAGGCGCTGGGCGACCACAAGGGCATCCGGCGCTTCGGCCACGCCTACATCCCGATGGACGAGACGCTCTCGCGCGCCGCCGTCGATTTCGCCAACCGGCCGTACCTGATCTGGCGGGTCAATCTCGTGCGCCCGAAGCTGGGCGAGATGGACACCGAGCTGTTCAAGGAATTCTTCCAGGCCTTCGCCATGCACTCCGGCGCCTGCGTCCACATCGAGAACCTCTACGGCGAGAACACCCACCACATCGTGGAGTCCTGCTACAAGGCGCTGGCGCGCGCGACGCGCACGGCGGTGGAGCTGGACGCGCGCACGGCGGGCGTCGCGCCGAGCACGAAGGGCGTGCTGTAGGGCGCGTGGGCGCGCAGCTAATGTCCGCTATTGGCCCCAAACGGACGTTGGCTCAGTAGCTGCGATCCGAGATAGACTGGCAATCGTGTCTGATCTGACCACACCTATCCAGTGTGCTCGCTGCAAGGCGAACGTTGTGTGGCCGGCTTCTTGGACCACTAAAGACAAACACGAGTTCGCAGTAGAAACGCGCGCGGACGCCCTCGAAGCGATGAAGAAGTTGTGCAGATCGGAGGGAGTCTCGCTGGGAGAATCTAAGTCCCTCAGCCTGCACATCGCGCGGGAACCCGGGAAGTGCTCGCGCCCTCAATGTCGAGGCGTTGCCACCGGAGATGCTTCGACTTGCGACACCTGCAGAAGTCTCACTCTGGATTGGTGATGCGGCGACGGCCGCTCCCGGCAACTTTGACCCGGTCGGATGGGCGGGGACCGACCGGAAGGTCTTGATCGACCCCGTCACCCGTACCAATACGGCGACCCGGGCATCGCTGGCCCGTTTGAGACGTTCAACGGAATGCGCTTAAGGACATCTAATGCCGACTTGGGTGGCGCTTCTGGGGATGATCGTTAGCGCCGCGCTCGCCTATCTCTCGTTCGTGGGAGTAAGTGAGGCTAAACGGACTGGCCATGCGCGGTTCATTTTTTGGCGGCTTCCGAATTGGGGAGTGCGTGAGCAGAGCCCAGGCTTCTTTAGGCTGGTGCTGTTTTTCGATAGCTACCGAACGTGGTTTCTAGCAATTGGCGCTCTATTGTTCGGCCTGTTCCTGCTCGAAAGCTTGGGGCTGAAGTAGTTCGCACTGTCCGTTGTCGGCGAAAAACAGACGCTCCGGTCCTTGCCTCCAAAACTCCGTCATTCCGGACGCGCCGGAGGCGCGATCCGGAATCCAGGGGACTGGGCGCGGCAGGCCGCTTGAACGCCTGGGTTCCGGCGCTGCGCGCGCGTACCGCGCGCTCCGGCCGGAATGACGGAGAGTGAAGGCGAACAGGGAGACGGCTCCCATTTGAGATCATCGTCCGCGCCATGGCGCGCGCGCCCCATCCGGCCCGCGCGGGGCGCGGGCCA